>DATNEM010000056.1:0-20976 GCA_035552995.1 Acidobacteriaceae bacterium | reverse complement strand
AAATTCCGTGCCCGCCGGGATCGGATCTTCGAGCATCAGATAGCGCATCGGCGAACCGTTGATCGCCTCATGCACCGCGAGCACATCGCCGATCTCAGCCTTCCCGCTGATCGGCTGCAGCGTGTAAACGACACGGCCGTCTTTCTGCGTCGGCTGTAGCTTGTAATAGTCGCGCGTCAGGTTCAACGACATGCTGCCGGCCTGGAAATCCTTCTTTTCTGTCGAATAGAACTCGCCGCGCGCCGACCAGTACACGCGCCCGCCGCCGCTGCGCCGCACGATCTGCACATTGTTTGTCCCGGGCGCCAGGTGCGCAGCATCAACGTCAATCGCCAGCGACGAGCCGCTCACTGCATCCGCCGCAGTGAAGTGCCGTGTAGAGACACTGTGTCCGTTGACCAGAACATCCACGATAAAGTCGGACGTCAGCTCCTGCGACGCGCTCAGGTAATCGACCAGTCCGAACAGTACCATCGCGGTCTGCTCTGTCGAGTCCCACCATTCGCCGCCGTTGCGAGCCAACATCAGCCACTGCCCCGCTCCCGGCAGCAGCGCGTTGCCCGCATCAACCTTGGCAATCAGCCGCACGGCGTAGGCCGTCGCCTCGGCGTCGTTGGTGTACTCCGTATCCAGCAGCGGCACATACGATCCCTTCCACGACACCAGCTCGCCCTGCTTCTTTGCTTCCCCCGCCAGCAACTTCGCAACCTCAGTCGCCCGCGCATCGTGCGCCTGCAGCATCGCGAGTCCGGTCATGGCAAGCGCCTCCGGCTCCAGGTCGTTGCGGCGCGACCACTGTTCATCCAGCGCCGCTCCAAAGTTCGTCTCGCCCGCCTCCGCCAGCGCATACACAACCGCAGCGCGCAGCTCCGGTCGCATGCGGGGGTGCTCGTCAAGCTGCTTGCGCAGATAGCTCTTGCCCCGGTTCAGCATCTGCCGTTGATCGTCGTTCAGCGGCATGAACTGCGATCCCATCCCAATGCCGCTCACCACATACGCCGTCATATAGACGCGGCTCTCATCTTCCTTCCACCAGCCCCATCCGCCGTCGTCGTGCTGATAATCCTTCAGCCGCTCCAGGCCGGCCTGCATCTTCGCGCGCAGTTCCCCCGGATCGATGCGTGCGTTCACCTTCAGCCGCTGCAGCGTATCCGCCACAATCACATTCGGCAGATAACTGGACATCGTCTGCTCCGTGCAGCCGTACGGATAGCTCGTCAGATAGTCCAGTGCCGAAAACAGCGAGCCCGCAATGGAAGAGCTGACTTCAATACGCAGTGAATGCGCCGCGGCATCGGAGTTGCCCGGAAACGCAATCGCCGCGCTCGCCTGCTGCGCGGCCTGTGCGATTACTCCGCTCTGTGCCAGCGTCTTCGCAACACCTGCCGGCTCCACGGGGAAGCTGATCTCCAGCGCATCGGATTCCGCATCGGTCACTGCCGATGCTGTCAGCTTTGCAGTTCCCACCTGCGAAGCACGCAGCTTCCATAATGTCGTCGCCTCCCCCCTGCTCGGGATGCTGACGCTCTGCTGCGAGCCCGCAACCGCATCCAGCCCTTCCACCTTCAGCGACACCGTCGCCTGCTTCGCTGTGTCCAGATAGTTGTGCACGATCACCGGCAGCGTGATCTCATCGCCCTTGATCATGAAGCGCGGCGTGCCCATACGTACCAGCACGTTCTTCCGCACCAGTACGCGGCTGATCGCCGAGCCGGCCTTCGAGTCCGCTGTAATCGCCCGGACAGTCGCGCGCCACGTCGTCAACGAATCAGGAAAACTGAATGCGACATGCGCTCGGCCGCTCGAATCCGTATGGATGTCCGGCGCCCAATAGGCCGTATCCGGAAACGCCTTGCGCACGCGCGGCTTCGCCTCATTGCCCGGCTTCACCTGCGCCAGCTGCGGATGGTAACGCGCATTGCGCAGTGCAAGCAGCGGAGACTTCACGCCTGCCTCACCGCTGAAGTAGTAGTCCAGGGAGGAACTCACCGAAGACTCTGCATAGCGCTGCGGATAGAGGGCGCGTACCATGTCGCCGCTCGAATCCGGATACAGTGAGTAGATCGCCTCATCCACCACGCCAAAACTCAGCTCCGCGCTCACCGGCTTTCCGCCGTGGTCTGTAGTCACCACGTCGTACGCCGCTGTCTGCTGCGGCTGGAACACGTCCCTGCTCGGCGTGATCTGCACGTTCAACTGCTGCTGCGCAGGCGGCACCTTCAACACCTTCTCCGCCTGGTACAGCGTGTTGTCCTTGATGAACAGCGCCTGCACCGTAATGTTCGGCTGCGAATTGGTAGTGATCGGCAGGTCGAACGAAAGCGTCTTGCCGTCGCTGTGCATCACCTCACGTTTTTGCAGCGCATAGCCCTGCGTCAGCACCAGCGCGTAGAAACCTTCGCTCTCCGAAACGATGCTCAGATGCGCCGTATCGCCCGGCGCATAGCTCTTTTTGTCCGCGACGATCTGCGTCGAGCCATAACTCGAGCTCCAGTCCATCTCCCCCGCGCCCATGATCCACAGATAGCTTTCATCCGCGGGATCGCGCGTGCCGGATTGAACAGCCGCAGCTGTCGCAACGATCTCGGCGCTCGAATACTTCGGCGTGCCCACCGGCAGCGATCCCACAGCATGCCCCGTCGCGTCTGTCGTCACATCGGCCGAAGCACCCTGGATCGTCGGCGTCGTGCCGTTCTCGTAATGCCGGAACACCAGTTGCACATGCACATCCGTGCTCACCGGCTTGTCGTCGTAATCCACCGCCGTAACGCGGAACTTCGCATTGTCTCCCGCATGCACCGCATAGCTCACCGGCTCTACATTCACACGGAAAGTGCTGTACGTCGCGAGAAATTTGCCGCGTCCTGTGATCTCGCGGTTCGCCGCATCGGTTACCCCGGCCTCGACCGTGTAGTCATAGTCCGGATGGGCGACGCCATTTTTGTCCACCTGCGTCGGCACCTGCACCACCATCGTGCCGTTGGCATCCAGCTTGCCCGTCTTCTCCGCCTCCTCATCACCGGAGTAGGCATTCGCATTGTTCGTGTCCGAGTTGTCTTCGCCTGCATCGGATCCTGTCTCATCCGACGCACTACCTTCTTCTTCGCCCCACCAATAATGCCGTTCATGGTAGACGCGGTACTTTACCCGCGCATTCGCCACCGGCTCTCCGAAGAAGTAGCGTGAATCGATCGTCACCGGCATCGTCGCGCCTTCCAGCACGCGTTTCCGACCCGCGTTCACCTGCACGCGATACTCCGGCTTGCGATAGTCCTCCACATGGAAGCCGCCCGCAATCGCATTGTTCTGTTGATCGCCCACGATGATGGTGTAATAACCCAGCGCCGCATCCTTCGGCAGGTCGAAGTCACCCGTCACATCGCCCGCGCCTGACAGCGGCATCTGCTTATCGAATACCGCCTTCTGGTTCTCGTCTGTGATCACCACATGCACGCTGCCCGGCGCCGGCAGCTTCAGCGAGTTTCCGTCATGCTCGCGCAGAATCGCCTTCCAGTGCACCGTATGCGTCGGCCGATACACCGGCCGCTCGGTATACACATAGCCCGCATATTTCCCAGTCGCGGACCATGACAGGGACCACGTGTCCGGCGTCGCCCCCGCAAGCTCATTGCCCTTCACCGCAACCACCCAGAAGTTGTCCTGCTGCGATTTGTCGGCTGCAACCGCAAGCTGCGCTGTCCCATCCGCGCCCGTCACACCCGTCGCCATCTGCTTCTGCCCGAAGCCTGTGTCCACCTTCACATCTGCAATTGGCGCGCCGCTGGCTCGATCGACCACAAACGCCGTCACGCTGCCGTTGGTGGTGCGCGTCACCAGCGCCATCTCGGTCACCATCAGCAGCGTGTATGCCTTGTAGTGCCCGTCAGTCGCTTCCAGCAGATACAGCCCCGCGTTCAGCTTAGGCACGCCCAGCTCATTCGCGTCGGAGAGAAACGTCGACGGAACCAGCTGTCGCCAGCGCGCCACCAGCTGCGACTGGTTCAGGATCGGCACCTGAGCAAACTCCGCCTCGCTCACGATCCGGCTGCGCCGCTTCAGCACGCTCTGGTGCGCGCGCAACGAGTGCCGCGCATCCCGAGAAAACTGGTAGCGAAAGAAATCGCGAATGCTGTCCCATAACCCTTGCTTCCAGTCGTGGAACTTCTCCAGCCACGTGCGCTCATCGATGCGCTCCGGCCCCAGCAAGCTCGCCTCCGGCCCAAACGAGTGCAGCTCGCGCAGGTTCTCCATAAAGCGCACCGGGTCTTTCACGCGATAGATGCGAAACTCCAGCGCGTCCACATTGTGCGTGTAGAGATGGATCTTCGGCTGCTCGCCCGGAGCGAACGATTTTGCTGTGCTGATGTTGAACGAGACGGATCCTGTTTGCGCGCGACCGGCCGAGGCAATGGCCAGGAGAAGCAGGCAGGCGACGTGCGGCCTCATCAGGGGTCCTCGCGAAGAACGTTCCAACGATACACCCCGAGAAAGTTACTGTTGGAAGAAATTGGGCGCCACCGTGTATCGGGATGGTGCATCAGGTCGTCCAGCGTCATGCGGCGCACCTCGCCCCGCTTCGCTTTCGGTCCCTCCCCCATTGGCCCGGTATCGTAAACCACCCAGTCGTGACCCGCGCCGGTGACGATCATGGAGTGATACGGTGAGCCCTGCTCCAGTTGCCGAAAGAACAGCAGATCGCCCGTCCGTGCCGCCCGGACATCCCGCGTCACAAAAAACGTATTCCACCGCCACAACGTCTTCGCATCCGCAAACTGCGCAAAGCTCCCGTTGGCAGTGTCCCCCGCCGAATAGGGTCCCGGCTTCACCCGGAACAGCCCCGCCCCTAGCGGCGTGAGCGGATAAACATACTGCTGCATGGAGGTCAGGGGCGGCATCGCGTCGAATGGCATCGTCGCCAGCCACGCCTCGTCATGCGCGTGGAGCGCGTTGCGGTAGCACCACCGCAGCAGCGCCGCGCAATCGTCGATCTCCCGCGGCAGCCGGTCCGGCTGCAACCTCGCCGCGGTGTCCGCCAGCCCGGCAAACCAGGCGCGGAACGCAGCACGATCCGCAGCCGAATGCAGGCGCAGAAAGTCCGGCGTCCCATCGCCAAAGGAATCTCTATCATCTGGCGCAAAATGAACAACGACAACCGCCCTCCGCCCGCGATACCGCGCAACGACGCGTTCGGCGCCCGGATTTACCGGCGCCCGCACCTCCACGGCGAGCGCTCGGTCGCTCTCCGCAACCACGCGGCCGGTGTCGTTATCAATCTTGACGTCGGCCGGACGAATCTCACCGTCGCCTGAGAGACGCAGCAGAGCAATCCGGTGTTCCGCGCCATCGGCAGGCAGCGTTACCTCATCGGGCGAAACCACCAGCCGCTGCCGTCCACCGCAACCCAGGCACCCCAGCCAAGCTGCCGCCGGCAACAGTACGGCCGCGACCCGCGCTACAGCCCGACTCGCTTGGATTCTCTTCATTTCGAGCGGATTCTATCGCAGACCAGTCCCGCAGGCATGGGCCACCATGCTGCCAACCGTGCCGCAATTACCAGACCGCGACCGCCTGCACCGTCGGTGCGCCTGTCTTGCCATCGACGACGCTCGCCTTCAGCACCACCTCGACATTGCGGTTGCCGAAGCCGCCGATGCGGTCCTGCAATTGCTGGATATAGTGCGGGCTGGTGGCGAAGTGGGCCGCCGCCTCGGTGCCGTTGCGCCCCACACCGGCCAGCGCCATCACCCAGCTGTCGGTCGTGGGATCGCGAAATCGTGCTACCAGCGCGTAGTCGTCCGCGCCGGAATACGGCAGCGACGGGTCGCGCTCCCACGGACTTCCCGGCTGGTTCGAGTCCACAATGCCCTCTGCTTTTTCAATCGGCACAAAATGAATGCGCAGCGGCTGCACCAGGCGAACCGTCCACTGGTTGTTGTATCCGCCCAGCAACACGACAGGATGCTCGCGCAGGTCCGTCAATGGAATATTTGCAGCGGCGTGCAGTTCGGTGGTGATACCGCCCTTTTGCCCCAGCAATGAGCTCAGTTGCGCGACTGCCGAGGTGCTCTGCAGCGACACAAACGGGTAATCGGTATCCTTGCCCGCAGTGCTGACGCCGGACAGATGGCTCTGGTCGAACACCGAGCCGCCGATGCAGACCATCATCGTTGACTGGTCGTGCAGCAGCGGCGCCCAGAAGTCATCCAGCGCCGTCTTCGGGTGCAGCGTGCGATATTTCCAGCTTCCGGCCAGCGCGACACCCGCCGCCAATAGGATCGCCAGCGCAATCCATCCCCATCGAACGACACCCGGCCGCGTTGCGTCGCTGGGCAGTAAGCGCACATGCGGGGGACTGTGCGAGTCCATCGCGGGAAACTCCGGCTCACGCAGGGCAATGCCGCTGTGCGCTTCCGTATGCTCAGCCGGAAATCCATCGGCCTCCACCTCGTGCGCAACCGCGAACTCCGGCACATACGATCCAGCCGGCAGCGCGATTTGCACCGCTGGTCTGCGCTCCAACTCGTGGTAGTAGAGCGAGAGCCGCTTGCGCACCTCGCCTGCGGTATAACGCACCACCGTGTCCGCGTTGGTGTCGTAATCCGCAGGACGGTCGAAGACCTCGACCCCGACCGTGCGCTCCTTTAACTGGTCGGCCTCGCCCGCCAGTGTCTTCTCCACGATGTACTTCAGCAATGCAGGATAGCGTTTGCTGTTGCAGAAGTGTGGACTCGCAAGCACGTCCGCCAACTCGCGAAGGATCACCTCACGGTCGTGGACCGTGTGCGGATGCCAGACCTCGCGGACTGCGCCGGCGCGTGTCATCTTCTCCAAACTACGAATCCTACTCGCCCTTCCATAGCAGCGGCAAGCAGCGTTTGTAACGTGCCATTTGACGCCTATAACCCTAATGCCTCGATGTACTTGCACCAACCTGCTCGGGCCAAACGGTGAGTCACTTGCCGATCGTCCTCGTGAAGGCGGACGGTATCGCCTGCTTCCCTAAAGCTCCGTTTGCAACAGTCAGAAGGGTTCCGGCTTGTTTGAATCTTCACGACGCGCGTTCCTTCGCAACACGTCGCTGGCCACCGCCGGCGTTCTGCTGCCCGTGTCACTGCGCGCCTTGACCCCCGCGGCCCACCCGGCCACCTACGCCACAACATCACTTCGCCTCGACGAAGGCTGGCAGTTCCGCAAGGCCTCCCTCGGAGGCGTCTGGGCAGTCTGGCGCAAGGAAGATGACTCGCTCTGGCACCCCGCGTCACTTCCCCACTCCTTCAACGCCCAGGACGCCTGCGACCCAGACCAGCCTTACTTCCAGGGCCACGGTTGGTATCGCACCCACATCTCTGTCGCCAATCCCTTCCCCGGCGGCCGCACCTTGCTCCATTTCCGCGGCGCAGGCCAGACCACGACCCTCTGGGTCGGTTCCACAAAGATCGGCACGCACAAAGGCGGCTACGACGAGTTCGCCTTTGACATCACGGACGCCCTGGCCAACCTTCCATCAACGAACGCGCCCGACGGCATTCCCATCGCCGTCCTCTGCGACAACTCACCCGACCTCGAGCGTGTCCCCTCCAACCTCAGCGACTTCTGTCTCTACGGCGGACTCTACCGCCACGTTAGCCTCGTCTATCTCCCCGCGCTTGCTCTCGACGCCGTCCACATTCTTCCCACACTCGCGGAGGACGGCTCCGCACAGGTTCTCGTCAAAGCGCGGCTGTTCAACCCGAAGGCCCTAACGACCGACTGCACCATCTCCGTCGAAGTCTCCGATGTCGACAGCCGCGTCCTTTTTTCCTCGACGAAGACCCACGCACCCAGCTCCGGCTTCGTGGATCTCGCCGCCTTCCCCATCGCACAGCCGCACCTCTGGTCCCCCGACTCGCCGCACCTCTACCGCTGCCGTGTTACGCTCACGAGCCCCTCAGGCGCGACCTCGGTTGAAGAACGCTTCGGCATCCGCTCGCTCGAGTTCGTCGAGCACGGTCCATTCAAGCTAAACGGCACCCGCGTACTCCTCCGCGGCACCTCACGCCACGCCGACCACGCCGGCACGGCCGCCGCCATGCCCGACGACCTCGTCCGCCAGGAACTCACGATGATCCGCGAGATGGGCGCGAACTTCATCCGCCTCGCGCACTACCAGCAGGACCGCCTCGTCCTCGATCTCTGCGACGAACTCGGCCTCATGGTCTGGGAGGAAGCGCCATGGTGCCGCGCCGGAGTCGGCGACGCCGCCTTCCAGCAGAACGCCAAAGACATGCTGGCCCACATGATCGACCAGCACATCAACCATCCTTCCATCATCCTGTGGGGCCTCGGCAATGAAGATGACTGGCCCAACGAATATCCGAAGGTCAATCAGCAGGCCATTCGCCAATTCATGACCGAAATGCGCGACCTCGCGCATTCGCTTGACTCCTCGCGCCTGACCTCGTTCCGCCGCTGCGACTTCGCCCGCGACATCCCCGACGTCTATTCGCCCTCCATCTGGGCCGGCTGGTATGGCGGCAACTATCACGACTACGAGCAGAGCCTCACGACCCAACGAGAGCGCGTCAAGCGCCTCATCCACATGGAATGGGGCGCGGACAGCCACGCCGGCCGCCATTCCGAAGATCCCGAAGCCGCGCTACGCAGGGTTCCCGCCCACGCTGCCACGGCGGAACAAGGGCTTGCCTACAAAAAAGGCGGCTACCCTCCGCGCATGTCCTCCGATGGCGACTGGTCGGAGACTTACGCCTGCCTGCTCTTCGACTGGCACCTCAAGACGCAGGAAAAGCTCGGCTGGCTCACCGGCTCCGCGCAGTGGATCTTCAAGGACTTCGCCTCGCCTCTTCGCAGCGACAGCTCCATCCCGCGCATGAACCAGAAGGGCGTCGTCGAGCGCGACCTCACGAAGAAGGAGTCCTACTACCTCTTCCAGTCCTACTGGGCCTCGAAGCCCATGGTCCACATCTACGGCCACACCTGGCCTGTCCGCTGGGGCCATGCCGGACAAACACGTCCAGTCCACGTCTTCTCCAACTGCGAGCAGGCCGAGCTCTTCCTCAACAGAAAATCCCTCGGCGCAAAAAGCCGCGACAGCCAGAACTTTCCCGCGGCCGGCCTGCGCTGGGACGTAGCCTTCGCTCCCGGCGCAAACAATCTCCGTGCCGTCGCAACCAGCGGCACCACTACCGTCACGGACGAAATCGACCTCGCCTACGAAACCCAGCCGTGGAGCAAGCCCGCCGAGTTGCGCCTCATGGAAAAATCGCGCAACGCAGATACCGTTTCCCTCGCCGCCACCCTGCACGATGCCGACGGCCGCCTCTGCCTCGACGCCGCGCATACCGTCCGTTTCTCTATCGCCGGCGAAGGCCGCCTCATCGACAACCTCGGGACCACGCGCGGTTCACGCGAACTGCAGCTCGCCAATGGCCGCGCGCAGATTTCAATTCAACGCACAGGCGCATGTCATGCCGGAGTCGTTTCTAACGGCCTGCCTGCGGCCTTTCTCAAAATCACCTGACCGGGCGCACTGAACCGGCGTGGGCCAGCGCCGCCAACCGCATCACACGCTTTTGCTTTCTGACGAAGGAGGACCGCAATGACATCACCCAATGCAATCGACAACAAGAAGGATCAACGCATGGGCCTCAACGCAGCAATCACCGCGCAGCAGAAGCTGCTCGCCTGGCAGCACCCCATCACCACAAAGCTTGTCGCCCTGCTCGCCATCGCCGTTGCCCTCTTCCTCGGCCTTCTGCCGGCGAACGCGCAGGTCAGCACCGCCACCATGTTCGGCACCGTCACAGACGCCAGCGGCGCCGCAATTCCTGACGCAAACGTGACCATCCGCCAGACCGAGACCGGCTTCGTCCGCGTGGTCAAAACCGGCGGCGGCGGCGAGTATCGCGCCGACTTCCTTCCCATCGGACCGTACAGCGTCACCGTCGAAGCTAAGGGCTTCAAGACCCTCAACCGGCAGGGCCTCACGCTCACCGTCACCGAAGAAGCGCATCTCGACCTCTCGCTCTCCGTCGGCGGCGCCGACCAGACCATTCAGGTCACGGCGGAAATCCCGCTCCTCAACACCGGGAACTCCACGCTCGGCCGCACCATCTCCAATCGCGAAATCGAGAACCTCCCGCTCGTCGATCGCAACGTCTACACCCTCCTCGACCTCACTCCCGGCGTGCAGAACAACAACAACGCCGGCACCGGCGGCAACGGCGGCGTCATCAATCCCCTCGGTTTCCCTGAGCAGCACGTCAAGATCAACGGCTCAACCGACTCCGGCGTCGGCCAGGTCTCCTATTATCTCGACGGCGGCAGCAACATGACCGGCGTCCGCAACACCGGCAACCCGCTCCCCAACCCCGACGCCATCAAGGAATTCGCCGTCCAGACCAACAACTACTCCGCCGAGTACGGCCGCAACTCCTCCGGCGTTATCACCGTGCTCACCAAGTCCGGCACCAACCAGTTCCATGGCTCCGCGTTTGAGTTCTTCCGCGACCGCAACTTCAACGCCACTCAGCACAACCAGACGCAGAAGACGCCCTACAACCAGCACCGCTTCGGCTTTACGGTGGGCGGCCCCGTCGTGCACGACAAGCTCTTCTTCTTCGGCTCGTACGCCGGCTTCCGCTTCATCTCGGACAACATCCTCACCACTCAGGTTCCCAGCGCCGCCATGCAGCAGGGCAACTTCAGTGAAAATCTTCCCACCACAGGCCTCACCGGCGCCGCCGCCTGCGCCAAGACCGTCACCTCAACCGCAACCTCCTTCTACGCCTGCGATCCGGTCACTCGCACCGCCTATCCGGGAAACATCGTCCCGACCTCCGCCTTCGATCCCGCAATCCTCGCCATCATCAAGGCCGGCCTTATCCCCACTCCCAACCCCAGCCAGGCCGGCGACTCCATCTACACCCGCCGCGACTTCAGCCCCTACCGCCAGAAGACCGACGAGCAGCTCTACAAGGGCGACTACCAGATGACCGCCAAGCAGCGGCTCGCCCTCAGCTACTTCCATCTTGCCGGCGACTACGTCGTGAATCCTTCAGGCAATAACATCCTCGGCTGGGTGACGCATGACTACAAATTCAACCAGCATGAAGCCAATATCGCCCACACCTGGACCATCACCAACAGCAGCATCAACCAGCTCGCGCTCAACTACACTCGCCTCATCGGCGGCCGCGTGCCCTCGCCCGTGGACAGCCTCGCCAGCTACGGCTCCGCCTTTGCCGAGCAGTTGCCCAATGGCCAGATCTGCGGAGCCAAGCCCCAGGCCGGCTGCGCGCGTCCGCAGTTCGGCGTCAGCGGCTGGTTCACCGCCGGCAACGCCATCACCGGTCCGGTCTCAGGCAGCAACGTCTACGCCATCCGCGATGTCGTCAGCACCACCCACGGCGGACACACTCTCTACTTCGGCGGCGAGGCCAATCGCGAGAACGACGCCCAGCAGACCACCCTTAACGACTACGGCGTCTTCTCCTTCACCCAGGCCGGCGCCGGAACGGCTGGCCGTAGCAGCGCGGCCATCACGGATTTCTTCTTCGGCCGCCCCAACACCATGGGCCAGGACGTCCCCGTCTACGCCAACGCCAACTACTTCAACTACGGTCTCTTCTTTCAGGATGACTGGCGCATCCGTGCCAATCTCACCCTCAACCTCGGCGTCCGCTACGACATCCAGACCACGCCGACCGACACGCAGCAGATGACCATGCAGTTCATCCCCGGCAAGACCTCCACCATCGCCCCCAGCCTGCCCAAGGGCATTCTGCTTCCCGGTGACCCGGGCGTTCCCACCGGCGGCGTCGATACGCGTTATAACCACGTCTCTCCGCGCGCCGGCTTCGCCTGGACGCCGTACGCCAATGGCCGCACCGTCATCCACGGCGCAGCCGGCATCTTCTACGGCTCCATCGGCGGCAATCTCTTCACCTACTCCTCCAACGGCGAGCCCTTCTCCGGCCGTCCCTCCTTCTCGCACGTCATCTCGGTTGCGAATCCCTACGCCACCGATCCCACCGACTTCTGCAATGGCGACGCTACCTGCATCGCCGGCGGCGTCGGCCACTCTCCGTACCCCTTCATCTACAACGCAAAAAGCCCCCAGTTCGTCGTCAAGCCTGCCGCCATCATCCCCACCGATCCCAACTTCCGCTGGCCGGAGACCTACCAGATCAACTTCGGAATTCAGCAGCAGTTCACCCGCGGCCTGGCGCTCTCCGCAAACTACGTCGCCTCGCTCTCGCGCAAGCTGCCCATCGAGTGGGACCTGAACTATCCCGTCTTCAATCTCACCTCCGCCGGAGCGCCCGGAGCATCCTGCGCCACCACCAACACCACGCAGAACTGCGCCTACGCGGACACCACCGGCACCGTCAACAATCGCCGCCCCTACAACGACGTCTCCTATGGCGTATCGCCCGGCGGCACCGCAGCCAATCCGCAGCTCTCCACCATCTCGCAGATCCAGTCCTCGGAGAGCGCCAACTACAACGGCCTCCAGGTCTCAGTCCAGCAGCAGCTCACCCACGGATTCTCGATCCAGGGCTTCTACGTCTGGTCCAAGTCGCTGCAGAGCGAAGACCTCGACACCACCGGCAACACCGGCAACAGCGCCGGAACGGAGCCGGAGGACAACCGCAATCACTACCTTGACCGCCAGCGCTCGGACTTCGATCAGCGGCACGTGATGGCGGCGTCCTTCGTCTATCAGCCTACCTTCGGCATGCAGAATGCCTTCACTCGCCACGTATTCAACGGCTGGACCGTCACCGCGATCCTCCGTCTGCAGAGCGGCAACCCGTTCAACGTCACCGCAGGCTCGGACGTTAATACAGACGGCGTCAACAATGATCGCCCGAATGCTGCTCCCGGCGTTATCCCGCACGTCAATGACAACGGCCACTCGCGCGTCGCCATGGAGAAGAACTGGGTCGATGTCTCCCAGTTCTGCACCTACAACAACACGCTCAACGGTGTGGCGCCCTGCCCGCAGAACGGCGCCGGCCCCGCCAACTCCGACGGAACGGTGCGCCAGAATTCACTCGACGCTCCGGGCCGCCGCAGCATCGACGCCTCGCTCTTCCGCGACTTCAAGTTTGGCGAGAGGCTCGACCTCCAGTTGCGCGGCGAGTCCACCAACGTCTTCAACCTCACCAACCTGCCCGCCCCCAATGGAACGTTGAGTTCCGGAGCCAACAGCTTCGGCCACATCAACAATGCCATCAGCGGCGGCAGCTTCTCCAACCGCATCCTTCAGGTCGGCGGAAGGATCATCTTCTAGCCTGCCAATTCAAACGCGCGCCCCATCCTTTCGCGTTCTTTGCGAAAGGATGGGTTGCCTTTCCCTGAACGCCCGGCGCCACCCCAAATGTTGTCAAGCCCTCTCTCGCTCGTGAATTCGGCTAACTATCTCCATCCACGCCGTTTGTTTTTATCGGCAAAGTGGCAGTTTAGTTTTCGCCGCTCGCTACAATAGAAGTAGGGGAAAATCTATATTCGGCCTCATCGCGGCATTTGCGCACAGAATGCCGTGGTTGCGACCGATATCTCCAATTAAATCAATATCTTGCAGCTAAATCGTTTTATTTTAAGATCTTGATCGAACGATATAGGGGGTACCCCCCAGAAAGCTCGGACCAGATGCGCGCCATTACCGGATGGGTTCTCTCGCCGCTCCTTCTCCTCACCTGTTCCGCGGGAATGGCACAGAGGCGCGCCGCCTCCACCGCACCACAACCCGCGCAACAGCCATGGATGAATCCCGCCCTCGATCCCGACGCGCGCGCCGATCTCATGCTGCATGAGATGACCCTCGACGAGAAGATTCAGCTCGTCCACGGCATCGGCTGGGGTGTACTGCGTAAAGGCGCCTACGTTCCGCCCGAGGACATCGGGGGCGCCGGCTTTGTGCCCGGTATCCCGCGACTGCATCTGCCAGACATCAATCTCGCCGACTCCGCGGTCGGCGTGCGCATGGCCGCGCTCCATGGCCGCTACGCCACCGCGCTGCCTTCCGCGCTCGGCATGTCCGCCTCGTGGGACCCCGATGCGGCCTTCCTTTACGGCTCAGTCATCGGCCGCGAGCTCCGCGACCAGGGCTTCAACATGTCCATCGGCGGCGGCATGGACCTTATCCGCGAACCGCGCAACGGACGCAACTTCGAATACTCCAGTGAAGACCCCATCCTCGCCGGCAACATGATCGGCCAGCTCGCGCGCGGCGTCCAGTCCAACCAGATCATGGGCGACATCAAGCACTATGCCTTCAACGATCAGGAGACCGGCCGCAATACCTACAACGCTCTCATCGACGAACGCGCCGCCCGCGAAACCGATCTGCTCGCCTTCCAGATCGCCATCGGCATCGCGCATCCCGCCGGCGTGATGTGCGCCTACAACCGCGTCAACGGCGACTACTCCTGCGAGAACGACTTCCTCCTGAACAAAGTTCTCAAGCACGACTGGAACTTCAAGGGCTTCGTCCTTTCCGACTGGGGCGGCACGCACTCCACCGTCAAGGCCGCGCTCGCCGGCCTCGATAACGACGAACCCGGCGACGACAACTTCTTCTCCGGGCCGCTCAAGGAAGCCGTCCTCTCCGGCCAGGTCCCGCAGTCGCGCCTCGACGACATGGTGCATCGCATCGTGCGCAGCATGTTCGCAACCGGCGCTATCGACCACCCGCCCATCCCCAGCGTCGTCGATCCCTTCCGCGGCCGCGACGACGCGCAGCACATCGAAGAAGAGAGCATCGTTCTCTTGAAGAACGGCGCGCTCAACAATCGCGCCGCAATACTTCCGCTCTCCGCCTCCACGCCGTCCATCGCACTCATCGGCGGCCACGCCGATGTCGGCGTTCTCTCCGGCGGCGGCTCTTCGCAGGTCGACCCACCAGGCGGCAACGCCGTCAACCCGCACCCCGGCTCCGCCAATTGGGGCGAGCACGTCTACCTCCGCTCCTCGCCTCTCCACTACATCCAGCAGGCCGCGCCCAACGCGCACCTCACCTATGACCCCGGAATAGATCCCGCAGCAGCCGCCAAAGCTGCATCCTCCGCCCAGATCGCCATCGTCTTCGCTACGCAGTGGGAGTCTGAAGGCCAGGACTCCGCCACGCTCAGCCTGCCCGACAAGCAGGACGCGCTCATCGCCGCCGTCGCTGCCGCCAATCCCAACACTATCGTTGTGCTGGAAACCGGCAATCCTGTCTCCATGCCCTGGGCCACAAACGTCAAAGGCATCCTCGAAGCCTGGTTCCCCGGCATCGGCGGCGCGGAAGCCCTCACCAACATCCTCTTCGGCCGCGTGAACCCGTCCGGCAAGCTGCCCGTCACCTTCCCCGCCTCCGACGATCAGCTCCCGCACCCGCACGTCACCGGCCTCACACCGCGCACCGGCAACAACGGCGCCGATGCTCGAACTCGCGGTCAGCAGCCCCGCGACTTCGCCGTCGACTATAACGTCGCCGGCATGGCCGTCGGCTATCGCTGGTTCCAGGAGAAAAACGAACAGCCGCTCTTTCCCTTCGGATTCGGTCTCAGCTATACCCGGTTCACCTACTCCAACCTCCACGTCACACCGGACGCAAAGTCGGTCGCCTTCGATCTCCGCAATACCGGCTCTCGCTCAGGCGATGAGATCGCCCAGGTCTACGTCACGCTTCCAGCCTCAGCCGGAGAGCCCTTCCGCAAACTCGCCGCCTGGAAGCGCATCTCGCTCGCAGCAAACGCGACACAGCACGTCGAAATCCCCATCGATCCCCTGGCGCTCTCCATCTATTCCATTAACAAATCCGCCTGGCTTCGCCCCTCCGGCGACTTCCTCATCGAAGCCGGCGGCTCCTCCGCAGACCTCCCACTGCACCAATCGCTGCATCTCTCGCAATAGCCGCATCAAGAGCTGTCAGCTTAAAGCTGTGAGCTGACAGCTCAAGATTCGTGCCTTTAAACAAATTGCGAAGAGATCACGAATCCCGCACCAACCATATATAGTTATCCGTCGCGGCCCGCAAAACGGCAGCCATGTCTTGCATCCAATCGCACGAGACTCATCGCTCGCGCGATACTAAGAGACAAGAGCCAAAGACTTTGACCATGGAATTCCACATCTCCCGCGCGGTCCGCGAATCGGCCAACGTCGACCAGACGCTGTTCAGCTACACCGGCAACGTCGTCTTCGCCAACGTCGCCGCGAGCCGGCAGCTCGCCGAGGCGCTGAATAAAGCGCGCGGCCCGGAAGCGGATCCAGCCGGGACCTACAACGCCGGCGCGCTCTTCGCCATGGGCCTCATCGACGAGCTCTCGCACGCGCTCGTCGCGCAATATCGCCGCCAGATCGATCCCAATGTCCTCCGCGACGCCACCCGCTGGTTCGCCAACCAAATCGACCCCACCCAAACCGATCCCGGCAAGCTCGATCGCCTGCTGCTCGCATTCACCGAACAGTTTCCCAACGCCGCCATCTTCCGCGGCGAGATCGCCGCCGGCGATTGGCTCCGCGCGTCGACCGAAGGTCGCCCCAACCGCGAGGCCGCGCTTGAAGAGCTGCTGATGCTCTGGATCGCCAACCTCAATCCTGCGTTCAAGCAGTTCAAAGCGCTCTTCGAAGACACCGACCTCAAACAGAAGACCGCCTACCCCAACGTCACCGCCGCCTTCCCCGACTATTTCCGCACGCGCCCGCCCGTCGCGCCCGAGGTTGGCACCCTGTTTGAAGCTCTGCGCGCACCCTCGCTCGCCGCCCCCGACTCGCTCACCGGACAGCTCGAATACATCCGCGAGCATTGGGCGCCATACATTGGCGACGACCTGCGTCGCATCCTCCTCGCCATCGATGTCCTCCGCGAAGAGGACCTCGCCATCTGGCTCCGCTTCCATCCGCCCGGCCCTGACCAGTTCCGCCATGGCGCACCACAGTGGGGCGATATGGGCTTCGTCGGCGATGAATTCATCGGCTTCGACGAGGAGATGCGCCGCCGCAAGCGTTATGCGCATGACTATCAGGCGCCCCTCGACGAATACGAGGCCTTCTCCGCCGACCAGGCATGGATGCCCAACGTAGTGCTGATGGCCAAGAGCACCTACGTATGGCTCGAGCAGCTTTCCAAGAAATATCAGCGCCACATCCATCGCCTGGACCAGATTCCCGATGAAGAGCTGCGCCTGCTCGCCTCGCGCGGTATCACCGGTCTCTGGCTCATCGGCCTGTGGGAGCGCAGCGTTGCCTCACGCACGATCAAGCGCCTCCGCGGCCATCACGACGCCGTCGCCTCCGCCTACTCGCTCAAGAGTTACGACATCGCCGAAGACCTCGGCGGCTGGCTCTCCTACAACGACCTCAAACAGCGCGCTGCCGCGCACGGCCTGCGCCTGGCCAGCGACATGGTGCCCAATCACATGGGTCTTGATTCGCCCTGGGTCATCGAGCACCCCGACTGGTTCATCTCACGCTGGGACAGCCCCTATCCCTCCTACAGCTTCAACGGCCCCGATCTCTCCACCGACTCGCGCGTCGAGATCAAGATCGAAGACCACTACTACGACCAGTCCGACGCAGCCGTCGCCTTCCGCCTGCGCCATCACGCCTCCGGCGAAACCCGGTATGTCTACCACGGCAACGACGGCACCTCCTTCGCGTGGAACGACACCGCGCAGCTCGACTACTCCAAGGCTTACGTCCGCGAGCACGTCATTCAGGTGATCCTGCACGTCGCGCGCCTCTTTCCCATCATTCGCTTCGACGCGGCGATGGTCCTCGCCAAGCGCCATGTCCAGCGCCTTTGGTTCCCGCTGCCCGGAGCCGGCGGATCGATCCCGTCGCGCGCAGAATCCGCGATGTCGCAGGAGGAATTCAATGCCCTGATGCCGCATGAATTCTGGCGCGAGGTCGTCGATCGCGTCGCCGCCGAAGTTCCCGGCACGCTTCTTCTCGCCGAAGCCTTCTGGCTGCTCGAAGGCTACTTCGTCCGCACCCTCGGCATGCATCGCGTCTACAACTCCGCGTTCATGAACATGCTGCGCGACGAGGAGAACGCCAAGTTCCGCTCCTACCTCAAGAAGACCCTTGAGTTCGATCCCGACATCATGAAGCGCTATGTCAACTTCATGTCCAACCCCGACGAGCGCACGGCGATCGACCAGTTTGGTTCCGGCGACAAGTACTTCGGCGTCTGCACTCTGCTCGCTACCCTTCCAGGCCTGCCCATGTTCGGCCACGGCCAGATCGAGGGCTACACCGAGCGTTACGGCATGGAGTTCAAGACCGCGAAAATGGATGAATGGCCCAATGAAGGTCTGGTCGCGCGCCACATGCGCGAGATCGCGCCTCTGTTGCACAAACGCCACATCTTCGCCGGCAGCTCCGATTTCACTCTCTACGACTTCTGGAACGGCTACGGCTCGGTCGATGAAAACGTCTTCGCCTACTCCAACCGGCACGGCAATGAACGCTCGCTGGTCGTCTACAACAACCGGTATGACTCCACGCACGGCACCATTCACATCTCCGCCGCCTACATGGACAAGGGCTCCGGCAACCTTCGCCAGCGCTCGCTGTCGGAAGGCCTCTCGCTGCCCATGTCGGGCTCGGCTGTTATCGCATACCGCGACAACCACGGCCTCGAATATCTTCGCCGCGCGAGCGACATCCACTGGCACGGCATGAGCTTTGACCTCCACGGCTTCCAGTGCGCCGTCCTGCTCGACTGGCGCGAGCTCTGGCCCAATGCCGACTGGCCCTGGGACCGCCTCTGCGATCAGCTTGCCGGCCGCGGTGTCTCCGACGTTCACGAAGAGATGGCCTTGCTGCGCCTGCGTCCGCTGCACGACGCGCTCCGCGAAGCCCTCAGCCGCAGCAACATCCTCGCCCTCGCCGAAGTCGCAACCGAATTCGCGCAGAGTTGCACACAGCCAGATCAAGCAACTGAATTTGTCACAAACACCGGCAAGCCGTCATCCCGAGCGGAAAGAGCTGCGTTGCCGGATCGCGAAATCGAGGAATCGCCGCATGCTTCTGTTGCGAATGTTGATGCACAGCCACCAAAGCTGTCGCGCGCACAACTTGACCGCCTGCGCCTCATCTCAGACAAGAGCACGAACCTCTTCGCCGAAATCGCGCAATACCTTCCGCAGGATCAAAAGCAAGACGACGGCGCTAAAGCTCACACCGCACCCACGCCGCTCACACCATCCTCGACTTCATCGAAACAGAATCCCGCCGCTGACTACGTCGATTCGTTCCGCAAACTCGTCGCCCTCGCCGCGCGCCTGCCCGCGCTAGTTAACTCCTTCTCCACAGACTGGCCCGCTGTATCGCGCCCCATTCTTCCCGCCGCCGATCCAGCCACTAACGCCGAACGCACATGGCCGCCTATCCTCGCATTCCTCTTACTCCGGGCCCTGCCGGAACGCTTTGGCAATGCGCCTCTCGATATTCCCGCGCTCTTCGATCGCCTGCTGTTCCGCCGCGCTCTCGCCGACATCTTCGCCACGCTCGGCCTCACGGGCGAAGCTCGCTGGCAGGCCGCAGCTCAGGTACGCCTCCTGCTCACCACCGAGGGAACCGCACCAAATGCCCTCCGATCCGCAGCACTCTTCCACGATCCCGACGCACGCTGGCTCGCTGGCGTGCACGACTCCGGCGGCACAACCTACTTCAACCGCGAACAGTTCGAAGATCTCACCACCTGGCTCCAGCTACCAACACTCCTCGAACTTGCGTCGGTCACCGACGATGCGACCCGCGCTCTCCGCCTCAAGGGGCTCGAAGCATCGATCGCCGCCAACTACGCCGCCGCGCGTGACTCCGGTTACAACCTCAACAGATACTTGGCAGTTTTTACGAAAGAACCTCAGCCGGCGCGGTGAATGCCAGCGTCGTCACCTTGCCTACCCGCCCCCCGCTCGAACCGCGAACCGCGCACCTCGAACCTTTCCTATGCGCCTCATCCTCAACGCCGACGACTTCGGCCTCACCCGCGGCATCAATCGCGCCATCGCCGAACTCGCCGCCGCCGGCGCGCTCACCTCCGCAACCCTCATGGCCTCCGGCCCCGCATTTGACGACGCCGTCGCCGTCGCACGTGCTCATCCGCAACTCGGTATCGGCTGCCATATCGTCCTCCTCGACGGCATCCCCGTCTCAGCTCACGAATCCATTTCTTCCTTACTCGGTCCAGACCGCCGCTACTTCCGCCCAACTCTGCGCAGCTTCCTCGCCGCGCTATTGACCGGCCGCATCCGCTCAGAAGAGATCGAACGCGAAGCCATCGCCCAGATCCGCAAGCTCCAATCCGCCGGCATCGCCGTCACCCATATCGATACGCACAAGCACGCGCATATCTTCCCCGCCATCGCCCGCCCGTTGCTCCGCGCCGCGGAACAATGCGGCGTCCGCGCTATCCGCGATCCCTTCGAGCCCGCCTGGTCTCTCGCACTGCATCAGGGCGATGCCAAGCGTCGCGCTGCCATCCGCCTCCTCTCCGCACTCCGTCCGCGCTGGCATTCGCTTCCACAGATTCACGACCACCGCATCCTCACGACAGATGGCACGGTCGCCATCTCCGCAACCGGCGTGCTCGATTCGCAAACACTGAGCCGCGTTCTCGCCGCGCTGCCAGACTCCGGCACTTACGAACTCTGTTGCCATCCGGGCTACAACGACGCAGACCTCGACCGCGTCACCACCCGCCTCCGCGCCCACCGCGAGATCGAACGCGATGCCCTCCTCGCGGAAATCCCGCGCCTCCGCTCAAACCCGACATCACCCGAATTCATCCACTTCGGCACTCTTCAGCCGACTCCCAACGAAACTACGTGGCCTGACGGACAACTGAGAACTGAGAACTGAAAGAGCAAAAGCCCCGGATCATCTCCGAGGCTTCGTCTTCCCGGTCCCTGGTCCCTGGCAACCAGTCCCTATCCTTAAGCGACCGCCCTCCGCTCCCGTTCCTCGCGCGCCGCTTTG
>DATNEM010000055.1:0-15464 GCA_035552995.1 Acidobacteriaceae bacterium | reverse complement strand
CGCGCCTTCGCCAACAAGATCTGGAACGCCGCGCGCTTCATCTTCATGAACATCGATCGCGCCCGCGCCGCAGATATCGAAGTTCAACTACCTCTAAATACTGTCATCCTGAGCGGAGCCCCTGAGCTTGCCGAAGGGGCGGAGTCGAAGGACCCCGAGGGCGCTCCAGTATTCACTGCCGCCAATCCCTTTCTCACCTCAGACCCCATCCCCGTCCCCAACGATCCCATCGAATCCCGCTGGATCGTCGCCCGCCTCTCGCAGACCGCCGCCGCCGTCCACTCCGCGCTCACCGCCTATCGCTTCGACGAGGCCGCCTCGCTCGTCTACCAGTTCTTCTGGGGCGACCTCTGCGACTGGTACCTCGAGATCGTCAAGCTCCGCCTCAACTTCGACATCACCGCCGAAGCCTTCCCCACCAGCGAAGACTCCGAGCGCGCCCTCGCCGCCGCCAACACCGCGCTCACTACCCTCGTCACTGTTTTCGACGCTGCGCTAAGCCTGCTCTCGCCCTTCATGCCCTTCCTCACCGAAGAGATCTGGCACGCGCTCTACTCCGGTGCGCCCCCGGCCAAATCCATCGCGCTCACCCGCTACCCGCAACCTTCCGACTTCCCCGCGGACAACGAAGCCATCCGCGAGATGTCCCTTCTCCAGGAGCTCATCGTCACCATCCGCGCACTGCGCAAAGAGCTTGGCGTCCCCGAGAAGGAGTCAGCGCCCATCCGCCTGCACGCCGGCGCGGAACTCACCTCGCATCTCGAATTTCATCAGGACATCCTCGACCGCCTCGCGCGGGTCAGCGAGATCCACATCTCAGACAAGCCGCTCACCGGCGCGAATGCGCGCTCTACCGCCAGCTTCGATGTCGCCGTCGTCTACGAGCGCAAGATCGACGTCGCCGCCGAGCGCGAGCGCCTCTCCAAAGAACTCGCAAGGCTGGACAAACAGATAGCCGCCAACGAAGCCCGCCTCGCCGATACCAGCTTTACCGCCAAGGCCCCCGCGCACATCGTAGACGGCCTGCGCAAACAGACGGCCGACCTTGTCACCCTCCGCGACAAGACCCGTGGCGGTCTGCTCGAGCTCGGCTAACAGAATCTCCATGCGAGATTGCATCCCATACTCCTCTGCCTCGCGTATAAGGAATGAGCCGCAAGAAAGAGGACCGGATGGCGCACTCAGAGCTTCTCCGCAAAGCCCTGTTCTTAGCCCTAGCGTATGTCATCTTCGCCTCTCCTTTTGCGGCGCAGAATGCGCCACCTCCCGCCTCAGCGCCCTCCTTTGATGTGGCCACCATTAAGCCACATGAGGGAATGATCTCTGTCAGCGGCCTGATGAACAAGCCGGACGGGATCGATGCGCCGGCTGTTACTCTGTCCAACCTGATCGTGGAAGCCTACGGCGTGCGCAGCGATGATCAGGTCTCCGGCGGCCCGGCCTGGCTGAAGACAGATCGCTACGACATTGAGGCGAAGTTAGGCGCCGAGGACGCCGTGGCATTTCAGAAGCTCGCTCCGGAGGAGATGAAGGCACGCCGCACCCAAATGCTGCAGTCCCTTCTCCAGGACCGCTTCAAGCTGCAAATCCATTTGGTGACAAAAGACGTTCCAGTCTACGAACTTGTTGTTGCCAAGAGCGGACCGAAGATGAAGGACGCGGCAACGGATAAGGATGAGCATCTGCGTATGGGAAAGGACGGCAAGCCATTGGCCGGCGTCATGTGGTATTTCAGCGATCATCTGACTGCCCAGGGATACTCGATGAGCTCACTCGCACGCTTTCTATCGCAGCCGTTCGCAGGAGTTGGACGCCCCGTTGCGGACAATACGGGCCTGACTGGTTCTTATAACTTCGCGCTCAACTGGTCGCCACAGATGAAGAGTGTGCTACCGGGAGCAGTCACGGCTGCAGCGCCGCCAGAGGACGCGCCTTCCATCTTCACTGCGCTCCAGGACCTTGGCCTCAAGCTTCAGCCCGCTACCGGCCCGGAGAAGCTTATCGTCATCGATCACGCAGAACGCACATCGCAGAACTGACAGCGCGTGGGCAGGGACACCTTCGCCGCCGCCGCTAGCCCCACCTGTACAATTCATCCGTTCCGGAAAAGAGGGTTCGGATGCCGCTACCAGAGTTCCATCGCAAATCATTGCTCTTCACCGCCGCACTGACCTTTATTGCATCTCCGTTGCTCGCTCAAAGTGCGGCGCCATCCTTCGACGTAGCGACTGTGAAGCAGCATCAGGGCATGATCTCGATGATCGGGGTCGTCAACACGCCGGACGGCGTCAAGGCGACGGCGTCGCTGCCAATGCTGGTGCAGTATGCCTATGGGCTGCCTACCAGCAATCAGATAGCAGGAACACCCGATTGGGGGACTGCGGCGACTTTCGATGTGCAGGCAAAAATGAGCGCTGCGGACATAGAGGCCATGGGCAAAATGACCCCGGCGGAACAAAAGGCATTCCGCGCATCCATGATGCGATCGCTCCTCGCAGAGCGTTTCAAGCTCAAAACCCACTCGGAGAGCAAGCCGTCTCCCGTCTATGAGCTGGTCGTCGCGAAAGGCGGTCCGAAGATGAGCGCTGCGACCTCTGCTTCGCAAGGCATTCGGTTCCAGAGGGACACATCGAAGGTGATGGATTATTCCATGGAGGCATTTGCGGAGTTCCTCTCAAGTCCCGCGACGCGCCTGGGCCGCCCGGTCATCGACAAGACCGGTCTCACCGGCAAATATGACTTCGACCTCAACTGGTCGGTCTATATGACCTCGCCGGAAGATCAGGGCGTGATCTTTGGCGCACTGGGCGAAGTTGGACTGAAGCTGCAATCGGCAACGGACCCGGTTGAAACCGTCTTTATCGACCACGCCGAACAGCCCGCGAAGGAATAGCTTTCGGGGACGAATACAATCAATCCCGGCATGTCCCGCCTGCGCGCGTTCTTCAATCCGTCCACCGCAAACCCGCTGCGCGCGCCGGCCCGCATCTTCTGGACCGGGTTCATTGTGCGCGTGCTTTACATGACGCTGGCGCACACCTATCGCTTCCGCACGATCGACGACCACTTCGAGTTTGGCTGGGAGATGGGCCGCATCGCCCGCGCGCTCGCCACCGGCCGCGGCTTTGCCGATCCGTTCAACGGACACAGCGGGCCTACGGCCTGGACGCCACCGCTCTATCCGCTGCTCATCGCCGCATCGTTCAAGCTCTTCGGCGTCTACACGAAGCTCTCCGCGTGGGCCATCCTGGTCGTGAACAGCATCTTCTCCGCAATGACCGCAACTGCCGTCTACCAGATTGGCTGGCGCTGCTTCGGTCGCGACCGTCGCGGCATGAGCATCGCGCTTTGGTCGGCGTGGCTCTGGGCGCTTTATCCGGCAGCCATGCAGTACGCGGTGAAGTGGGTTTGGGATATGTCCCTTACTGCATTCCTCTTCGCGTGGATCATTGTCCTCGCGCTGAAACTCCGCGGCGTCGGCGAAAGTTCTCAGTTGTCAGTTCACAGTTCTCAGTCCTCAACTGCGGGCGCCAACCCTGCACCGATCGAAACCACCCAACTGAGAACTGAGAACTTAGAACTGACACCTTGGCTTTTGTTCGGTCTCCTCTGGGGCCTCACCGCGCTGTCCAACTCTTCGCTGCTCTCTTTTCTTCCCTTTTGCGGACTGTGGATCATCTGGCCGGCGCTACACACACGCACACATGTGCTGCGCGCATTCCGCGGAACAACGCTCGCCGCGCTCTGCTTCCTCGCAGTCGTCAGTCCGTGGACGATTCGCAACTGGCATGTCTTCCACGCCTTCGTGCCCATGCGTTCCAACTTCGGCGCCGAGCTTTACGAGGCCACGATCTTTTCCAACGATGGTTTTCCCTGGATGGCGACGTTACCCATGGCTGAAAAGGCCCCCGAGTTCCAGCGTTATGAGCACATGGGCGAAATTGCCTACAGCAAGGCTCAGGGCGAACACGCAAAGGCTGCTATCCGCAGTCATCCACGGCTTTTCGTGCGCAATGCCATCCAGCGCATCTACTTTTTCTGGATCAGCGTGCCGCACTCGCTCGATGCGGGCATTCTTGTCGAAGCCGTCCGCCGGATCAACTTCAGCTTCTTCTCCGTCACGGGATGGCTGGGGCTCATCCTCGCTCTGCGCCGACGCGTTCCCGGGGGCTGGCTTTTTTTCTGGGCCTTCGCGATGATTCCGCTGATCTACTATTTCGTTACAGTGCAGGCCCGCTTCCGGCACCCGCTGGAGCCGCTGATCTGTATCCTCAGCGTCTATCTCTTCCAGTCCGCCGACCGGACCCGTATCTGGTCTGGCGATAGCCTGCGGAAATCCCTTCCTTTACCTGACAGGCGGCCGTAGGCCACCAGCTGTAAGTTGTCAGTGAGAGCGCGCCCGAGTCAACAGCAGCGCCGAGAGAGTACCTTGGTCGCTCAGCTATCCGCTGAGGACCAACAACTTACAACGGTTTTACGCCGCTCCCGCCCCCGCGCTCAGCACATGGTGCAGGGTCACATCGTCCAAAAAGCTAAGCTCCAGCCGCATCGCGATCACCTGCCCAAGCTCGGCGGAATGGCGGACATGCTTACGCCGTCCGCAGAGGTCCGTCAGGCCCTCGTGCCCGGCGCGTGTCAGCTCCAGCCCCTGCTCCACCAGCGCCCCATAGAGCTCCAGCGCGGCGCGCAGCTGAATCTCCACGCGAAACTCCAGCTGGGTCGCCGAGACCGTCCGCCGGTCGAGAATCCAGCCGCCACACTGCCCCAGCGCCGCCGTCAGCCCGGGCAGCAGGTCGTGCCGATCTTCATAGGTGAATGCCTGGATATCGAGGGAGAGCATGGCCCGTCCGTTCCCGCGAAGCTTTATTGCCCGCTGGTCTGTTCATCGGATGGGACGCGTCTGCGCGTGACTGCATGGCGCGGTACTGCGGTCATATGACGCGCAGGTATACCGTTTCCGCGCACAGCCTCTCGCTCTCAATCGCTGCCACATCGCCACGAAACGACCGCCGTTTGGGCCGTTCCCCACCGGAACACGAACAGAGCCGAAGCGGCAGTGACCGCACGATTTGCCGCAACCGGCGAAGGGTTCCGCGTGCGATTCGATGATGACGGTTCCGAGTTGCAGCCGTGAAGGATCGCCGTGAGGCTATATGCGCCAGAAAGTAAAACGCGCCAGCTTCGTATAGAAGCCGACGCGCGGGGCCCAGGTTTACCCGGAGAAAAACTTTATCGGCGCGATTCAATCGCGACCTGAATCCTTGCGCTAAATCGTCGCCTTGAGCAGCAACAGGCACGCGCCGCCCAGGCAGGCGACCCAGTAAACCATGTCGCCGGGATGCATGTTTTCGACATAGCGGCCGAGGCGCGTATCGCGCAGCGCGTCGATGCCCAGCGGAGCGCGTTTGCGGTTGCGCTCGGCAATCGCGGCCTCTTCGGCCTGCAGGCGCTCGGCGTTGGTGACGACAGGCGCGCAGTAAACGCGGGCGCGGACAGGATCGAACGAGCGCGCGACGGAGTTGGTGGCGGTCATGGTTGTCATGGTGCGATACTCCTCGCCGCGCGGGGCCTGCACGGCAACCCTTTCTCTCTTTAGTCTGGCCGGGCGCTGAAGGACGTTTCCATCCATCGGCAAAAACAAAGGTAGGCCGCATGAACCCGATGTGGAAATCCACCCTTCGTGGGAAACGCTCCCCCTTTCCGGTCATTACGTCGGGTCATTACGGAAGAGCATGCCTTTCGCGGTATTCCTCACCGCGATTAGAATCGTCAGCGTGAGCGAGACCCAACAATCCGCGCCTGCGCCGCAGCCGCCCAGCTTCGCCGAACCCGTGCGCGATCGCGGCGGCCTCTCGCCCGCGGTCTGGGGCGTGGCCGCGCTCATCGTGCTGGTCGTCGTCGGCGTCGCGTTCTTCATCGGCCGCAGCAAAGGCCCCGCAACTCCAACTACTCTCCAACCTCCCGACGCGTACGCTCGGAGCCTGCCTTTGACCAACCTGGCCATGAGCGAGGCCGACTCCTTCTCCGGTGGCAAGGTCACCTATCTCGACGGCCACATCCAGAACACCGGCAATCGCACCGTGACTGGTGCAACCGTCCAGGTCGTCTTCAGCAACGACGAGGCGATGCCTCCGGCCATCGTCACCCAGCCGCTGACGCTGGTCCGGATGACGCAGCCCTACATCGACATCGAGCCTGTCTCCGCCGAGCCGCTCAAGCCCGGCGCCTCACACGACTTTCGCCTAGCCTTTGAGGCCATCCCGCCGAACTGGAACCAGCAGATGCCCGAGATGCGCATCATCCAGACCAGCCTTCAGTAGCTACCTGCCGCATCCCCCATTCGTGTAATTCTTACCCGGTAAAAGCCGCAGCTGGTCGCCTTTTTCCCGGTACAGACCAAGCGTTCCGCGCTTCCTTCCTCTGCCTATCTCTTCTGGTTTCTGCATCTTGCCAAAACATCCGAGTTTGGCACGGGCATTGCTCTAGTCAGGGCAACACCGGACGCTTGTACACGGGCCAGAAAGTTCAGTTTAGGCATTCGGTCCTGATTTGAGGAGACGCGAAACCATGAAGAATCTTGCGAAGGGTCTGGGACTTTCCACTTTGGTGCTCGGAGGGGCGATGGGAGCTACATTGATCGCACAGGCGCCAGCTACTGGCCAATCGGCCCAGGCGGCCCCGGCAACAGCCAGCCAGCCTGCACAGGCCAATCCGGACGATGCGAACAGCTACGCGACAGGTAAGCCGCTCGCCAACGACTCCAAGGAAGGCTTCTGGGGTCACATGAATCCATTTGCGCGCAAGAAGTGGGTACGCCGCGAGGTCGATCCGATCCGCGACCGCACCAACGAGCTTGACCAACTGCAGGCGAAGAACGCCAACGACATCAAGGACGTGGACAAGCGCGCCCAAGCCGGCATCAACAACGCCATGATGGCTGCCAACACGGCTGACCAGCATGCGCAGGACGCCGCCAACCGCGCCAACGCCGCGCAGACCACCGCAACCGGCGCCGACCAGCGGACGACGACCCTGAACGGTACGGTCGCCAATCTCGACCAGTATCAGTCGGTGAACTCGACCGATGTTCCGTTCGCCGCCGGCCGCACCGCGCTCGGACCGAAGGGCAAGGAGGCGCTCGACGATATGGCCTCCAAGCTCCAGGGCGAAAAGGGCTACATCATTGAGGTCCAGGGCTACAGCAAGCATGGCGTGGCCAGCTCGCAGGCCATGGCGGACGCAGTTGCCCGCTACCTCGTGACGGAGCATCAGGTGCCGCTGTATCGCATCTATCGCACCGGCCTCGGCAAGGGCGTAACCGGCACGGCGAACACCGCTGCCAATGACCAGAACGCCCAGACGGCCTCGAACGAAGAGCCGATCACCAACGGCGTGCGCGTCACCCTGCTGCACAACAGCCTTGCCTCGATGAATGAGCCGGCAGCGCCTGGTGCACCTGCCACCAACAACTCGTACGCCCCGCAGAGCCAGCAGCCTGCGCCGGCTACCAATCAGTAGCCCTCCCCCGGGGCGGGCTGACGGGATCGTCAGCCCGCCCCGAACAAGATTCGCGGTCAGAGCAGCGGCCGCAAACAAGCTCTCCTTACCAGAGAGAACCAAGGCAGATTGGCCCCTGGAGAAACCAGGGGCCGTTTTTTGTCTGTTAGTTCGCCTACCCCCCCCGGGTATCCCAAACGCTATAATCTAGAAAACAAGGCGGTTGCACGTTTTGATCTTGAAAACAAAGGCCTTGGCGGATCCCGTGTGCCGGCTTCGGTTTCCTTTCTCGCCTCCCCCCACACCATACTTGGGTATCTAAGGTATCCGTTGCAAAGGACTTAGTGGCCCTCAGGTATCCCAAGGTATTGCGGTCAGCCGTTGATCTTTGCAGACCCTCTGGGGTGGATACGCAAGACCGCTTTTGACCGGCCGCCTATCTGCCCCTTTCTTTTATTTTACCGGAATGGGTGCGCGAGTTTTGGCGTGGAAGTGGCGCGGGGTGAGCGGGTTGGGAGAAAAATTTTGACACGTTTTTCTGTATGGAGAAACGTGTCATTCGCGCCGCTATAATTGGCTACCCCTTGCGACAAGAAAGTGCGGAATGGCAGAGCTGATCTGGGATGGAAAGTATGTGGACGGCAAGCGGCAGGCCCCGGTCCGGGTGGCGTTGCCGTTCCAAACGATCGAGACAGTCAATGAGAGCGCGGCGGACCGCCAGCGTACGCTCGATCTCTTTGCCGCCGGCCGCCAGACGGAGTGGCGCAACCGTCTGATCTGGGGCGATAAGAAGTATGTTCTACCGTCACTGCTGCCCGAGTTTGCCGGCAAAGTGAGCCTTATTTACATCGATCCGCCTTTTGATACCGGTGCGGATTTCTCATATATCGCTTCGGTGCCGCCGCGACCGTCCAAAGCAGATGACGACCCCGCAACATTCCTAAAAGAGCCTTCCATTCTTGAGCAGAAAGCATATCGAGACACATGGGGTGCAGGGCTCGACTCTTATCTGAAATGGTTTTATGAGACTGCTGTGCTTGTCGATGAGTTGTTGGCCGAAAACGGCAGCCTGTTTGTGCATCTAGATTGGCATGTTGGGCACTATGCGAAGGCGATTCTCGACGAGGTCTTGGGACAAGACAACTTCAAAAATGAAATTGTGTGGTGGTACTACAACAAACTTCAGGGCAACGTTAATCACTTCGCGAAGAATCACGATGTGATCTTCTATTACGCCAAGTCGAAGGCATCGCCATTTCAGCGAATACAAGAGAAACGTGATAAACCCATGCGCCAACAAAAGCGGGTGTGGGATTCGGCGACTGGAACGCTCAAACAGGGCCGTGACGCCGATGGAAATCTGGAATACTACACAGTTACAGAGAGGTTGGTGGATGATGTCTGGCGAATGCCCTACATCATGCCAGCTGATCAAACGCAGAATCTCCGGTATCCCACGCAGAAACCAGAGGCTTTGATAGAACGCGTCATCAGTGCCACCTCTACTGAAGGGGACCTCGTGCTCGATTGTTTCGCCGGTTCGGGCACGACCGCTGCCGTCGCAGAAAAGCTCAACCGCCGCTGGATTACCTGCGACCTTGGCCGTTTCGCCATCCATACGACGCGCAAACGGCTGCTCTCTATCCCTGATGTAAAACCATTTGTTGTCCAGAACCTCGGAAAGTATGAGCGCCAGGCATGGCAGACTGCCGAGTTCCCCGCCGAGGGTGAGCAGCGCGCCAAGGAGGCCGCCTATCAGCGCTTCATCCTCGACCTATACCGCGCGACGCGGTTACCGGTCATGCATGGCTGCACGGGATTCGGTCTGGACGTATGGTTCACGTAGGCGCCGTGGACGCGCCTGTGACCACTGCCGACGTGAAGGCCATTGCGCGCGAGACATGGAAGGCGGCAAAAGAGAAGGCCGCGGTCGACATCCTGGGCTGGGACTGGGCGTTTGAGATCAACGAGACCGCGCGGGACATCGCGGCCGAGTCACGCGTGGACGTGCACTTCAAGAAGATTCCGCGCGAGGTGCTGGAGAAGAAGGCCGTCGAGCAGGGCGATATTAAGTTCTTTGAGCTGGGCGCGCTCTCCGTAGAGCCGAAGCAGAAGGGCCGCGAGCTGACGTTGAAGGTGACGGACTTTGTGATTCCTCTGGACGATGTGCCGGAGGAGGCGCGCAAGGCGATCAAGCACTGGAGCCAGATGGTGGACTACTGGGCCATCGACTGGGACTACCGTGGCGATACCTTCCACAACCAGTGGCAGAGCTACCGGACGCGCCAGCAGCCGGAGATCGACCTGACGGCGCGGTATGAGTATCCGGAGTCCGGGACCTACAAGATTGTGGTGAAGGTGATCGATATTCTGGGCAACGACACCACGAAGACGCTGGAAGTGAAAGTGAGATAGCCATGCCGAGAAAGAAGAAGGCTGCTCCGGAGACACAGGCGGAACTCTTGGACGTCACCTCCCGCCTGCGAACTGCCCCGTGCGTTCCTGCGCTGCGCGAGGCGGTTAAGGCGTGGGCTGCAGGCGGCTACAAGGGAATCACGGACACTACGCGCATCCTGTTGAACTACTGGTTCCACACCGACCACAAGCTGGCCAATGGCGCTCCGTTCCGCTACCACCGTTCGCAGCAGGAGGCGATGGAGACGCTGATCTTCGTGTGGGAGTTTGAGAAGGTGCGCACGCGCAAGGCGCTGCTGGAGCGCTACGCGCAGGATACGCGCGACCTGCGACTGCCGCCCTATGACGACTTCGCGCGCTACTGCGTGAAGATGGCAACCGGATCAGGCAAGACGAAGGTGATGTCGCTGGCGGTGGCGTGGCAGTTCCTGAACGCAGCGCGCGAGTCCGCCGAGATGGCCAAGGACTATGCGACGACGTTCCTGGTGATCGCGCCAAACGTAATTGTGCTGGAGCGGCTGAAGACGGACTTTGCGGGCGGGCGGGTCTTCCGCGCCGATCCGGTGATTCCGAAGGAGCTGGAGATCTTCTGGGACTTCGACTGCGTGATGCGGGGCGATGCGGATAGAGCGCCCGCCGAAGGCATGCTTTTCCTCACCAATATCCAGCAGTTTTACGAGCGGACGGATAGAAACGGCGATGCCGAGCCGGAGGCTATGACTGCGGTATTGGGATCAAAGCCGCCTGCGAAGAAGCTGGAGTTGACTGACTTTGGCGAGCGGATTGCGCTGCGGGCTGGGAATCTGCTGGTAGTGAATGATGAGGCCCACCACACACACGACGAAGAGAGCGAGTGGAACCAGATTGTCCGCCGGCTGCACGCGAAGAATCCGCTTACAGCGCAGCTCGACTTCTCCGCGACCCCGCGCTTCACGAAGGGGGCGATCTTCCCCTGGACGATCTCCGACTATCCGCTAAGGCAGGCGATTCTCGATGGGATTGTGAAGCGGCCGATGAAGGGCATCGCGAAGGTGACGGAGGCGCACTCCGACCACGCGAGTGTTCGCTATAAGGCCTACCTGGTTGCTGCGGTGGAGCGCTGGCGTGAGTACCAGGAAGGGCTGAAGCCGCTGAAGCGCAAGCCGGTGTTGTTCGTAATGCTCAATGAGACTGCGGAGGCCGATGACGTGGCCCACTGGCTGCGCGAGCAGTATCCGGCTGAATTTGGTGGGGACAAGACTCAAGTAATTCATACCGACCGGACCGGCGATGTGTCGAAGAAGGACCTCGATGAGGCGCGCAAAGCCGTCCACGATGTGGACGAGGTTGAGAGTCCCATCAATGCCATCGTCAGCGTGCTGATGCTGCGCGAGGGTTGGGACGTAAAGAACGTGACAGTTGTGGTCGGCCTGCGGCCCTATACCGCTAAGGCGAACATCCTGCCCGAGCAGGCGATTGGGCGTGGTCTGCGCTTAATGTTTCGGGATATTGGCACTGACTACACGGAGCGTGTGGACATCATCGGTAACAAGAAGTTTCTCGACTTCGTCGATGAGCTGGAAAAACTCGAAGACCTGAAGCTCGACACCTTTGAGGTGGGCAAAGACAAGCTCAAGATCCTGACCATTCTTCCGCTCGACAACAAGAAAGAGTTCGACATTGGCCTTCCGGTGTTGTCACCCACGCTGGTGCGGAAGAAATCGCTTGCAGAGGAGATTGCCGGGCTTGACGTGATGGGCTTCAACACGATCCTGCTGCCGCTCACGGCTGATGATCCGAACACCAAGACCTTTCGTTACGAAGGGCGTGACATTATTACGCTTGCGGTGGAAGTGGAACGCGATTACGTCATCCCTGAGCCGCAGACCGCGCAAGAGGTTATCAGCTATTACTCCCGCCGCATCGCGGAGCAGGTTAAGCTGCCTTCGCAGTTTGCCGCGCTTGCGCCGAAGGTGCGCGAGTTCTTCGCGGAGAAGGCTTTCGGGCAGACGACCGACCTTGCCGATCCAGCGGTGGTCAAAGCCATGAGCACGCCGGTAGCACACTTCGTGTGCGTCGATGTGTTCTCGAAGGAACTGAAGCGGCTGACCATTGCGGAGCAGGAGCCGGTGCTTCTGGAGCCGCTGCGGATGCTTTCGGCGTGTCAGCCCTTCCCATGGTCACGACAGGTTTGGGAGGGAGAGCGCACAGTCTTCAATTTGGTGCCTTGCGAGAATGTATTCGAGCGTGATTTTTCCAGGTTTCTCGACAGTGCGGACGATGTGGCTGCGTTTGCAAAGCTTCCCCAGCCCTTCGGGTTTTCCATCGAATACACGGATGGAGCGATGAATCTGCGCTCGTATTACCCGGATTTCGTTGCCGTAGACAAGAAGGGTGTCCACTGGATTCTTGAGACGAAAGGCGCGGAGACAACAGAGGTTGCGCATAAAGATGCTGCCGCAGCCCAGTGGTGTGCGAATGCCACGCAGCTGACCAAGACCCAGTGGCGTTACCTGAAGGTCCCCCAAAAGGGCTTTGAAAAGTTGCAGCCGACGCAGCTCGATCATCTCCCGGCGCTTAGTTCTGGTGCATTGTTTATGTAAGTTCTGCTCCGGACAGCACCAAACCTAGCGGGATTTTACGGCGACGGGCTCTTCGTCGCGAGTCGCGGCGACGGCTGCATGTTCTTCGCGGGCGGAGCGCTGGTGGGCAAGTTCGGGGATGGCTTGCTCTTCCGTGCCGCCGGGGAAGTAGGCGTTGGTGAAGTATTCGCCCAGCATGCGGTGGGTGTTGAAGAAGCTGCCGTTGATGCCGATGCAGTGCTGCTGCATGCGCGCCCAGTCGGCGGGGCGGGCGTAGAGCGGCGCGATCTGGTTCTCCAGCTTGTCGTAGAGGCTGGCGGCTTCGCCGGCCTCGTCCTCGGCGTCCTCGATGGCCCAGCCGGTGACATCCTCGGCGCAGCCTTCGATCCACCAGCCGTCGAGCACGCTGAGGGAGGGCACGCCGTTGAGCGCGGCCTTCATGCCGGACGTTCCCGACGCCTCATACGGACGGCGCGGCGTGTTGACCCAGACATCGACGCCCTGGGTGAGCAGCGCGCCCAGCTCCCAGTCGTAGTTCTCGAGGTAGAGGATGCGGATGGAGTTGCCGCGGAGATGTTCGGCGGCGCAGAAGACCTCGCGGATAAGGCCCTTGCCGGCGGCGTCGGCCGGATGCGCTTTGCCGGCGAAGACGATTTGCAGGCCGCCGATCTTTCGTGCGAGGCGGCAGAGGCGCTTGGTGTCATGGAAGAGCAGGCTGGCGCGCTTGTATGTGGCGACGCGGCGGGCGAACCCGAGCGTGAGCATCTTGGGGTTGAGCTGCTGGCCGGTGAAGGCGGCGACCTCGGAGATCAGCTTCTGCTTGGCGATGGCATGGCAGTTGGCGATTTTGGCGGGCGCGATGCCGTAGACCGAGCGCAGGTAGTTGTTGTCGTGCCGCCAGTCAGGGATCTCCGCGTCGAAGAGCTGCTGCATGTGGGGCGAGATCCATGTGGCCGCGTGCACGCCGTTGGTGATGGCGTGGACGTGATAGCCGGGGAACATCTGCTGGGAGACCTTGCCGTGCTGCATGGCGACGCCGTTAACGTAGCGCGAGAAGCGCAGCGCGAGGTAGGTCATGTTGAGCAGGCCGTTGTGCACGCCGCCGAAGCGCTCGATGGCGGCACCGCGCTCCTGGCCGAGCACGGTGTACATCTGGTCGAGGCCGAACTGGTCATGTCCGGCGGGCACAGGCGTGTGCGTGGTGAACACGCAGCGCGCGGCGACGGCGTTGACGTCCTCGTCGGCAGCTTGTTCGAGCGAGACGCCCTTGAGCCGCTCTTCCAGCAGGCCGATCGCGAGCAGCGCGGCGTGGCCCTCGTTCATGTGGCAGACCTCGGGCGTGACGCCGAGCTCCCTGAGCAGCGCGACGCCGCCGAGGCCGAGGACGGTCTCCTGACAGAGGCGGTAGTAGGTGTCGCCGCCGTAGAGATGGTCGGTGAGGCGGCGGTCATAGAGGTCGTTGCCCTCGACGTCGGTGTCGAGCAGGAAGACGGGGACGATGTGGCCCGAGGTCCCGAGGACGTCAAAGCGCCAGGCGCGAATGAGGATTTCGCGACCCTGCATGGTGATGTGCACGGTGCGGTTGGCGCTGGGGAGTGTGGTTTCGGGGCACCAGGGCACGTCGGATTCGGTCTGCTGGCCCTGGGCGTCGAGGTGCTGGCGGAAGTAGCCGCGGCGGTGCGCAAGGGTGACGGCGACCATGGGAGCGCAGGTGTCGGCTGCCGAACGGAGGGTGTCGCCGGCGAGCATGCCGAGGCCTCCGGAGTAGGTGGGGAGCGCAGGAGAGAGCGCGATCTCCATGGAGAAATAGGCGATGCGGCGCGCGGAGAGGTGCAGGCTGGCTTCCGGGCTGGAATCCGGGATGGGGGAGGGGAACGGCAGGCTCATGCGGCGCGGGCTTCCTTCGGAGACGGTGCTTGGTTAGATGCAAAAAACGGCTCCGGGCTGGGCCGGAACCGTCGCCTCTCAATTATGGCAACTCAAGTTAAATCCTAGCAAAATCAGCCATGGCCGGAGCAGAGTTTTGGGTACTGCTCTGGTGCGGGAAACGGTCCAATTTAGGAATTGACAGCCGTGTGGGTTCGGCGCGGGTTTACCGGGTGAGGAAGCCGAATTTGAGCGCGAGACCGGCAACCGTCGAGAGGACGAACGCGCCGCTGGTCCAGGGGCCGGCCCTCTGAATGCGTCCGCGGACTGTCTCGATCACAAGGATGAGGATGGCGAGCGCAAGTGAGATGAGAAGTCCGTCCCAGACGAAGATGCGCGTGCCTTCTGCGCTGGCGCCGATCACTCTTTGAAGGTGCAGCGGTGGGAAGAGGCTGAAGGCGCCGAAGGCGATGAAGAAGATGACGAACTGAATGAAGGCGAAGACGAGATTCTTCATGGACGTCCTTTGCATGCTTTCGCCCGCAAGCGCATCATCGCTGGCGGTTGTGGTAGAGCGGCAGTTCTCCTGGGATTTTGATATGGAGGCGGTAGATGCTGGTCGAGGCGGTAATGTAGACCGTCCGGCCATCCTCGGCGAAGCACAGGTTGGCGGCGACCTCCGGCAGCTTGATTTGGCCCAGCACTTTGCCCTCCGGCGTGATGATGCGGATGCCGCCCGGGCCTGTCGTCCAGAGGTTTCCGGCGGAGTCAACCTTCAGGCCGTCGGGAATTCCAGGGCCCATACCGCGCTGATAGGAGATGAGCACATGGCCGTTGGAGACGGTGCCGTCTTTGGCGACGTCCCAGGCCTTGACGTACTGCTGCGGCCCGGAGTTCGAGACATAGAGAATCTTGCCGTCGGGTGAGAAGCCGATGCCGTTGGGGATGGTCAGGTCGGTGATGACTGGCGTGAGCTTGCCGTTGGCGTAGCGGTAGACGGCGTTGTAGGGCTGCTCCTTATCGGGCGAGCGGTCCATGCCGCGCAGGCCGTAGGGCGGATCGGTGATCCAGAGCGAGCCGTCGGGCGCGAAGACGAGGTCGTTGGGGCTGTTCAGCTTCTTGCCG
>DATNEM010000054.1:0-6100 GCA_035552995.1 Acidobacteriaceae bacterium | reverse complement strand
CGGCATCGATCCGGGTTCGTCCAGCAACGTGACTATCATCCACAGCTGGATCGACAACGGCGATGACAATGTCGCGATCAAGACCGGCACCACGCATATGAGTGTGATCGACGACCACTTCTACTCCGGCCATGGCATGTCGATCGGCAGCGAGACGAACACCGGAGTCAGCGATCTGCTTGTGGACGGCGTCACCGAGGATCACACCACCAGCGGCGTGCGCATCAAGTCGAACGCCACTCGCGGTGGCCTGGTGGAGAACCTGACCTACCGCAACATGTGCCTGAGGGACGTGCCGATCCCGATTGCCATCAGCCCGTACTACAACAACCAGACGACAGAAGGTTTCGTCGATCCCGGCATCAAGGGCAACCGCATTCCCGAGTATCGCAAGATCACGCTCGAGAACATTACCGACACCACACCGGGCGATGTGTTGATCGCCGGCTATGACGCGGACCATCGCACGCAGGTGGACCTGAAGAACGTCACCATCACCGGCATTACGCCGGACAAGTTGCACCTGAAGCTGGCGGACATCGGCGACCGCGGAACGAACCTGCCGCTGGCCAAGGCCGCTGAAGGCAATGAGGTGACGGTGACGAAGCTGGAGGGGGCGAAGGCGAAGCCGTACTCCTGCGCGGGCAAGTTTGTGCCGATGCGGTGACGCGCGGCTCAGTTCTGTAGAGGAGATGCGGGCGCCGATTGGGCGCTCGCATCTTTTTGCGGCAGGCTGCGCGCGGTGAGTTGCGCGATGTCGACCAATTGCGGCGGTACTGCGCCGGCAGGCGTGATGGAGACAAGCGCATCGCGGAGCATCGTGTTGCAGAAGGGGCAGGCGGTGGCGATGGCGTCTGCACCGGTCGCGGCAAGTTCGCGAGCGCGGTTGTGCGAGACGCGTTCGCCCGATTCTTCACCGAGAAAAGCCAGGCCGCCGCCTGCGCCGCAGCAGAAGCCGCGCTCCTTATGGCGTGGCGCTTCAACCAGTGCTGCATGCTGCGAGACAACAGCGCGGGGCTCGTCATACACGTCGCGATAGCGGCCGAGATAGCAGGGGTCGTGGTAGACGACGTTATCCGTTGCCCGTTCTGCGCTCTTCGTAGAAGGCGGTGCCGGCAGTTTGCTCGCATAGCGCGCGAGGAACTCGGAGTGGTGCTCTATCTGTGGGGCGATGCCGAACTCACGCCAGTCGGTGGCGATGGTACGGACACAGTGCGGGCAGATGGATACGATCTTCTGGACGCGCGCGGCTTTGAGCGATTCGAGCCCGGATTCGGCGAGCGATTGAAAGACGAGATCGTTGCCGAGGCGACGAGCGGGGTCGCCGGTGCATTTCTCTTTGCGCAACACGCCGAAGGTGCTGCCGAGGTGCCGCATGATGCGAGCGAAGTCGGCGATGATCTCGCGCCCGCGCGGATCGTAGCTGCCCATGCAGCCGAGCCACAGGCAATACTCCTGCGTGCCGTCGAAGATGGGCAAGGATTCTTTGGCGATGAAGCGGTCGCGCTCGGTCGCCGGCATGCCGAGAGAGTTGCCGGACTTTTCGAGATTGAGGAAGAGCTTCGTGCCGTAGGTATCTTCCCAAACGCCGGTGTTGGTTGCGCCGCGGCGCAGGCCGACGATCAGCGGCAGGTGCTGAATGCCCACCGGACACTGGAACTCGCAAGCGCCGCAGGTCGTGCACTGGAAGGCCGCTTCCATCGACAGCAGAGGAAGGTGCGGCGATGCGGGTTTTGGCAATCCGTCGTCGCGCAGTTCAGCTAGCAGCGGAGCTTCGGATGTGGGGCTGAAGGCGTTGAGGTAATCGCGTGTACCGAGAGCGATTTCTTTAGGGTTGAGGACTTTTCCGGTGTTTGCGGCGGGGCAATGTTCGGTGCAGCGGCCGCATTCGACGCAGGAATAGGCCTGGAGCGCGACGATCTGCGTGAGGTCGCGGCCGGTGGTGAGGCCGAGGTCATCGTCGCCCGCTAGCGGTGGGATGGCTGAGAAGCCTTCGCGCTTGAGAAAGACGGTAAACGGGGAGAGGACGAGATGGAGGTGCTTGGTGTGCGGGATCAGCGGCAGGAAGACGAGCAGCGTTAGTGTATGTGCCCACCAGAGCACGGTGACAGCCGGTTCTTTGCTGACAAAGAAGGCGACGAGGTAGGTCGCCATCAGGAGAAAGATGAGCAGTGCGATCACGCCGGACTCGATCGAAGGCTTCTTGCCGAGCCAGATGGGGCGGACGAGAAATCTACGAACAAAAAGTCCAGTTATTGAAATGGCGACCAGGATGGCCCATGCCCCAGCGAAAAGGAAGTAGAAGCTCCCGGTGAAGTCATCCCGCGAGAGGAAGTCGGCGCCGAAGGGAAGCGCAAGGTGATTGAGCGACACCAGGGCGAACGCCAGGAATCCCCACCAGACGAAGGCGTGGGCGATTCCCGGCAGCGGTCGTTGCCGGATGACCTTCGACTGAAGGAGCACCTCCGAGATGAAGGTCCAGATGCGGCGAGCGACTGGTCGCAGTGAATAGCCAGGCTCGCGGCGCGCGCGGAAGATGTTGCGCAGGATGGGCGCGAAGCGGCGGAGAAACACCGCGACTGAGAGGAGACCGAGCGCAAGCAGCAGAGCAAGTTCAAACCGGGAGAAGTGCTGGGGCGCATAGGGGGGAGCGCCGTAGCAATCGAACGCGCACTGGAAGGGGACGCCGCCGGTTTCCTGCACACACGGATCATACCCTGTGCATTTATAGGGCGAATAAAGTGCGAAGCTGCGCGGTACAATCGCGTATGGCTGCTGCCGACCTGACCCTTCCGACATTGCAAACCGATCCGGCGGCTGCCGCATCGCTGGAATGGGCGCATCCGGTGGTGCGGGAGTGGTTCCTCGGACGATTTGGATCGGCGACCGAGCCGCAGATCGAGGGCTGGCCCGCGATTCTGCGCGGTGAGACGACGCTGATCTCCGCGCCGACCGGTTCCGGCAAGACGCTGGCGGCGTTTCTGGTGGCGATCGATGGGCTGCTGCGGCTGGCGATCGAAGGCTCGCTCGCGCCGATGACGCAAGTGGTGTATGTCTCGCCGCTCAAGGCGCTCTCGAACGATGTGCAGAAGAATCTTGACGGCCCGTTGGCTGAGATTCAACAACTCGCTGCCGCACGCGGCTATCTTTGCCCGCCCATTCGCACCGGCGTGCGTACCGGCGACACGCTGCCCTCGGAGCGCGCGCGCATGTTGCGCACCCCGCCGCACATTCTGGTCACGACGCCGGAGTCGCTATACCTTCTGCTGACGGCGGGGCGTTCGCGCGAGAACCTGCGCCATGCGCGGACAGTAATCGTCGATGAAATCCATGCCATCGCAGATGACAAGCGCGGCGCGCATCTGGCGCTGACGCTGGAGCGGCTGGATGCGCTGGTCTGCGGGGAGAACCGGCTCTCGCCCGGCGACTTCCTGACCGGACGCATCGATCCGCCGCAGCGTATCGGTTTATCGGCGACGCAGAACCCGATTGAGCTAGTGGGGGAGTTTCTGACCGGGGCGAATTGCGCGCGTAAGCCTGCAACCATCATCCAGGTAGGCCAGCGGCGCAAGCTCGACGTTGCCATCGAAATTCCATCCGACGAGCTTGGCTCGGTCGTCACGAGCGCGATCTGGCGCGACATCTATGACAAGCTAGCGGCGTATGCGCTGGCACATCGGTCTACCTTGGTCTTCGTCAACACGCGCAGCTTCGTGGAGCGCATTGCTTCTGCCCTGACCGAGCGCCTGGAAGAGCAGCTTGGCCCGGACTGCGTCGCTGCACACCATGGGTCGCTTTCGCGCGAGCTGCGGCTCGATGCCGAGCAGCGCTTGAAGAATGGCGAGGTGAGAATTCTGGTTGCGACGGCCTCACTGGAGCTCGGCATCGACATCGGGTCTGTGGATATGGTGTGCCAGATTGCGTCGACGCGCGCGGTGGCTGTCGCCATGCAGCGCGTGGGCCGCGCGGGCCATTGGCGCGGTGCGATTCCCAAGGGCCGCCTGTTTGCGACGACGCGTGATGACCTGCTGGAGCAGGCCGCGCTCATTCGCAAGATGCGTGCCGGCGAGTTGGACCAGTTGGAGATTCCGCCGCAGCCGATCGATGTGCTGATGCAGCAGATCGTCGCTTGCGTGGGTGCGGAGCCGTGGGATGAAGACGATCTGTTTGCCATGCTTACGCGCGCGCATCCGTATCGCGATCTGTCGCGCGAGACGTTCGATCGCGTTGTGACATTGCTGAGCGAGGGCATTGAATCATCGCGCGGACGGTATGCCGCGTATCTCCTGCGCGATGGCGTGCATGGCCGGCTGCATCCGCGGCGCGGGTCGCGCTCGATTGCGATCTCGAATGGCGGCGCGATTCCCGACGGAGCGTTGTACGCGGTGGTACTGCAGCCCGAAGGCGTGCAGATTGCAACGCTGGATGAGCACTTCGCGGTCGATTCCGGGCCGGGCGACGTAATCCAACTCGGCAACGCAAGCTGGCGTATCCAGCGCGTAGAAGCCGCCGGCCGCGTGCTGGTGGAGGACGCGCATGGCGCGCCGCCGAACCTTCCGTTCTGGTTTGGCGAGGCGCCGCAGCGGACGGCGGTGTTGAGCGATGGCGTCTCCGAGCTTCGCGAAGAGATCGCGGCGCGAGTGGCGAGTGTCAGGCCCAACGAACTGGCCACGAACCATCCGGAGATTGCCGCGTGCGCGGAATGGCTGACGGCAGAATGCGGACTGTGCGAATCTGCGGCGCGGCAGCTGATTGCGTACATCGTTGCCGGGCGCGCGGTGCTCGGCGCGGTGCCGACGAAGACGACAATCATCGCGGAGCGATTCTTCGACGAAGGTGGAGGCATGCAGCTGATCCTGCATGCGCCGTTCGGCGGCCGCATCAACAAGGCGTGGGGATTGGCGTTGCGCAAGCGCTTCTGCCGCGGGTTCAACTTTGAGTTGCAGGCTGCGGCGACGGACAACGGTATCAATATCTGTCTGGCCGAGCAGCACAGCTTTCCGCTGTCCGACGTCTTCCGGTTTCTCACCGAGAATACCGCGAAGGAACTGCTGGAACAGGCCGCCATCGCCGCGCCGGTGTTCAAGACGCGCTGGCGCTGGGCCGCGGGGCGCTCGCTGCAGCTGCTGCGGATGTCCAAGGGCAAACGCATCCCGCCGCAGATTCAGCGCACGCGTTCGGAGGACCTGCTGGCGAGCGTCTTTCCGCACGCCTCTGCATGTCCCGAGACCATGGAAGGCGATATCGTCATTCCCGATCACCCGCTGGTGAACGAGGTGATGCAGGACGTACTGCAGGAGGCGATGGACCTCGCGGGCCTGCAGGAGGTGCTGCGCGGGATTGCGTCCGGCGCGATCCGCTGCCTGGCTGTCGACACGCCGGTGCCGTCGCAGTTTTCGCATGGGCTGATCAATGCGAATCCGTTTGCGTTTCTCGATGAGGCGGGCCTTGAAGAGCGCCGTGCACGCGCGGTGAGCTTGCGGCGCGCGCTGCCGGATTCCGTGGCAGTTGGAGCGGGGCGGCTGGACCAGGCGGCGATCGATCAGGTGCGGCGGGAGATCTTTCCCGACATCCGCGATGAGCATGAACTGCACGACCTGCTGCACTCGCTGGTGGCGTTGCCGGTGGCGTTTCTCGAAGGCGGGAATGGAGATGCGCGTCACTGGCTGCTGTTCTTCGAGCGGTTGGCGCAGGCAGGACGCGCGAGCATTGTCGACTTGAACGGCGCAGGTTGCTGGACGGCGACCGAGCGGTTGAACTTTATCGCCGCATTGAGCGGCCTAAGCGATGCGGGCGAGAGTGATGCACCCACGAAGGAGGCTGCGATCAAGCAGGTCGTCCAGGGCTGGATGCAGATCACGGGACCGACGACGGCTGCGCGGTTCGCCGCGATGCTGCCACTCGAACCCGCGGCGGTGTTCCAGGCGTTCCTTGCGATGGAGATGCAGGGGCTGCTGATGCGCGGAGTGTTTGAGCGGCCGGTGAGCGCGGTGCAGGATTCGGCGGCAACGCGGCCGTCCGAACAGGGATCATCCACCGTTACAAATCCGGACCACGAGATTGAGTGGTGCGAGCGGCGGATATTGCAGCGGATTCATCG
>DATNEM010000053.1:0-3515 GCA_035552995.1 Acidobacteriaceae bacterium | reverse complement strand
CTTGGCGGGGTCAAGTTTGCGCGGCAAATCGCCCTGCTTCGATTCCAGCTCGGCCAGCAGCTTGGGAGCGATGGTCAGCAGGTCGCAGCCCGCCAGCTCTTGAATCTCGCCGATGTTGCGGAAGCTCGCGCCCATCACCTGTGTCTTGTAGCCGAAGTGCTTGTAGTAGTTGTAAATCGTGGTGACGGACTGAACGCCGGGATCGTCTGCGCCCTGGTAGTCCTTGCCGGTGTCCTTCTTGTACCAGTCCAGGATGCGGCCGACGAAAGGCGAGATCAGCGTGACCTTGGCCTCCGCGCTGGCGACGGCCTGGTGCATACCGAAGAGCAGCGTCATATTGCAGTGGATGCCTTCCTTCTCCAGCACCTCGGCGGCCTTGATGCCCTCCCATGTGGAGGCGAGCTTGATGAGGACGCGCTCGCGGCTGACGCCGGCCTTCTCATACTGCTGGATGATGTCGCGCGCGGTGGCGATGGACTTCTCCGTGTCGTAGGAGATGCGCGCATCGACCTCGGTGGAGACGCGGCCCGGAATGATCTCGAGGATCTTGCAGCCGAAGGCGACGGCGAGGGATTTGAACGCGCGCGCGGCGACGTCCTTGTCGGAGGCGTTGGTCCCGGCCTCTTCCCGGGCCTTCATCAGCACGCCGTCCACGATTGGCGCATACGCGGGCATGGTCGCGGCGGCGGCGATGAGCGATGGATTTGTGGTGGAGTCGGTGGGCTTGAACTCTTTGATGGAGTTGATGTCGCCGGTGTCCGAGACGACGGTAGTCATGCTGCGAAGCTGCTCGAGAAGTGTGGCCATGGTGGCTCCTTTGCGGCGTGCGCGTCAATATCCATTTTACCGGAAGGGCGCGGGTTCCGTAGGTTGGGTAGCGTGCCTGGTGGGGCGAGCGCATTTGAATAAGACGCGAACGGGCGCAGCCGTGGCGGCCATCTTCGTGGCGATTGGCCCGCTAAACCGCGCCGGGCTTTATGGCCGGACAGCCCGCAGGTACTCCCCGCATCGCATATGAAATACATTTTTTGCCTGTGACAGCTTGTCTAGCGCACCGGCGGTTCTTTATAGTCGGTTCGAGCGTGGCGGTGCCGCTGTGCGACCTTCAGAACCTAAAGGAGCTCCATGAGCCGGATGTCGCCCAACGAATGCGCCCAGGGGATTGGTGCCGGGCTGCTGTCGTTTCCTGTCACCCACTTCAGCGCGGATGGCAGCGCGTTCGACGAGCCGAAGTACCGCGAACATATCGAGTGGCTGCTGGGATTCAAGCCGGCGGGCCTCTTTGCCGCGGGCGGGACAGGGGAGTTCTTTTCGCTCACTCTGGAGGAGTTCTCGCGCGTCGTTGCGGCTGCGGTTGCGCAGACCAAAGGCCGCGTCCCCGTCCTCGCGGGCTGCGGCTATGGAACTGCTATGGCAAAGCAGTTTGCGCAGGCCGCGGAGAAGGAGGGCGCGGACGGCGTTCTGTTGCTGCCGCCCTATCTGCTGAACGCCGACCCAGCCGGACTGGTGGCGCATGCCGAGGCGGTATGTGCCGCCACGAAGCTCGGCGTCATCTTCTACAACCGCGACAACGCAATCCTCAATGACATTTGGCTCGAAAAACTTGCGGACCGGTGCCCGAATCTCATCGGCTTCAAAGACGGCCACGGCGACATCGAGCTGATGACCCGCATCTACGCGCGGCTGGGCGACCGGCTCACCTACGTCGGCGGCCTGCCCACGGCGGAGACCTTCGCGCTGCCGTATCTGGAGATGGGCGTCACCACCTACTCCTCGGCGATCTTCAACTTCCTCCCCAACTGGGCGCAGAGCTTCTATGCTGCGGTTCGCAGGCGGGACCACGCAGAGGTCTACAGGCAACTGCGCGAGTTCGTGCTGCCGTATATCGAGATTCGCAATCGCAGGAAGGGCTACGCCGTCTCGATCGTGAAGGCCGGGATGCGCGCCATCGGACGGCCGGCTGGGCCGGTGCGCACGCCGCTGATCGATCTCGACGCAAATGAAACGGAGATGCTCAGCAAGTTGATCGCGGGCCGCTCGTGAAACCGAACAACCCGGCGCTGGCGTCTGAGCGCGAGACGCATATCCGTTACCTCATCGTCGCGATGTTGTTCATCGCCAGCTCCACAAGCTATGGCGACCGGGTAGCGCTCTCCGTGGGCGGCGTCGCCATGCAGAAGGCGCTGGGCCTGAGCGCTGCAAAGATGGGGCTGCTGCTCTCCGGCTTTGGGTGGTCGTATGTCTGCGGGCAGCTCCCCTCGGGCGGATTGCTGGACCGCTTCGGCTCGAAGCGTGTTTACGGCATCAGCATCGTGGCCTGGTCGGTGTGCGCGTTTCTGATTGGGCTCGCCGGCTATGCGCCCGCGGCCTGGGCCTTCACCGCCATCTTCGCGCTCCGGCTCGGCTCCGGGCTGGCGCAGTCGCCGGTGTTTCCCGGCAATGGCCGGATTGTGGCAGCGTGGTTTCCCGCCGCGGAGCGCGGTCGCGCCTCCGCAATCTTCAACGCGTCGCAATACTTCGCCCTCTTTGCCTTTGGACGGCTCTTTGGGTGGCTCACCCAGACCCGCGGTTGGCAGAGCTGCTTCTGGTTCATGGGCATCTTTGGCCTGCTGCTTGCCATTGTGTGGGCCAGGACCATCTACAGCGTGCCGGAGCATCCACATATTTCGCGCCAGGAGATCGACTGCATTGAACGGGGTGGCGGACTCGTTCACATGGATTCAGGCAAGAGAGCGCGCCGCAGTCCGCTCACTTGGTCGACGTTCACCATGCTGTTGGGCCAGCGCATGCTGGTGGGCATTTATATCGGACAGTTCTGCATCAATACGCTGACCACATTTTTCCTCACGTGGTTTCCCTTTTATCTGGTGCAGGCTCGCCATATGTCGATCCTGCAGGCTGGGGCCGCGGCAGGTCTGCCGGCGCTTGCGGGCTGCATCGGCGGGATTCTCGGCGGAGTCTGTTCGGATTGGCTGCTCAAACGAGGCCACTCGCTCACGTTTGCGCGCAAGGCGCCGATTGTGGCCGGCATGCTGATCTCGGTCAGCATTATTGCCTGTAACTGGACCAACACTCAGGCGGTTGTGATGGGGCTTATGACGCTGGCGTTCTTCGGCAAGGGATTCGGTGCGTTGGGCTGGACGGTGATCGCAGATGCTTCGCCGAGAGAGCTGGTAGGCGTCAACGGAGGCGTCTTCAATCTGTTCGGTAACCTGTCGACGATCACCACGCCGATGGTTATCGGCTTCCTGAAAGAGCGGACAGGATCGTTCAACGCTGGTCTGCTCTTCGTGGGCGCCACAGCCCTGGTGGCAATCTTCAGCTATCTCGTGATTGTGCCTGAGATCAAGCGGCTGGAGCTGAAACCGCAAGGGGCCGCCGCGTGAGGCTATCCGCGTGAGCGCCTTTGCCATTTCCCCACACGAGTCCGCGCCGCGCGTGACGGAGATGCGCGTCATCCCTGTCGCAGGACACGACTCCATGCTGCTGAACCTGAGTGGCGCGCACGGGCCGTA
>DATNEM010000052.1:0-5348 GCA_035552995.1 Acidobacteriaceae bacterium | reverse complement strand
CGTGGCGGGCAGCTCGCGCGGCCCATGGTGTTCGTGTCCGCCGTGTCCGTGTTGTTCGTGTACCGATGCCATTCGTTTCAGCCTTCGTAAACCTGATCTGCTACTTGCCGCCCTGCTTTGCCTGCGATGAGGCAGCGGGCGCCTGTGCCTTGCCGTTCGGAGTTCCCGCCTCGGGAATGCCGTTGTCCTGATTGTTCGGGGTGCCGACGATCGCGGTGGCGGGCATCTGCCAGTTGCTCACCGTGTTCCAGTCCATGCCTTCGTCGCTGGCGATCTTGCTCAATGGCTCGGCTTGCGTGCCGTCCGGCGCGTCGGATTGCTTCGCTGCCTGGCTCAACTGCAGCGCCTTGATGTACGCGACGATGGCCCAGCGGTCCGCCGGGGCGACTTGCGAAGCGTACTCCGGCATCGCGCCGTAGCCGTTGGTCATCACGTTGAAGAAGTGGCCCAGCGGCGCATTCATCAGGCGGTCGGTGTGGAAGTTGCCCGCAGGCCGGTAGCCGCGCTGCACAATCATGCCCTCGCCGTTGCCCACGCGCGAGTGGCACGGCGTGCAGTACACGTTGTATCGCTCCTGCCCGCGCTCGAGGACTGCCATGGTCACCGGGAATGGCAGCGCATTGCCTTCCTTGCCGTCCTGCATCCCGGTGTAGAAATAGGAGTCCTCATTCAGCTGGCCGCGCGCCACCGTGTTTGCCATCTGCGGCCGTACGCTGCGCCCATCGGCGAAGAAGTCCGTTCCGCGCTGGGGGAACATGCGCGGCTGGTCCTGCATGTCCGCGCGGCAACCGGCCATGGCGAACATCGCGGCCATTGCCGCCGCCGCACAGCCAACTCGGCCGGCAGTGGCGAACCTCGAACCCCGAACCTCGGACCTCGAACCTGTCACAGCTCCACCTCCACCAGCGAGGCCGGAGAGAACTGCTCCAGGAACGCACGTGTCTCCATGATGGAGAACCGCGGGTCGGTCGCCTCCAGGCACAGGAAGAACTTGTCCGTGGTCGCGCCGTTGCGGAAGTTCGGCGCATTAAACAGCGGGTGGTAGAGCTGCGGCAGGCCGTTCAGGGCGAGCATGCCGAAGCCCGCCGTCAGGCCGGAGAAAAGGATGGTCCATTCATACGCTGGGATGATGAACGCCGGCCAACTGAACAGCGGGCGCCCGCCGATGTTCAGCGGATACGACCAGACGCATATCCATGTCTCCATCAGGAATGCGGTGGTGACGCCCAGCAGCCCGCCGACGAGCGTGATCAGCGGCACACGGTTCTTGTGGAAGCGCAGCGCGACGGCGGCTTCTTCCACCGGATACGGCGTGTAGCACTCCATGCGGCGGAAGCCGGCCTGATGCGCCGCTTCGGTGGCCGCAACCAGCTCGGCCGGAGTGTTGAACTCCGCCAGCAGTCCGTAGATTCCCTCGCGCACCGGCATTTAGACCGTCTCCTGAATCACTTTTTCCGCGTCCTCGCCGCCCGGCCGGATTTTGGTCTGCGGCAGCATCATGCGAATCTCCGACATCGGGATCATGGGCAGAAAGCGCACGAACAGCAGGAAGAGGAAGGTAAACATTCCCCAGGTCCCGATGAACGTCATGTAATCCCACTTGGTCGCGCGGTACGTGCCCCAGCTCGAAGGCAGGTAATCGCGGTAGAGGCTGGTCACGACGATCACGAAGCGCTCAAACCACATGCCCGTGTTGATGACGAACGAGAGCAGGAAGAGGAACAGCGCATTGACGCGCAGCTTGCGCGACCACAGGGTGGTGAGCGGAATCGCCAAGTTGGTGAGGATGAGCATCCAGTACGCCCAGCCCATCGGCCCGAACATGCGGTTCCACATCATGAAGAACTCCCAATGGCTGGCTGCATACCAGCTCATGAAGACCTCCATGCCGTAGCCATAGCCGACGATCATGCCGGTGGCCAGCATCACCTTCGCCATGTTGTCCAGATGGCGCAGCGTGACGAAATCCTCCAGGTGATAGAACTTGCGGATCGGCACGGCCAGCGTGATGACCATGGCGAAGCCGGAGTAGATGGCGCCGGCGACGAAGTAAGGCGGGAAGATGGTGGTGTGCCAGCCCGCCATGGCCGCCACGGCGAAGTCGAAGCTGATGACGGTGTGCACCGAGAGGACGAGAGGAGTGGAGAGCCCGGCGAGCAGCAGCGAGGCCGTCTCATACCGCATCCAGTGCCGCGTGGAGCCGCGCCAGCCCATCGAAAGGATGCCGTAGAAGTACTTCGCGGCGGGCATGGTCGCGCGATCGCGCAGCGTGCCGAAGTCCGGCACCATGCCGATGTACCAGAAGACGACCGAGATGGTGGCGTAGGTCGAGACCGCGAACACGTCCCACGCCAGCGGGCTGCGGAACTGCGGCCAGACATTCATGGTGCTGGGATAGGGGAAGAGCCAGTACGCCAGCCACGGGCGGCCTACGTGGATCAGCGGGAAGATGCCCGCGCAGCAGACGGCGAAGATGGTCATCGCTTCGGCGAAGCGGTTGATCGAGTTGCGCCAGGACTGTTTGAAGAGCAGAAGAATGGCGGAGATCAGCGTGCCGGCGTGGCCGATACCGATCCACCAGACGAAGTTGATGATCGCGAAGCCCCACGCGCCCGGGATGGTGACACCCCAGATGCCGACGCCCTTGAGGAACAGCCAGGTGAGCGCGACGATGAGGAAGGTGGCAATGCCGCCGGCTACTGCAAGGCCGCCGAACCAGCCCATGGGCGTGTTCGAGGTCAGCACGATGCCCGCGATCTTCTGCGTCACGCTCTTGAAGTTATGTCCCGGTGCGATGACGGCATATTCGCCGGTGCGCGGGTCGATCATCGGATCAACGACTGGATCGACGCCGGGGTCCTGCATGGGAGACTTGGTCGCCATCTTATGCCAGCTCCGGGTTGGGGTTGATGACGCCGGCCGTATAGGTCGTGCGCGGGCGGTAGTTCAGGTCCGCCAGCACCTGGTAGTCGCGCTCGGTCGCCTTGCGCTGCGATACCTTGCTGTTGGGGTCGTTCAAATTGCCGAAGACGATCGCGTCCGTCGGGCAGGCCTGCTGGCAGGCGGTGACGATCTCGCCGTCCTTGATCGCGCGGTTTTCCTTGTCCGCCGTGATCTTGGCCTCCTGGATGCGCTGCACGCAGTACGTGCACTTCTCCATGACGCCACGCGAGCGGACCGAGACATCCGGGTTGCGCATGAGCTTGAGGCTCTCGGTGTCGAAGTCAGAGTAGAGCAGGAAGTTGAACCGTCGCACCTTGTACACGCAGTTGTTCTGGCAGTAGCGCGTGCCGACGCAGCGGTTGTAAACCATCATGTTCAGCCCCTCGGGCGAATGCACTGTCGCGCCTACCGGGCAAACCTGTTCGCAGCCTGCGTTCTCGCACTGCTGGCACATCATGGGCTGGAAGTGCGCACGCGGGGTATGCAGATCGCCTTCGAAGTAGGTGTCGATGCGGATCCACTGCATGTTGCGGTAGATCTTCACCTGCGCGCGCCCAACCACGGGAATGTTGTTCTCCGCGTAGCAGCTCACGACACAGGCGTTACAGCCGATGCAGGAGTTGAGATCGACCGCGATGCCCCACTTGTTCTGGAGCTGCCCGCTGGACACGTCCTTGTGGTCATAGCGCCATGCATCCGGGAAGAAGCTTTCTTCTTTACCCGGCGCCTCGCCCTCGGGCGCATAGCCCACCTTGTTCACCAGCGCGCCGGGACCGCCTTCCTTCGCGTAGCCCGGGTCCTTCTTCGCCTCGTCGTAGGTGGCGTAGCGGATGATCGCCCGCTCCATGGCCTCATGCCCGGGCAGCGAGAAGGTGCCCTGATTGTCGTACTCCTGCTGGTTGAGGTCCTGCTGCGCGAATCCGCCGCGGTGCTCGATCGAGTTGACCTTGGTGACGCAGATGTCATAGATGTCGCCGGTCTTCCGCAGCTTGGCAGATGTGGTGTAGATGCCGGTCGTCGTGCGCAGCAGATAGGAATCGAAGCCCACGCCGGGCCCCATGCGTCCGCCTTCGCGGCGGCCGAAGCCGAGATGCACCGTGACGGAACCGTCTGCGTGCCCCGGCGCAATCAGCACCGGCGCAATCACCTTGCGTCCGCCGGCGTCGATCTCGATTGCGTCGTTCTGGTTGGCGCCGAGGTCCTCGGCCGTCTGCAGGCTCATCAGCGCGGCATTGTCCCAGGACAGGTTCGTGATCTGCTTGGGCAGCTCCTGCAGCCAGCCATTGTTCGCATAGCGTCCGTCGTAGAGCGACGAGTCAGCTTTGAAGGAAACCTCGACCGTGATGTTCTGCGCGGAGGTCACTGCTTCGTTGGCGACCGGCGTCGCAATTGCCGCCGCGGCTTTGGCGGCTGCCTGGCTCGCCGCCTTCGGCGTCTTTGTCGACGTGAATGCAGTGCCATCCGCCCAGCCGGCATGGACAGCTGTCCGCCATGCGGTCTCAAAGTCGCCCTTCAGATACGTTTTCGCGTTGGCGCGAACGGCGTCGTACGCGGAGATCTCCGGATCGTCCAGCAGGGCCTGCAGCACCTCATGCGCCGAGTGCCCGCCGTAAAGTGGCGCAATCATCGGTTGAATAATGGAGATGGTGCCGTCGTACGCGCGCGCGTCCGACCAGCTCTCCAGGTAATGCGCCTTGTTCACGTGCCAGATGGAGACGGAGCCGGTCTCATCCACGTGCGAGCCGAGGTGCACCGTGTTCGGAACTTTGTTGAATGCGGCTTCAAACTCGAGGTCGCGCGGCGCGGAGTAGAGTGGGTTGACGCCCAGCATCACCAGCCACTTCACGTTGCCCGCGAGCATGTCGCCGACCAGCGACTTCAGGTCGTTGACCTGCTCGCTCGGCAATGGATTGACCGTATCGGAGTAGACGACCGTCTTGCCGACAGCGCCGATTGCAGCATTGATCGCATACGCGGCGAGGTGCACTTCGGGAGGGGCCTGCTCGCCGGGAACCACCACCGCGCGGCCATTGGCGGCCTTGAGGTCCTGCTGGAGCGTCATGAAGAACTTCATGGCGTCGGGATTCTGGAAGCTCGGCATACCGCCGCCCGCGAACTGCTGTGCAAACGCCACCAGATCGCTCGGCTTGACCGCCAACCTGTGGTCGGCCTTCATGCCCGTCACCGTCGGCATGGTTTCGACCGCGTACATGCGGTTCATGGTCTTCGTGGGGTCGAAGCGCCGCCGCTCCGCGAAGGCCGCCGCCATGGGCAGGAAGCCCGGATGCGCGATGCCGCCGAGGAAGTCCGCATCGAGCGACAGGATGATGTCCGCGTTCTCCAGCTTGTACTGCGCGTCGGTGTAGTCGCCGAAGGCTGCCTTGGACGCCGCCATCGCGGAGTCG
>DATNEM010000051.1:0-8750 GCA_035552995.1 Acidobacteriaceae bacterium | reverse complement strand
GCGTCTTCGTAAAAGAGTTCGTAGAAGTCGCCGATGCGGATGAACATCAGGCAGTCGGGGTGTGCCTGCTTGGCGGCGAAGTACTGGCGCATGGCGGGCGTCTGCGCGGAGATGTCGTTCACCACGATAGGCGCGGCGATCTGCTGCTCGGTTTCGGGTGTCGCCTGGTTTGCCAAGATGGTCCGCCGGAAGGCCAGAATATCGCAGATGCGCAGCGCGGAAGAGCTATTTGCTGTGGAAGGTCTGGAAGAGGAGGACCAATCCGGCAAGGATCAATCCGGCGCTGACCACTCTGAGGAAGAGCTTCCCTTTCAGTCGGCGGTTCGCCACACGGCCGAGCAGGAGGCCGGGGAGCGCCGCGGGAAGAGAGAGCAGATATAAATGCGTCACTGCAGGCGTCCACAGTCCGGAGAAGCCGTAGCCGGCCATAACGAAGATGCTGGCGGGAAGGAAGTAGCCCTGCAGCGTGGCCCGGAGATGCTGCGGAGACCAACGTCGCATGGCGCCGTAGATGACGAGTGGCGGACCGTTCATTCCATAGGCGCCGCCCAGCACTCCCGCGAGCAATCCGCAGACCGACAGCCAGGCCCGGCTGTCACGATGGAGCTCCGGCAGAGATAACCCAGCGAGGGTGTAGGTGAAGAAGAGAATGATCAGCACAGCCAGCGTGGCCTTCACCATGGCGGGATGAGAACTTCTGAGAAGGAGAATGCCAAGCGGCGTGCCGATCAGAGTTGGGAGCAGAAGTCCCATGGCGCTGCGAAGATGGATGTGCCGCCAGTCCTGCGCGATAATTGCCGCCGCGACCGTGATGGAAAGCAGGACCGCGATGGGAGCTGCAAGCGGGACGGGGATCAACAGTGCAAGCAGAGGAACGGAGACGAGGGCTTCTCCGAAGCCGAAGGTGGAACGGACGAAGGTCGCGGTGAACACGACAAGAAGAACGAGAACGGTGGTAGAGGTCATCGCAACGCTGGCACGAAGTTCCATCCAGTCTAATGACATGCGGCAAGGGGGCTCCCGAATATACTGATAGTTGGCTCCCATGACTCTGTTCTGGCTGCGATTGGCGGTGCTGCTGTACGGTGTTGCCGCGCTGGCGGTGCTGCCGGCGGCGCTGTACGATCGCGCGCGCTGGAGCCTGCTGGCGGTTCCGGCCACGGTCGCGGCAGCGATGTTCCACTTCGTGTCGCTGGCGGAGACATTGAACGCGGCGCACCATCGCTTGCCGGTGGAGGCGCATGAGGTGCAGTCAGTTCTGGCACTGGTGCTGGCTGTGGTGTTTCTGGGGGTATACGCGCGCTATCGCAGCGTGTCGCTGGGCGTGTTTGTGCTGCCGATCGTTTTCCTGCTGGCGATACTGGCGGCGTTTCGGCCTGGGCAGGAAAACTTCCCGATGCCGGCGAAGACGGGATGGCTGGTGCTGCACATCACGCTGCTGATGGCAGCGTATGCGGCGTTGCTGGTTTCCTTGTCGGCTTCGATTCTCTATCTGGTCCAGGAGCGACGGCTGAAGTCGCGGACGAAGGGGAAGATCGGCGGGGCAGGGAGCTGGCTGAAGCCGTTCGATACGCCGCTGGAGACCATTGACCAGATCGCGCAGAAGACACTGCTGTTCGGCTTGCCGTGCATGACGGCGGGGCTGCTGATCGGATCGGTGATGGCGCTGGAGGAACATGGCCCGGTGTACTTCAGCGACCCGAAGATCGTGCTGACGTTTGGACTGTGGGCGGCGTATGTCGCGATGATCTTTCTGCGACGCAGCTCCGGCCTGCGCGGCAGACGGGCGGCCTATCTCTCCGGCTTTGTGGTGATGGTGGTGCTGTTCGTTTGGGCGGCCAATCAATTCTCCGCGGTGCACAGGTTCCAGACGCCATGAGCCAACACCGAGAGCAAATCCAGCGACTGACGATCGTGAAGCCCGCGGGGGAAACTCCGGTGGAACACGGACTTGTTTCTGGAGCGCTGGTGCTCGTGGGTGTAAACCACACTACCGCGCCAATCGAGGTGCGCGAGCGACTGTCGATCCCGCTGATCCGGTTGGCGGATGCCGTGCGGACTCTGGCGCAGCAGCCGGGCGTCCGCGAGGCGATGGTGCTCTCGACATGCAACCGCGTGGAGTTCCTGACGCATCGCGAGGCGGAGGATGAAGCAAGCGGGCCCGCGGTGCTGCGGTTTCTGCACGAATACTTCGCTATCCCATCCGAGACGGTCGGGCCGCATCTCTACGAGTATCGCAACCGTGAGGCGGTGCGGCATCTGTTCCGCGTGGCGTCGTCGCTGGACTCGATGGTGGTGGGCGAGCCGCAGATTCTGGGCCAGGTGAAGGAGGCATACGGTGTGGCCCGTGAGGCTGGCGCGGTGGCGGCGGCGCTCGATCCGCTGCTGCAGCGTGCGTTCTCTGTGGCGAAGCGTGTGCGCACGGAGACGCAGATCGGTAGCTCGTCCGTGTCGATTGCGTCGGTGGCGGTGGAGTTGGCGCGAAAAATCTTTGGCTCGCTTGAGGGGGGCACCGTTCTGTTGGTGGGCGCAGGCAAGATGAGCGAGCTGGCCGCGCGCCACCTGATCCAACAAGGCGCGACACAGATTCTGGTGGCGAACCGGACCGAGGAACGGGCCGCCGTAATGGCGGGACAGATCGCGCAGCAGATTTCAATCCAACTGGCGAACGATGCGGCAGCGATTGCTTGCAGCACCGAAGTGATCCCATGGGAGCGGCTGCACGATCAAGCTGGCCGCGCGGATATTGTGATCACGTCGACGGGTTCCGACCAGCACATCTTCACTCGAACCCATGCGCGCGAGATGCTGGAGCGGCGGCGCAACCGACCGATGTTCTTTATCGACATTGCGGTTCCGCGCGATGTGGACCCCAAGGTGAATGAGCTCGAAGGCTGCTTCGTCTATGACATCGACGACCTGCAGCAGGTAGCGGCGGCGCACCTGGCGGATCGCGGCAGGGAATCGGCGGCGGCGGAAAAGATTGTCGCGGACGAGGTGGCGAAGTATCAACAGCATCTTGAAGTGCGAGGCGCGGCGCCGGCGATTATGGCGTTGCAGCAGAATGCCGAGGCCCTGCGGAAGGCCGAACTCGAACGCGCGGCCAAGCGGCTGGGGCCGCTGACGCGAGAGCAGCGCGAGGCGCTGGAGGCGATGACACGATCGCTGACGGCGAAGCTGCTGCATCCGCAGATCGTGGAGCTGCGCAAGAAGGGCGAGTAGGCGCTTCGCGCAGGTTCGAGGTGCGAGGTTCGCGGTTCGAGTGAAGCCCTCTGTTTCAACATAGAGGGGCGATGGACGAGGGGCGCTGCGGCGCGATAGCATGGCCCGCGATGACAACGAAACCATTTTCCCGCCGACAGGTGCTGCGGGCCGGTGCGATGGCGGCCGGCGCAGCAATGATGCCGTTTGAAGCAGAAGCGCAGACCGCGGGCGCGAACAGCAGGCCTGCGGCCGCAGGCCCGGGTGCGGCTCCGAAGATGGCCGGGCCAAATCCGAATGTGAAGCTGAAGCAGCCGACCGACGATGCGAAGCTGCCGATCCGGCTAGGCCTCGCGACCTATACCTTCCGCAATTTCGATTCGGCGAAGCTCGTGGAGTTTGCCAAGCAACTGAAGACGCCGTACCTCAACCTGAAAGACATGCATCTGCCGCTGACGCCGCTGGACCAGGTGAAAGCGAAGGCAGACGCGTATCGCGCACAGGGGTTCACGCTGGTGGCAGCGGGGAACATCACCTTCGCGAAAGACGATGACGACGACATCCGGCCAAAGTTTGAGTATGCCAAGGCGGCGGGGATCAAGACTCTGGTCTGCATTCCGACGCATGAAAATCTGAAGCGGCTGGAGAAGTTTGTGCGTGAGTACGACGTGAAGCTCGCGATCCACAACCATGGGCCGGAGCAGAAGGATTTTCCGTCTCCGTTCGATGTGCTGAAGGCGATCCAGAACCTTGACCACCGGATCGGCCTGTGCATTGATCTGGGGCACTCGCTGCGCGCGGGCGCGGACGTGATTGCGGCGATCCATGCGGCGGGGCCGCGGCTCTATGACCTGCACATCAAGGACCTGGCGGACGCCAACTCCAGAGAGAGCCAGGTCGCGGTGGGAGAGGGCATTATGCCAGTGCGGAGGGTGTTTGAAGCGCTGATGGCGACCAAGTATCCGGGGACGGTGGATCTGGAGTACGAGATCAATGCAAAAGACCCGATGCCTGGCGTGGTCGAGAGCTTCGCGTATATGCGCGGCGTGCTGGCGGGGATGGGGTACAAGTAGAGCCAGGTTCGAGGGGCGAGGTTCGCGGTTCGAGGTGGGCCGCTAGGTGCGAGGCTGGTTTTTGACCAGCATCGGTGCGATGGGATCCCGTTCGATTTGCACGGTGCAGTTGAGGGCGCGAAGGAAAGCCGCGGTTGCGGCGAGTGCGGCTTCGTTTGGACGAGGGGGGTGGACGAGCCGGGCGGGTGAACCTGCGCTGAGGCCATCGCGGACGGCGAAACACCGGTCAGGGCGATAGGTGCATGAGGCGAGGTCAGTGATGGACTGCGCGTCGGAAGGACTGAGGAGGATGGTGCGCGGCGGGGCCATGCGGTCGAGCATGGAGAAGATTTCGAGTTTGGATTCGAGCTCGTCGGGCACGAAGTCGATGGCGAGGTCGGCTGAGCGAACGGCGTCTTCGACAGTGAGAGCGGTGGAGAGGGAGCCGGGGCTGATTCGGGCCTGAACGTCCGCCATCTCGGCACGAGATTCTGGATCGCGATGCGATCCAGAATGACGATGCAATTGATATTCATCTTCCGCGCGGCGCAGATTGGCCGGCATCACGTCTTCAAGGACAACGTGGAAGCCTGCTGCAGCGCAGGCGAGCGCAAATGAGCGGCCGGCGTTTCCGGCGCCAATCACCGCAACGGTACGGATCACTTCTTGGCTTGGAGCGCGTTGACCACGGAGTCGTAGGAGGGATCGGCGGCCTTGATGTGCTCGGCGACGCGCTTACGCTCTTCGTCGGTGAGCGAAGGCAGCACGGTGAGGATGCGGCGGAGGGTGACGGAGATGTCGTCGACGTAATTCATGGTGCGGATGGCTTCGCCGGAGAGAGGCATTGGGACTCCTGTGAGTGATGTCGTCGGATTTCAGTGTATCGCGCGGCGCGGCGGATTAACTTGCAGCCGGAGGTTCGCTCTTCGGTGCGATATAGCCATCGCGGTCGGTCATCTCCATTAGCGCTGCGAGCTGTGTCGCGAAGTCCGGATGCAGCGCATCGGGAGCATAGCGCCAGGTCCAGTTGCCATGCGAGGCGGACGGCGTGTTCATGCGGGCGTCGCCGCCCAGGTGCAGGATGTCCTGCATGGGAATGATGCAGAGGTTGGCGACGGAACGGGCGGCGGCGCGGATCATGGCCCAGACGATCTCGCGGTCGTCGCGCACCGGCTGGAGATAGGACTGCACATTGGTGCGTTCCGTCTCGGTCGAGCCGTCGCGCCACCAGCCGAGCGTGGTGTTGTTGTCATGCGTGCCGGTGTAGACGACGGTGTTGGGCACGAACTCGTGCGGCAGGTAAAGATGCGAGCTGCGATCGGCGAAGCCGAATTGCAGAATCCTCATGCCAGGCATGCCGAACCGTTCGCGCAGTTCGTCGACCTCGGGAGTGATGAGGCCGAGATCTTCCGCGATGAAGGGCAGGTCGCCGAATACATCCTTGAGGCGCTGGAACAGTTCGTGGCCGGGAGCCTTGATCCACTGGCCGTTGACGGCGGTCTCTTCATCAGCGGCGATGGACCAGTACGCCTCGAAGCCGCGGAAGTGGTCGAGACGCACCATGTCATAGAGCGCAAGGGTGCGGCGGATGCGCGCAACCCACCAGTCGAAGCCACGCTCACGGAGTTCGCCCCAGCGGTAGAGCGGATTGCCCCAGCGCTGGCCGCTGGCGGAAAAGTAGTCGGGCGGGACACCGGAGACCCGAAGCATGTGGCCTTCGCCATCAAGCTCGAAGAGTTCCGGATGCGTCCAGACGTCGGCCGAGTCGTAGTTGACGAAGATGGCGACGTCGCCGAGGATGCGGATGTCGCGTTCGGTGCAGTACGAACGCAGGGCGCACCACTGCTCGTCGAAGAAAAACTGGATGACCTGCTCGATGGCAAGTTCGCGGCCGTAGTCATTGAGCGCGGCAGTGAGGGCATCGTGCTTGCGCTGCGCGTACTCGGCGGGCCAGTGATTCCAACTGGCATAGCCGAAGCGGCGACGCAGCACGTTGAACAGGGAGTAGTCCGTGAGCCAGCTGGTGTTGTCGGTGGAGAACTTGAGGAAGCGGGCGCGAGCCTCGTCATTCGCGTTGTCGAGGAAGTTGGCGGCGGCCTCTTCGACGAGCGGACGCTTGGCCTCAAACGCGATACCGTAATCGACCGGACCGGCGTGGCCGGGAAGACCGGCGATGCGATCGCGGGAGAGCCAGCCTTCGTCGACGAGGCGCTCCAGCGAGATGAGGATGGGATTGCCGGCGAAGGCAGAGAGCGCGGAGTAAGGCGAACTGCCGTAGCCGGTGGGGCTGAGCGGAAGCACCTGCCACAGGCGCTGCTTCGCGGCGGCGAGAAAATCAACGAAGGCATAGGCCGCCGGGCCGAAGTCGCCGACGCCGCCATAGGACGGCAGCGAGGTGACGTGTAGCAGAACACCGGACATCCGGCTGGAATTCATTTCGCCTTCTCCCGAGTCATCCTGTGGCCCGAGAAAATGCGGGGATTCTTCGTCCGTTCGACTCGCTGCGCTCGCTCAGGACTCAGAATGACAGCAGTCATCATCGATGGCTCACTGTGCTTTGGATGCCGGCGCTAGCTGCCTGGAGTGCCGGCGGGCGACTCGGCATCTTTGCTCATGCGGATGCCGCCGCCATCCTGGTACTTTTTGGTAAGAGTGCCGACGAAAACGTTGAAGACCTGGTTGCGCTGGCTGTCGAGAAGCTGCTCACGAGTCTGATCCAGGTTCTTCGCGGTCTCCTCGGGCGTCGGCTGCTGCTTGTCCGTGACAGCGAGGACGACATCGGACTCGCCGGTGTTGATCGGCGCAGAGATGCCGCCGACGGGCAGCTTGAATGCAGGCGCGCCTGGACCGGACATGGCGCCAAGGTCGGGGACCTGGGCATCCTGGCCTACCAGGTCGCTGGATTTCACCGGGACTTTGAATTCCGCGGCCGCCTTCTTCAGGTCCTTGAGAAGTTTGGCGCGATCGTCGAGCTTTGCCGCCTCCTGCTCCATCAGTTCGGGCGCGCGCTGCGAGCGATAGTCGTCAAGGATGTGCGATTTGTACTCCGCGAAGTCCGGCGAGTGCGCGGGCTTTACATCGACCACCTGGTAGACAGCGTAGCCATTGCCGGTGGTCACAGTCCCCGGCGCGGAACCCTTCTGTGTGGCAAAGGCTGCGGAGAGCATGGCAGCGCCGTCGGTGAGGCCGCCGATCACGCCATCCTTAGCAAGGTAGTCGGTGGTGACGGCCTTGAGTCCGCGGGATGCAGCTGCTTTGTCGAGACCGTTTTGCTTGGCATCGGCGGCCAGGTCCGTGGCGAACTTCTGTTCGGAGGAACCGGCTTTCTGCTGCTCCAGCACCTGCGAGATCGAATCCTTCACATCGGCAAGAGGCTTGGTGCCGGCTGCCTGCTTCTGTTCCGTCTGGATGATGTGATAGCCAAACTGCGAGCGGACGAGGCCGGAGGTCTGCCCGGGCGAGAGCGCCATCGCCGCCTTTGCGTAGGCTGGGTCAAGACCGGAGGTGGGGTACATACCCAGCTCGCCGCCCTTGTCCTTACTGCCGGGGTCGTCCGAGTACTTCTTCGCGAGGTCGGCGAAGTTGCCGCCGGCCTTCAGTTGGTTCAGCACGTCCTGCGCCTTGGCTTTGGCGTCGGCATCGGTCTTCGCATCCGCGCCCGCTGCAACGGAGATGAGGATGTGGCGGGTGTTTACCTGCTCATCGGTTTTGTAGTCGGCCTTATGGTCGTTGTAGTAGGCCTGAATCTCAGCGTCCGAAACCTTGGGCTTGCCGCCGGGCAGCTTCGATGCGTCGAAGGCGACGTATTCGATCTTGCGCGTTTCCGGAATGGCGTTTGCGTAGCGGGCGGAGTTCTGCTTGAAAAAGGCCTGCAGATCGGCGTCGGACGGGTTGATGGTTTTCTTGATGTCCTCGAGCGAGACTACCGCGTAGTCGAACTTCACTTTGGTGCCGGAGACACGATAGGCGTCGCGCACCGCCTGGTCGGAGACCGTGACACCGCCGGTGATGAGGGCCTGCAGGCGCGCGAGCTCCATCTCGACCTTGATCTCATCTTCAAATTCGGCGACGGAGGAATCGGGGCCCATCACCATCTGCACGAAATTGGCGTAGCCGTCATCGCCGATGTACTTCCCGTTCGGGAAGAGGTACTGACCGAACTGGCCCTGGTGAAGCTGATTGCGCAGGTCGCTGTCGGAGACATCGAGGTTCAGCCGGTCGGCCTCCTGCTTCAGGATGGTGCGCTGCACCAGCGCCATGCCGGCGCGGCTCATGGCGTAGGGCAGCATCATGCGCATCAGGTCTGGCGTGATGCCGCGTTGCTGCTGCATCTGGCGCTGCGCGAGCCGCTGCACGTCCTGGGTCTTGATCTGGTCGCTTTGGCCGAAGATGCTCATGACGCGGCCCCAGTAACCGGGCGCGTGCACGGTCGCATAGACGCCGGCCGTGTTGCCGCCGCCGGCAAAGTCCATCAGACCCGGCACCAGTGTGATGACC
>DATNEM010000050.1:0-21475 GCA_035552995.1 Acidobacteriaceae bacterium | reverse complement strand
GGACTCCGAGCCTCCGGACTTGCCGTGCATGCGGATGAGCGCCCACTTTCCCTGGAGCTTCGTTCCGTGGAGGATGAATTTGAGCGAGCCGGAGCGCAGGCCGGCGTCCACGTCGGGATAGGCGGGCTGCGGTTCCCATGTTCCCTGGTCCCAAAGCATGACGGTGCCGCCTCCGTACTGGCCCTTGGGGATAATGCCCTCGAAGCCGCCGTACTCCATGGGGTGGTCTTCCACCTGGACGGCGAGGCGTTTGTCGGCGGTGACGTAGCTGGGGCCTTTGGCCACGGCCCAGCTTTTAAGCACGCCATTCCAGCCGAGACGGAAGTCGTAATGCAGATGCGAGGCGGCGTGCTTTTGCACGCAGAACGGGAGTTGTGTGCGGTTCGCGGTTTTCTTCGTGTCGCTCTTACTGCCGGAGGGTTCGACGGTGATGTGGAAGTCGCGCATGGAGCGATAGCGCGCTAACTGATCATCAACAGCAGAGGAAGCGGTCTGCTTCTTTGCCGCAGTAGATTTGGCAGGCTTCTTCGCCGCCGCCTTCTTGGGCGCAGACCGGGTTGCGGACTTAGCAGACTTCTTTGCAGGCTTCTTCGCAGGCATCGGATCGCTCCATCTGAAATATCAGATGCTGCGATTCAAGAGTAATGCACGCAAAGGTTATGCGGATTTGCGTTTTGCGGCGGCCTTGGACTTGGTTGGTTTGACGATGGCGATGCCGCTGCGCTCGCTGGCGGCGGGCTTCTTCTTCGGCAGCTTGGCGCCCGAGTCCTCTTCAACGCTCTTGCGCAGGGCGTCCATCAGGTTGATGACCTTGGCGCGGTGCGGCGCGGCGGGTTCTTCCTGTGGGATGGGCAGGTGCTTGAGCTTAGCTTCGACGAGTTCCTTGAGGGCGGTCTCGTAGGTATCGGTGAATTTCTCGGGGTCGAACTTCGCGGTGCGTTTTTTGATGAGCGATTCGGCAAGTTCGAGCGAGTCGGAATCGACCTTTACCTTCTTGATGTCCTTGAAGTACTCGGCGGGATTGCGGAGTTCTTCCTGGTAACGCATGGTGTAGGCCATCATGCCGGCTTCATCGTTGGGTGCAGCGGTGATGGCGAGGATGTGCTCGCGGCCGCCGAAGGCGATTTTGCCCAGGCCGGCGCGCTTGGATTTCGCGAGAGCGGTGCGGATGACGGCGAAGGCCTCAGCCTGCACGTCGTTCTCAGGCACGACAAAGTAGGGCTTTTCGAGATATTCGGGCGCGACCTCGGACAGCGAAACGAACTGCGTGATCTCAATTGTGTTCTTGGAGGGGATACGTAGGTTGGCGATCTCTGAGGGCTCGATCATGACGTACTGGCCCTTGGAGTATTCGTAGCCCTTGACGATCTCATCCTTCTCGACCGGCGCGGCGGCCTGGTCGGGCGCCTCTTCGATGGCGGAGGAGAGGACCTTCTGATGGCGGACGCGCTCGCCGGTGGAGCGCGAGATTTGATGGAAGCGGATCTCGCCCTTGGCTTCGGTGGCGACGAAGAGTTTGACGCCAACGCTGACGAGCGATATCTGGATGTGACCTGACCAATACGGACGCGGCAAAAGGCACCTCAGGAGAAACGTATCTCCGATGATTGAGATTCATGCAAGACGTGTCAAGATGCGTATTGGGTTATGCAGACTGAGTTATTGACGAACTGTGCAGGAGAAGAAAAAGCGTTAGTGTCGCGCCACTAGGACAGTTTCGCAAAATAGTCTCGGCGTCAGAATACGTGTGGATTCGATACGCCGTCGAGTAAGCAGACCTGAGCGCTTGTCGCCACTAACCAAGAAGTGGGCAGATGCGGCTGCGGCGAGATTCAGAAGGAACGAATCGGTCGGATCTTCTGCCCCGAACCTTCGCGGCACTTGATCGAGAACAGTCGCCTTCCGGATCGCATTCAGCATGACGCCAACCTCGCGGGGCCGCAGGATATGAGCGAGTTTCTTGTTACGGCTGGCGCCTCGGATCTCTTCGATTTGTTCTGTCGATGTGACCAGATCGAAGTGGCGGTCCTGCCACGCGTTGTAGATGGTTGCGGAGTAGCCCTTTGGGGTAATGAGTGCGCTGAAGAAGATGTTGCTGTCGAGAACGACGATCACCGAGCGTGTCTCACCGCATCCAGCGCCTCATCAACGGCCTGGAGTATCTCCTCTTCGCTGCGATTGGCGTTAGCCTCTTTGGCGCGACGAGCAGCTTCGCGGAAGATGCGGTCTTGTACCGCCTCCTCTACGAAGTGGGAGATAGCTTCAGACCCGTTGTCCGCGCCGTCTGAGACATATTGCACCAAAGCTTTGGAGGTCTCCTTCGAGAAGCGCACAGTCACAGGATTTTGTGCCGCGGTTGCCATACGAAGAGTATAGCTCCGCGTGGATGGCGCGAGATCAAGAACTCTATTTGATTTGATCGGCGTAGGATTCCGAGTGGATCGCATCGCCGACGGAGAGATAGAGACATTGCTATGCCCAGAAGAATATTTGCTGCTTCAGTTTCCGGCATCCTTCTAATCCTGCTCACAGGAGCGATCTATCAATTCGTCGGGGCGAGGGCGGATCTGGCAGAGCATCCTGGTCCCGGAAAGCTGATCGATATTGGTGGCTACCGGCTCCATCTCAACTGCCGGGGAAGCGGATCACCGACGGTTTTGCTTGAGTCGGGAATCGCGGACGACTCGCTTACGTGGGCTGGCGTCCAGCCGGCAATTGCAAAGACAACGCGAGTGTGCAGCTATGACCGTGCTGGCTACGGATGGAGTGATCCAAGTCCGAAGCCGCGCGACGTGAAGACAATCGCTCAAGAGTTGCACACGTTGCTCAACCATGCGGGTGTGAGCGGCCCTTTCGTTCTGGTGGGGCACTCTCTGGGTGGCATGATTGTTCGCGAGTATGCGGGATTGTATCGCTCGGATGTGGTGGGCATGGTCCTGGTCGATTCCACTTCTCCGAATCAATACAAACGCATGGATCCGGCCGTTAGCCGTGGCAATGAACTGTTTCTCCGCAAATTGGGATATCTGGAGGACACGATGCCCTTTGGCTGGCCTCGACTCACTGGCTGGTGCGATCGCTGGCCGGCTACAGAACGCGACGTTCGCCGAACAACGGAGTGCCGACTGCAACCGTGGCGCACTCACATGGCGGAGTGGAGAGCTTTTGATGAGGATTCCACGGAGGTGCTTGAGGCTGGTCCGGTGGGCGATATTCCCCTAACTGTCTTGACAGAAGGCTTGGGCAAAAACGCCGATTCACCCAACTCCTTCGGAGCGATTCAGAAGGAGCTTGTAGCACTTTCCCCGCGTGGCACGCAGATATTTGTCGACGGCGGACACATGATTCAGGTCGATCATCCGCAGGCTGTTGTTGATGCCGTCCTTCATGTTGTGACTCAGGTGCGGGAAAGTGCCAAGTGAGATGCCTGGCGCCTTAACGCATTCCGTGTCTATCTAGAACTTCTCTTCCCTCAGGACTTCGGCGTAGGCGGGAACGGTGAGGAACTCGGGGAAGGTGGGCGACTCGATGAGCTTGCGCATCAGCACGGCAGCGCGCTCATAAGCGTTGTAGCGCGTGGCGTCGACCTTCGACTTGGTGGCGGCAAGCTCGTCGGCAATGGTCTTTTCCAAGAGGGCAGTGGTGATGGCGGTGCCGGGGTGTGGGCCGTCGGTGATCTTGGCGCCGTGGTGGACCCACTGCCAGAGCTGCGCACGGCTGATCTCCGCGGTGGCGGCGTCTTCCATCAGGTTGAAGAGCGGGACGCAGCCGATGCCGCGCAGCCATGCCTCCACGTAGCCAAGGCCGACGGCGACGTTCTGCTTGAGGCCGGCTTCGGTGATGGAGCCGGTGGGGACTTGCAGGAGATCGGCGGCGGTGGCGTTGTAATCGGGGAGCTGCTTGGAGATTTGATTTGGTCCCGGCATGATGCGGTTGAAGACTTCGAGCGCGACCGGGACGAGGCCGGGATGCGCGACCCAGGTGCCGTCGTGGCCGTCGGTGGCCTCGCGCTCCTTGTCGGCGCGGACGCCGGCGATCGCTTTCTCGTTGGCCTCGGGGTCGGACTTGATGGGGATCAGCGCGGACATACCGCCCATGGCGTGCACCTGACGGCGGTGGCAGGTCTTGATGCAGAGCTTGGAGTAGCTGCGCATGAAGTGCGTGGTCATCGAGACCTGGCCGCGGTCAGGGAGAAGGATGGCGGTGTCGGCGGCGAATTTCTTGATGAAGGAGAAGATGTAGTCCCAGCGGCCGCAGTTGAGGCCGGCGGAGTGGTCGCGCAGTTCGTAGAGGATCTCATCCATCTCAAAACTGGCGAGGATGGTTTCGATGAGGACGGTGCCCTTGATGGAGTTCTTCGGCAGGCCGAGTTCGGCCTCTGCCTGAACGAAGACATCATTCCAGAGGCGGGCTTCGAGGTGCGACTCCATCTTGGGCAGATAGAAGTAGGGGCCGGAGCCGCGGGCGAGGAGTTCCTTCGCGTTATGGAAGACGTAGAGGCCGAAGTCAAAGAGAGAGCCGGACATGGGTTCGCCGTCGACCGAGATGTGGCGCTCTTCCAGGTGCCAGCCGCGGGCGCGGACGAAGAGGACCGCGGGTGAGTCGATGAGTTTGTAACTCTTTTTGGTGGTTGGGTCTTCAAAGGTGATGGTGCGGCGGACGGCATCGCAGAGGTTGAGTTGGCCGTCGAGCAGGTTGTCCCAGGTGGGCGTGGTGGAGTCCTCGAAGTCGGCCATGAAGACCTTGGCGCCGGAGTTGAGCGCGTTGATGATCATCTTGCGGTCGACGGGGCCGGTGATCTCGACGCGGCGGTCTTGAATGTCGGCAGGAATAGGCGCGACGGTCCAATCGGCCTCGCGGATGGCTTTGGTCTCGGAGAGGAAGTCAGGCTTCTGGCCCGCGTCGAGTTCGGCCTGGCGGGTGACGCGGGCGGCGAGACGTTCTTTGCGGCGTGAATTGAATGTACGCTGCAGGCGGACGATGAAGTCGAGGGCTTCCGGCGTGAGAATCTCAGCGTGGCGGGGGGAGATGGGGGCGGCGAAAGCGACGCCGGAGGGAGCGGTGATGGGCATAGGAGTCTATGTTAGCTGGTTGCGTGCAGGGGAGTGAATTGACGGCACGGCGAAAGGCTTAACACCGAGTTCACCGAGTTTTTTTGGAGAGAGGACAGAGACAACTGCAGGTCCCTCGGCTGCGGCGCGAACTAATGTTCACGCCTGCGCTCGGGATGACACATTTATTGGGGGGGCGCTCAAGGCACCCGTGAGCGCGTGCCCTTCCGGTTTCGATCAGGTGCGTTTGTGGATGGCGTAATAGGGCTGGTTGCTCCAGGTGGAGTTGAAGGGCGGGTGGAGGGTGGTGGCGTTGGCGGTGCGCACCTCGAAGTAGTACTGCAGCGGGTAGGGAGAGTTGGTGTAGTCGGCGGGGATGGAGGCGACGTACCGGCCGCCGGCACGCGATTCTGTGGTCTGCATCTCCACCGAGCGCCAGCGCTCGCCATGAGTGACGTGGCGATACCAGAGGATGGCTTTCGACACGGCAGCGGGATAGGTCCCGATGACTACCTGCAGTGCGCTGCCGGGGTGGAAAGAGTCGGCGGGCGTGTGGCGCGCGTCGATGGTGGGGCGAGGAACAGGGGAGTGCGCTTTGGGGAGTCCTTCCGGAGGGCCTGAAGTAATTGCGACTGTCGATGCAAAGGACTGTTCCAGTGCGGCGAGGTCGGCATCGATAGCGGCCAAACGAGCCGACCAATCGCCGCGGCGGAAATCTGGCCGGCCGTAGCTGATATCAGAAGCGTAGACAGATTTAGCTCGCATGGAAAAATCCGCCCAAGTCTTGCGGGCTTTGCGGTAGGCCGCGAGAGATTGCTGCACTGCGGCGGGGCCGCCCGTCTTCTCGTGGATTGAATAAAGCAGGCCGGTGCGGAAGAGGCTGGCGTAAAAGCTTCCGAGGCCGTTGAGGATGAGAATGTCTTCCTCGGCGCGGCGGAACTCCGGCGTGCGGGCTTTGGCACCGGCAGAGGTGCGGGCTTTTGCGAGCGCATTGTTGGAGGTGGCAACGAGGGATTCGAGTGAGGCGATCACTTCGCTGGAGTTGTAGCGCGCGTCAACCTTGTTATGGATGAGATTGTCCGCGTGCTCGCCGATGGTGGTGAAGAGTTGCGGGTCGAGCGGTGAGATGGCGGAGACGTTATGCGGTGCGGGCGAGTCGCCGTAGAGCGGACGCTTGCTGGTGTAGGGAAGAATCTGCACGGAGGTCAGCATCTCGGCCCAGAACTCGTGGTTGGAGGCCGAGGGCAACCACGCGGTCGTGACGAGCGGCAGGATGCGGCTGGAGGCGGCGAGCGCGGTTTCGAGCGCCGGACCTGCAGGGCCGAACTGTTGTGCGAGCGTGCGGTGGTAGAAGGTGGGGTCGGTATCGGGGTTGTAGAGGTGGCGCCCCCAGGTCATGTAGGTGAGGGTGAATTTGGCGGTGTCGAGTTTCTGTGTGCCGAGTGAAGTATCCGCATAAGCATCTCGGCCACCGGGACGGCCCGAGCCTTCGCGGCCCTTGAAGAAGAGCGGCTCCATGATCTCCATACCGGCGGCGCCGCAGAAGTTGGCGGCGCGGCCGTAGCCCGAGGCAAGCGCCGGATCGGCCCAGAGCAGATGGCGCTGCGTGCCCGGCCAGACACGGTAGATGAGGTCCATCCCGTAGTCCTTCGAGTAGAAGTCGCCATAGCCGTAGCGGGTGAAGTTGCGCGCGCCATTGGAGACGGCGAAGGTGCCGGTGACGCCGGTGCGCGGATATTCATAGGCGCGGATGTCGGCCTGGTGGTAGCCGACGCCCTGGTGCTCGGCCCAGAACTTGCAGCCGGCCTTGACCGGCATGCCGGTCGCCTTGGCGATGGCGATGGTCTCGGGGTCGAGGCCTTTGGCGTGGAGATCGAGCTCGATGACGCGCGGCTTGCCGTCGGCTGTGCGCGCAGCGGGGACGGCCTCCCATAGCGTCTTCCAGAAGGGATAGCTGCCTTCAGGGATGCCGGACTCGCCGTGGATGCGCATGGTGAGGCCCGTGATCTGCGGGCAGGCCTTGAGTAGCATCGCGAGAGCATCGCGGCAGTAGGCGGCGTGGGTCTCCGGTGTGAGGCCGACGATGTGGTGGTCGGAGTTGGGGGATTCGCTCCACTGGTAGGCGTGGGTCCAGATACCAAGCTGGAATTCGAGGCCACGGCGCGCGGTCTCGGCGGCGATGAACTGCAGCATCTCGAAGTTGCGCTGGCGCTCGCCGGGTTGGAGGGCGGGCTCGACGTGCACCTGCTCGTAACCCGGAACCTCGACGAGGTACGGGTAGGGGAAGTGGAAGTAGTCGCCGGTGACGCCGCGGGGAAAGTCATAGCCCAGGCCGAAGGTGAGGGCGAATCGATTGAACCGCGCTGCGGCGAGAGTATCGAGGTATTGGGTCCAGAAGGCGCGGTCGTAGTACCAGGGCTTGTCTTCGACCTCGGAGCAGAAGCCGCGCGAGACGCTGCGGACCTTGTTGGGGGTGGTCTCGATGTAAGGCGCGGCAAGATGGAGCGCGGTGACGGGGTCTGGAGAAGAGTGGACGCGATCGGCGAGTTCGAGCAGGCCGTAGACGATGCCGCGCGCGTCGACGCCGGTGGCGAGAATGGCCGGCTTGCCCATGTGCGTACCGGGGATCAGGGCGACCGTCTCCGATTGTGAGACGGAAGTTGCGCGCGGGAATGGCTTGGCGAGGGCGCTGTCCGGCGGTGCGATGTGGATGTGAAGCGCGGCGGCCATGTGATCGTCAGTGAGGTGCGCCGATGTCAGCACATCGCGGAGTTTGCCGAGAGCGTATTGAACCGGCTCGGAATGAATCAGCGCGGAATCGTCACTGATGATGGCGATGCGGCCGCCACCGGGGGCGGCGTGTGCGAACTTTGCGGCGGAGATAGAGGCGGCTGCGGCGGAGAGCTTAAGAAAAGAGCGGCGGCTCGGTTTGCGTGGCATGGCGAATCCACGGTAGAAGATCGTGCCATGGTTGGCAAATGGCGCAGCTCGCTTTGCGCGATACGCAACGGGCTCTGTGGAACGGAACGCTGTTGCCCTATGCGAAGCGAAAGCTGACAACCCCTGCGTGGGCGAAGCGGGCCTCAGCGGTGGAGTTCGGCGGCGCGGGCGTGTTGCCGGTCCAGGAGCCGGTGGTGATCCACTGACCGGCGCGGAGGCCGCCGGTGCGTGCGGCGCCTTCGTTGGCGAGGTAGGGAAGCAGGCGCAGGAGATCGCCTGAGGTGTTGGAGCCGGTACGCTCGACCTGAACGACACCGTTGACGGAGAGCGTGACGGATTCCTGGCTGAAGTCGAGGGAGCGCCAGTCGGCGTAGGCGGGACCGTAGATGAATGCGCCGTGCATCTGCAGGTCGGCGAGGGCGGAGAAGTTGTTGGCGGCTTTGGGATCGATGAGGCCGGATTCGAGCTCTTCGATCACCGGGTGGCAGCTGGCAACAGCGGCGAGGACCTCGTCGCGACTGTAGGGCTGCGCGCGCGGGGGAAGATCGGAGCCCAGGCAGAAGGCGATCTCGGCTTCGAGCACACGGTAGCGATAGGTCTGGCCGTAGAGGATAGCGCCGCTCGAGGCCATCCATGCGCGCGGCATGGGCGCGAAAAAAGGTATGGCGTCGGCGGTCGGCGCGCCGATCTTCCATCCGCCGATCTCGCCGTAGGCTTCCGCGATGTGCCTGTGGACGAGCGCGGCCTCTTCGAGCGAGGTTGGCTGCAGATCGGCAGGAAGTTCGGCGATGGGGCTGTGCGTGCGGCGGGCGTTGACGAGCGTGTCGGCGGCTTCGAAGAGATTTTTCTCGCGGGCTCCGGTGATCATGTGGGTCCTTCCTCTGTGCGATGACAAGTGTCTCTCATGGAGATGGTTGCTGTCATGCGGCGCGAGGTGTGGGTCGGAGGGTAGACTCGATACATCGAAACACCAGCCACAAATGGGGCCGCGCGCGAGTTTCCGCGCGGCGGATCTGAAACTGCGGCGCAGCTGCCGCGCAGCCTGGGGCTGAAGGGCGCGGTCGCGCTGAACATGCTGGACATGATCGGCGTGGGGCCGTTCATCACGCTGCCTCTGCTGCTGGGGGCGATGGGCGGCCCGCAGGCGATGCTGGGCTGGGTGCTCGGCGCCGGGCTGGCGCTGTGCGATGGGCTGGTGTGGGCGGAACTGGGCGCCGCGATGCCGGAGGCGGGCGGGTCGTATGCGTTCCTGCGCAAAATTTACGCAGGGCGCGATAGTCGCAGTGGCGCGGGGAGATTTCTGGCGTTTCTGTTTCTCTTCCAACTGCTTTTTTCCGCACCGCTGTCTGTCGCGTCGGGGTGCATCGGGTTGGGGCAGTATGCGACGTATCTGTGGCCGGGGCTGGCTGGGCATACGACGATGCATATGGCCCGGATCGGCGAGTACAGCGTTGGCGTAAGCATTGGACCTGCGACAGCGGTCGCCATTGGGGCGGTGGTTGCGGCGGTAGTGCTCTTGTATCGAGGACTGGCGAATTTGCGCGTGGTTGCCTGGGTGATGTGGTGTGCTGTGATGTTGCTGATCGGGTGGGTCGTCGTCGCCGGCGCTATGCATGGCAGCGTGCGGCACGCCTTCACGTTCCCCACGCGAGCGTTTGCGCTTACACCGGGGTTCTTTGCGGGCCTGGGCGCAGCGATGCTGGTGGCGACGTACGACTACTGGGGTTACTACAACGTGGCGTTCCTGGGCGGCGAGGTGAAGGATGCGGCGCGGAACATTCCGCGCGCGATCCTGATTTCGATTGTGCTGGTGGGCGCGCTGTATCTGGCGATGAACGTAAGCGTGCTGAGCGTGCTGCCGTGGCAGCGGCTGGTTGGCGCGCACGATATGGCCACGAGGCGGGCGGTCATTGCCGTGTTTATGGAGGCAGCATACGGGCCGCATATGGGGCCATTGCTGGGAAAGATCGCTGCCGTGCTGGTAATGGTGACGGCGTTCGCCAGCGTGTTTTCGCTGCTGCTGGGGTATTCGCGGATTCCGTATGCTGCGGCGCGCGACGGGAATTTCTTTGGGGTCTTCGGGCGGGTGCACCGGCGCGGATTTCCGAACGTGTCACTATTGGCCCTGGGGGCAGCTGCGGTCTGCTTCTGCTTCTTCTCACTGGCGGATGTGATCGCAGCGCTGGTGGTGCTGCGGATTCTGATGCAGTTCCTGCTTCAGCATGTGGGCGTGATTTATCTGCGGCGGAGACAGCCGGAGATGAAGAGGCCCTTCCGGGTCTGGCTGTACCCTGTGCCGCCGCTGCTGGCGATCGCTGGGTTTATCTATATGGTCGCGGCGCGCACGCATGTCGCCGGCTTTCGCGAGATCGTTGGCGCGGCGGTGGTTGTGGCGCTGGGAACCGCGGTCTATATGGCGCGGGAATGGGTGTCGGTTCGCTGGAGATGAGGTTAGGCGAGTTTTCGATTCAAGGGCGCGACGACATCCAGACCGGCTTATCGCGCGTACTCTATATGAGTCTAACGAGTGGCGGGAGCCGAAGAGCGAGATCGGAGGGAATGCGATGCTGATCAAAGACCACAAAACGCTGGGCCCAGAGATTTTATCGTCGGAGATCACGCCGAAAGAGGCCTTCCTCAATCGGCGTAACTTCATCGCCGGAGGTCTGGCGGTCGCGGGCGCGGGCGCACTGGAGCTGAAGAGCATGCCCTGGCTGCTGCATCCGCCGGCGGTTCATGCGCAGCAGAAGCTGACCGTGGTTCCAAGCAAATACACTGTGCCGGACCAGCAGACGCCATTTGCAAAGGCGACCAACTACAACAATTTTTACGAGTTCGGCACGGACAAGGGCGATCCGGCGAAGAACGCGCACACGCTGCACACGCGGCCGTGGACGGTAGAGATCACGGGTCTCGTGAAGGCCAAGAAGACCGTCGATATCGACACGCTGATGAAGTACCGCCCGATTGAGAGCCGCGTGTACCGTCACCGCTGCGTGGAGGCGTGGTCGATGGTGATTCCGTGGGATGGCTATTCGCTGAGCGAGCTGATCAACTGGGCAGAGCCGCTGCCGAGCGCGAAGTTTGTGCAGTTCATCTCGGACTCCAAGTCGAGCGACATGCCGAACAAGCCGAGCGCGCTGGACTGGCCCTATAGCGAAGGGCTGCGCATGGATGAAGCGATGAACCCGCTTTGTCTGCTGACCTTCGGCTGCTATGGGCAGGAGTTGCCCAACCAAAATGGCGCGCCGGTGCGCGTGGTCAGCCCGTGGAAGTATGGGTTCAAGAATGGCAAGTCGATTGTGAAGATTAACTTCACGGACAAGATGCCGCATACGTCGTGGAACGACAGCGCGCCGAACGAGTATGGCTTTTACTCCAATGTGAATCCGCAAGTGGACCATCCGCGATGGTCGCAGGCGCATGAGCGGCGGATCGACGCGAGCTTTCTGCCGAAGACGATTCCGACGCAGCCGTTCAATGGCTATGGCGACCAGGTGGCGAGCCTGTACTCGGGGATGAACCTGAAAAAGAATTTTTAAGGTGAATTGAGCATGAACGGCTCCGTCGCTGTTTGGCGGGTGTTCCAAATGCGGGGATTCTTCGCCAAATCACCCCAACGAGTAGAAACTGCTCGTCGGGGACCCCCGATACGGCTCAGAATGACAAACTGGTAAGAAGGGTGCGATGCCGAACAAGTGGATTTCATGGGTGAAGGTGCTGGTGCACGCGGTGTGCCTGATCCCGCTCCTTGATCTTTACCGCACGTACAAGTCGGGATCGCTGGTGTTGCTCGCCGACCCGGTGAACTACGTCACGCACCAGACCGGCTTTTGGGCGTTGTGGCTACTGGTCGCGTCATTGGCAGTGACGCCGGTGCGGCGGCTGCATCCGAAGCTGGCCAATCTGGTCCGGTTCCGGCGGCTGCTGGGGCTGTACGCGTTTTTCTACGCGACGCTGCATCTGGCGACATATGTGTTTCTGTTCTCCGGCTATGACGTGACGACGGTGTGGGCGGGTCTGAAGCAGCGGCACGTGGGCATCATCGTCGAGGAGTGGAAGCAGATATGGCCGACGGTTCTAGATGACCTGAAGAAGCGGTGGTTTATTCAGGTCGGCTTGGGCGCGTATGCGATTCTGCTGGCGCTGGCAATTACCTCGCCGGCGTTTGTGATGCGCGCGATGGGCGGCAAGGCGTGGCGACGGCTGCATTGGCTCGTTTATATCGCCGGGTGGGCTGCTGTGGCGCACTGGTGGTTGCTGGTGAAGAAGGGAGTGACAGAGCCGGGCCCGGTGACGGCCGTGTTCTTCGCGCTGCTACTGGCGCGCGTGGCGTGGTGGGCGAAGGAGAAGGTGAAGAAGTCTCGTAAGAGTACAGCGCCAGCCAAGGCATACGCGCCGTAGTACTGATCTAAGAACAAGTGATTGGGATATGTGAGCTGACAGCTACGAGCTCACAGCCCCGCGAAGAGATCGGTCATCTGCTGCGCGGGTTGGGGGCGAGGCGTGGCGGCGAGGGTGTAGACCTCAGTGCCGGCGCGGGCTTTGAAGTTGGCCTCGAAGTTCTGCATCAGCGGGAGCTGCGAGGCGTGCGCGTGGAAGGCCTGAAATTTGCGGTCCTGCAGGTGGCGCACGTCCAGCGTAACGGTCCAGGGCGAGGGCAGCGGCGCGGGGCGATTGGGCAGAAAGAAGCTGGCGGTGTTGTAGTAGAGGCGGTCCGCGGCGTGGATGGGGCCGAGGTCGGGGAAGCGCTTGGGGCTGGCGGCCCAATGGAAGGCCGCAGTGGTGAAGGCCGAAACCATGGTGTGGTCTGGGTGGGTGTTGAGCGCGCCATCCATGCCGAAGGTGAGGACGATGTTCGGCTTCCATGCGCGCATCTTCTGGACGAGGAGCGCGGCGGTCTTGGAGAAGTCGGCGAACTCGAGTTGCGCGTCCTGGTAGTCGAGCAACTCGGAGTGGGTGACGTCGAGAATCTTGCAGGAGGCGGCGAACTCTTCGCGGCGCATCTGGCCGAGGTGCTCGTTCGATGTTGCGCCCACCCGGTTGGTCGCGGCCTGTCCATCGGTGAAGCAGATGACGGTGGTTTCGAAGCCGGCCTCGTGCGCGAGCATCAGCGCTCCGCCGAAGCCGAAGCATTCATCGTCAGGGTGCGCAGTGACGCAGAGGAGATTGCGGGACATTGTTCTGATTAGAGTAAAGCAAAGGCAAATGCTTAACACGGATGAACACGGATCGAACGGATCAACACGGATACGGCAAAGGATTTTGAAATACCGGGATTCTGGACACGCGCGTTGCGCGGTCCAGAATGACGGCTTCTGTCGGAGTTGGCGACGGTTAGACCGCGGCGGGTTGGTGGAGGAGATCGTCGAGGGATGGCTCGGCGAGGGCGTCGGCGATGAGGGGATCGTCTGCAAAGTAGTTTGGGTCGGCGGCGTCGGGATCGTCGTTGAATAGCAGGGCGGTTTCGGGGATGGGTTCGCCGGGTATGAGGGCGCGGACGGGCGCGAAGGTTTTGCGGTGCAGCGGGCATGGGCCGAGTTCGCGCAGGGCGCTCCTGTGCTCGGGCGTGGCGTAGCCTTTGTGCGAGGCCAGGCCGTAGCCGGGGTGGACTTCGTCGAGTTCGCGCATGAGGGCGTCGCGATGCACCTTGGCGATAACGGACGCGGCGGCGATGGAGAGCGAGAGCGAGTCGCCGTAGTAGAGCTTGGTCTGCGGGCAATCATGGTCGATGCGGACGGCGTCGATGAGGAGATGATCGGGCGCGAGCGCGAGGCCGCGGACGGCGAGCAACATGGCGAGACGCGTGGCCTGGTAGATGTTGATGCGGTCGATGGTTTCGACATCGACGGCAGCGATGGAGATGGCGAGGGCGCGACGGCGAATGCGGCGGTCGAGGCGTTCTCTTTGTTTCCTATCGAGCTGCTTGGAGTCCTTGAGGCCGGCGCGGGCGAGGGCGCCGATACTTTTGGGAAGAATGACGGCGGCGGCGACGACGGGACCGAAGAGCGCGCCGCGGCCCACCTCGTCCACGCCGGCGATGCTGCGGAAGCCGTGATAGCGCAGGGCCTGCTCGGGGGCGTCGGAGCAGACAAGCTGCTTGAGGAAGCGCAGCTTGGCGGTAGCGGCGGAGACTTCCGGATCGAGTTCGTAGACGCGGCGGGGCACTGCGAGCTTGAGTGTAGCGCGCGAGACGGTGTGGGAATTACGGCGGAAGTGTGGGCGAGTAGCGAGCCTCTTCGCTACCCCACTCGTCCGTCCTTCGACTTCGCTCAGGACAGGCTCCGAGCGCGTACGGATGGGGCACCCGGGGCACCTGTCGTTCGCGGAATGGATTTCGGCGATCATTTGTACCACCCTCTCCCCCCTATCTAAAATTGCATCTTCTAGAAAACAAGCGACTTAAGTGCTATGTTCTAGAAGGCATTTGACTTACATGTATTTTGCTGAAAACAGGCGGTTTGTGCGGCTCCTTTTTCCGCAGAGGATTCAATTCAGCAAAAGCGAAGGCCCGGCGGTTGCCGGGCCTCCTGACACGTTGAACTACTTCTATTTTAGCAGGCGGGTGTGTGTTTGAAGTGCGCGTATCTCGCTGGAACGAGGTGAGATGGAAGGTTTTGCTTGACAAGCCATGTGTGTCGCTGCCGCAGGGCGGCAATCAGAGGCACTTTGAGACAGGGAAGTTTGAGAGCTATAAAGCTCACAGCTCTAAGCTATCAGCCCGATATGTGGCTGCAATCGATTGTAATGGAACCAATTACTCTCTAATATTCTGGCATGGCCGTTGCCGCCACAAGAAAATCGAGGGTGTATACCATCAGCCTGCCGCCGGAGCTGGCGCAAAGGGCTGAGGCACTTGCGCAGCGCGACAGCCGCACCATGAGCGAGCTGTTCCGTGAGGCCTTCCGCGCCTATGCCGCGCAACAGGCGAGGGGGACGCTGGATGAGGTGGGCGAGTATGCGGGGGGCCGCAACCCGGAGGGCTACACCGAGGCCGATGTGCCGCGGCTGATCCGCGAGGTGCGCGCGGAGAGACCAAGCCGCCGCAAAGCGCGGGCTTAGAGCGTGATCGTCGTCATCGACACGAACGTCTGGATCAGTTGTCGAGAGAGGGCCTTTCGGCCTGGTCAATGACGATAGTTGGCAGCGGCACCTTCTGCTGCTGGATACGAAGCCCGAGCTGTTCGCTCATCTGCCGCTCGAACTCGGCTTTGTCATTGAAGTCGGGCAACTTCATCTCGAAGTCGTAATAGCCGTCGAGCCCTGTCCTGTCGACAGCCGGCGCATCCTCGTAACCTGAGCGGGCGGCAAAGAACCAGAGCAGATCGGGAATCTGCACGGCCCGCGCAATCATTCGGTTGTTCACAATGCGAAAGCCGCCAACGGGAGGATCGGTGCTCTTCGGAGCGGCATCGCCGACGATCTGATTGTGTTGGTCGGGTGGTGGCACTTCCTTCAGTTTCGCGCCGCCTTTAGCCTGCCCCAGCGCATAAGCCTGGATCATTCGGGTGTCGGTATGCGCCTTCAGCTTGAAACGATCCGCGAGCAATTGCTGGAGCAACGGCTGCACTACTTTGAGCTGCTCGCGATAGTTCATTCGGTTCCAGCCAGCCATGTCGGCGTCATCCACTTTGGCAACCAGGTCATAGAGGTCGGTCTGCGACCACTTCGGACCTCCCGTGACATCGCCCTCCTGTACGCGGGGGAAATACGCGAGCCTAATCAAGATGACTAATGGCTGGCAGCCGACGTTCAGCCGTCCGGATTGAGTAAATGTTGCGACGATGGGCGCGGTGCATCGAGCGACGGGCTTGATTGTTGCGACTTCAAAGGAGCGCGACGCCTGCGCTGCTGTGCATAACGGTGCGATCCCTATGGCAATTCCTGCGAGAGCTGCGCGCATGGTCTGTTCTCCCGCATTAGTTGCGATAGCAGAGTAGCACTTTGATCATCCCAGCCGGTCGAGCATTTCCATCGGGGGGACGCGGACGCAGGAGAAGATGGGGAAGTCTTTGAGGGTGTAGATGGAGATTTCGGTCTCGCGGAGCTGCTGGACGAGGTCGAGGAAGTCCTCGGGGAAGTTGGTCTCGAAGGCAACGACGAACTCCTGGTCGTCGAGGCCGAAGGAGTAGGTCGTGTTGAGCTTGACGCGCGGGTAGGACATGCCGATGCGGATGTGCTCGTCCATAAGGCGCTTGCGCTCGGCCATGGGGAGGAGATACCAGGGGCGCGTCTTCCAGAAGGGGTAGATGAAGATGTACTTCTGGCCGCCGGGGCGGATGGCGCCGCGGCCTTCGCCTTCGCTCTCGTCGGCGCGGTCGATCTGGTACTGGGAGCGCTTGGTCATGGCGAGGAAGTTGTGCGGGCTGGTGAGGTAGCCGCCGAGCGGCGTGGCGAGGAGCTCGGCGCGCATCTGGTTGAGCTCGTCGACGCCGTAGCCGATGGACCACACGCACATGTCGACGTCGCCGCGGGTGCCGACGGTGGAGTAGGTGAGCGAGAGGAACTCACCGGGCTTGTTCCACTTGTCGAGCAGGGCAGCGAAGGCTGCCTTGTGCGCGGATTTTTCGGCAGCGGGAAGGCGGCGCCATTCGGGCATTACCTTGTAGAAGCCGAAGCAGACGATCTGGCGGCGTGCGGGGGGTTCGCCGTGGGAGTGTGGCGCGGTGCCGGGTGCGGCGGCGGGACGGGCGGGTGCGGGCGGCGTGAGGGTTTCGGCCATAGATTGATTTTCTCACTTCTGCCCGCAATAGGTGCATCCCCACCCGTCCGCAAAGAACGCGTACGGATGGGGCACCCGGAAACAAATACAGGGGTCCTTCGCTTCGCTCAGGATGACAAGCGGAAGTGGTTAGCGCAGAAAGTCGTAGTTGCCGTCGGGTTGGGCGGTGGCGTGGGGCAGGCGGCGGGAGTGGACGAGGTCGCTCGATGGGAACCAGAGGGGGATGGAGGGAAGATCGACGGAGAGGATTTTTTGGATGGCGATGTAGTCGGCGCGGCGGCGGGTCTGTGCGTCGGGGCCGGACTCGCCGGCGGCCTGGGCGAGCAATGCGTCGATGCGCGGATTGAGATAGTGGCCGCGATTGGCTCCGCGCGGCGGAAGGCTAGCGGAGGAGTACATGTAGCGGAAGATGTCGGGGTCCTCGTTGGAGCCGATCCATTTGAGGATGTACATCTGGAACGCGCCGTGCGTGACGTCGGAGTAGAAGGTGCCGAACTCCGCCGAGCGGATGGAGAGCGCGATTCCTGCGGCGCGAAGTTGTTGTTGCAGGGCGACGGCGAGCAGGCGGGTCTGCTCGTCGGTGGAGATCTTGAGGTTGAGTTGAAGGCGAATGCCGTGCGCGTCTGGGTGAAGGCCGGCGGAGTCGAGCAGTGCGCCGGCGCGGGCGGGATCGTGCGGGTACTGCGCGAGGTCGGCGGGCGAGGCGGCGGCCCAGGAGCCGGGCGGAAGCAGCGAGCCTTGCGCGAGTTGGGCGTGACCGCGGTCGAGCGAGGCGATGATGGCGGGGCGGTCGATTGCGAGCGCGACGGCCTGTCGGATGCGGCGGTCGGCGAGGGCGGGGTCGGCGACGTTGAAGTTGATGTACCAGACGGTCGAGCCGGGGACCTGGGAGATTTCTACCGCGGGCGAGTTGCGCAGCGTGTAGACCATGTCCGGTGTGAGGACGTCGGAGGCGGCGTCGGCGGAGCCTTTCTGAAGTTCGAGCGCGGAGGTGATGGTGTCCGGCACGACGTTGAACTGGAGACGGGCGTAGGGGGCTAGACCATTCGGCTCGCTCCAGCAGTTCGGTGCGCGTTCGAGGACGACCTCCTTGTCCTGCGTCTGCGATACGAAACGGTATGGGCCTGAGCCGATGGGATGCAGCCCGAGGTCGGCGCCGGAGCCGCGCGGGACCACGCCGAAGAGACCGTCGGACATGTTGAAAACCAGGGCGGGATCGGGGCGCTTGAGATGCATGACGACAGTGAGGCGGTCGCGGGCCTCGATGCTGGACACGGCGGCGAAGGATCCGGACTTGGGGCTGAGAAGCGTGCCGCCGGGAAGAGGTTTCGTGAGCGATGGATCGATGAGACTCTGGATGGTCCAGACGACGTCGGCGGCTTCGAGCGGGCGGCCGTCGTGGAAGTAGACGCCGTCGTGAAGATGAAAGACCCATGTGAGAGGGTCGGGCTGCTCCCAGCGGGTGGCTAGCCAGGGGCGCAGGTTGGAGTGTGCGTCCTTTTTGACCAGGGGATCGAAGATGAGGGAGCCTACGCGCTCGGACTGAATGTCCGTGCCCTGGCGTAGGTCGAGGTTATTGGGGCTGCTCTCAATGATGATGGTGATCGTGCCGGGCGGAGGCGGTGGCGTGCGGCAGGAGGTGAGGAACAGCCCGCATGAGGCGAGGAGAGCCGATCCGAAGTGCGTTGATAGCTTCACGTCTCTGCCTCCTTATTGCCCATGAAGCCGCATGTGATGGTTCCTATAAAGATCGAAGAATTCGGAGAGCGAGGTCGCGAGAAGTCTGTTTCCGTTAAGTCCTCCTCCGAAGAAAATTCGCGTGTGCTCATGCGGGTTGCTGTCAAGTTGAACGCACCACCAGTTGCAACGAACGAGAAAATCGGCAAAGACAAACATACCCGACCGTCCGCCGACTTCTGTCCATTCCGCTTCGGGGCACATCGCGGACAAAGGAAGAAAGGTGATGCCCTCATGGTCAAAGTCAAGATTCTCCCCGCCGTGTACACCATTTACTCGTGTGACGTACCTCCGTAGATCGGCTGGAAGAACTACGTTGTAACGCCGCTCCCATGCTTCGATTTCAATCTCAGTAGCCTTGTGCGTCGCTGTGTCGACTCGCTTCGTCTTCCAGAAGGCCGTCAGGTCATCGAGAAAGTCAGACATAGCTCGCCTTGCCGAGGATGACTGCGCGAGAGGCGCCGGTGGCGGCGGGGATGTTGCCGGGAAGATCGAAGTAGGTGAGCCAGGCGAGGAGGGCGAAGGCGACGGACTCCTTGGCCTGTGAGGGGATGCCGAGGGAGTCTGTGGGGCTGAGGGAGATGTTGAGGTCGGCGACGCCTTCGGCGAGAAGCGACATCAGCGTGCGATTGCGCGTGCCTCCGCCGGCGGCGACGAGATCGGTTGCGGTGGCCTTGGGTGCGTGACGCGCGAGGTGCGGAAGGCAGAAGGTGGAGATGGCTTCGATGACAGAGGTTGAGGTGAGGAGAGTTGCGGTGGCGATGAGGTCAGCGGGCGCGGCTTTGGGAGCGAGATGCTTGAGGTGTTGCGCGAAGGCTGCTCCGAACTGCTCGCGTCCGCAGGACTTCGGCGGAGGAGCGCTGAAGTATGGATCGCGCCAGAGCTGGTTGAAGAGATCGCCGAGGACTTCGCCTTGTGCGGCGACTGCGCCGTTGCGGTCGTAGGGCTTGCCGAGTTCGGACTGCATGAGCGCGTCGATGACCATGTTGGCAGGGCCGGTGTCGAAGGCGAGCAGGGAATCGATTGAACCGCCGGCGGGAATTACTGTGACGTTCGCGATGCCGCCGAGGTTGAGCAATATCCTGTTGCGTTTCGCGTGGCGGAAGAGCGTGTAGTCGAGCATGGGGACGAGCGGCGCGCCCTGGCCGCGGGCGGCGAGGTCGGCGGGGCGGAAGTCGCTGACGACCGGGCAGCGGAGGCGCTCGGCGATAATGGCGGCTTCGCCGATCTGCCAGGTGGAGCGGACGGGAGAGCCGAGATATTTACGCTGGGTGGTTTCGTGGTGGATGGTTTGGCCGTGGAGCCCGATGAGAGCGGGCTTGAGTTTGAACTTTGTTGCGGCCCTCTCGATGCAGTCGGCATAGATTGCGCCAAGCCGCCAGTTGAGGCGCGAGAGATCGGCGGCGGTTGTGGGGCCGCCTTCCATGATGCGGAGGAGCTCCGTGCGGACGGCGCGCGGGTAAGGGAAGCCGGCGTGGGCGAGAAACTTGATCTGTGGTGAAGTGTTTGCGTCGCGGCCGGGAGAGATGCGGCAGAAGGCGACGTCGACGCCGTCGGCGGAGGTGCCGGACATGACGCCCGCGACGATGAGGGGGCGACGTGATCCAGTCGTCGATTTCGTTTTCAGCGCCATGACAGGAATCCGTGGCAGGACCAAATGCGGGGATTTTTCTCCCGCTTTACGGGATCAGAATGACAGGATCGAAAAGCGGCCGTGGACATCGGCAGTATAGATTGAACACGCATGCAATGCGCGATCATGAGCCGAGCTCCTGCTTCAGTTCGGCGAGAAGGTTGAGGGCGTCGCGCGGAGTGAGGCTGTCCGTGTCGAGTTGGGCGATGCGATCGACGATCTTCTGCGAGAGCGGCGTGAACATGGTCATCTGCAGCGATTGCGCGGCAACTTCATCTGCGGCGCGCGCTAGTGCCGGGGAGATCTGCTGCGATTCGGCGCGTTCGTGCAGCTTCAGCACTTCGCGGGCGCGTGCGATGACCGCGGCAGGCAGGCCGGCAAGGCGCGCGACCTCGATGCCGTAGCTCTTGCTGGCGGCTCCGGATTCGACGGTGTGCAGGAAGACAATGCCGTTGGCGTTCTCTTTGACGGTGACGCGGAGGTTGCGCAGGCGGGTGAGCCGTTCGGCGAGCAGGGTGAGCTCGTGATAGTGCGTCGCGAACAGCGTGCGGGCGCCGATGGCATTGTGCAGATGCTCCACCGTCGCCCATGCGAGCGAGAGGCCGTCGTAGGTGGCGGTGCCGCGGCCCATCTCATCCAATAAAACGAGAGAGTGCGGTGTGGCAGTGTTGAGGATGGCGGCGGTCTCAGTCATCTCCACCATGAAGGTGGAGCGGCCGCGCGCGACGTTGTCACTGGCCCCGATGCGGGTGTAGATGCGGTCGACCAGGCCAAGCGTCATGCGCTCGGCTGGAACGAAGCAGCCGGACTGCGCCATGATCACAAGCAGCGCGGCCTGGCGCAGGTAGGTGCTCTTGCCGCCCATGTTGGGGCCGGTGATGAGAGCGATGGAGGCGGCTGAGTTTGTCTCGGCGCTCTGCGATGCGCTTCCCGTCCACGCTTCCAGCGAAAGCGAGTTAGGTACAAAGCGGCCTTCTCCGGCATCTTCCATGCGGCGCTCGACGACAGGATGGCGGCCGGCGAAAATCTCAATCTTTGTGGAGTTGTCGACCTGCGGCCGCACCCAGCCGCGCAGTGCGGCAAGGTGCGCGAAGTTGGCGAGCAGGTCGATCTCGGCGACGCGGCGGGCTGTCTCACGAATCCGCGGCGCAGCGTCGAGCAAACTGCGGCGCAGTTGCGCGAAGATGCGGCGTTCGATATCCAGACTGCGCTCTTGCGCAGTCAGAATCTTAACTTCGTAGTCTTTGAGCTCCGGCGTAGTGAAGCGTTCGGCATTGACGAGGGTCTGCTTGCGCTCGTAGTCGGACGGTACGGAGCGTGCGTTGGCCTTGGTGATCTCGATGTAATAGCCGAAGACAGAGTTGAAGCGGACCTTGAGGCTGGAGATGCCGG
>DATNEM010000049.1:0-2857 GCA_035552995.1 Acidobacteriaceae bacterium | reverse complement strand
CAGGCGCGCAATCTCACGGTGCGCTCGTTCGTAGCCCGTAAGCGAGCCGGCGGCGATGGCATCTGCCAGCGCGAGCCCCTGCCGAAAGCTGACGGCCAGCCCCTCGCCCGTAATCGAATCTGCCGAGCCGGAGGCGTCGCCCACAAGGGCGACGTGGTCCGTAGCAACGCGATGCAGACGGCAGGTCGCGGACACGGCGCCGCGCTGCTGCGAGACAACCTCGAGGCCTTTGGAACCTGCAAGGCGGCGTGCGATCTCCGGAAACTCAGCGAGCACATCCTTTTTTCCGATATGCGGATCGCGCGACAGATACACCACGCAGACACAATCCGGCGCGACCGGAGTGAGATAGAGCTGGCCACCGCGCCCCCAGTGGATCTCCACCATATCGAAGCTGCCCGTATCCACCCGATAGTGTGTGCGGAAGCCATAACGCAGCGATTGTTTGCGCGCGCGATCCAGCCCCGCCCAGCGGCGCACGGTAGATGCCTGGCCGTCCGCGCCGATCAGCCAGCGGTAGCGGATAGGACGATCGTTGATGTTGGCGACCCGACGATCATCCGCACAAGGAGCACTCGTCGCAAGTCGCACATGACTCTCCCACAGAAGTCGCGCACCCAAAGCTTCCGCGCGCGCGGCGAGCAGTCGATGCAGGTGCGGGCGGCGGACGCCCAGACCCTGCCCCGCGGGAAATCCTGCCTCAACGGCGTGCGATGCGTTCGCAAAGCGGATGCCCCGGAAGGGTTGACCGTCGGTCTCGTTGAGCATTACGCCAAGGCTGGCCAGAACGGCCTGCGAGTCAGGCATCAGCCCTTCGCCGCAAGCCTTGTCGATGCCGGGAGGGCGGGCGTCGACCACGGTGCAGTCTATGCCGCGCAGGCGGAGTGCGATGGCGGCCGCGAGGCCAGCCGGGCCTCCGCCTACGATCAGCGCGTCCGTGGAGGCCACGCCGGCTATGTTCGGGTGATTCTGGATTGTCTTTGGTTCGGGGAGGATAGTCGACAAAATGATTGGCTTCGCTTTCGCTAGGGTCGCGGCCGCACAACTGACAATTAGACGTTTGCTTCATCGGCCCGGCACCTTGGAGCCACCGCCCGCAACAAAGATGAGACATATCTATTACAGAGGCGCGATCCCGATTGAATCCAGTGATTTGGATCACAACCAGCAATCGAGGCATCAAACCCGCAGCGCGCGGCGGCCAAGTTCCAGTGCCTCGGACCAGAAAGCCGAAGAGGTATGCAGCGCGTCAACCACGCTGGTGATCGCCTCAACGTAGTGATCGAGCTGATCTTCGCGCACCACGAGCGGCGGCGCCACCTTAAGCACCATGAAGTTATTCCCGCAAATCTGCGACAAGACGCCGTGATGGTGGAACAGGAGCCGGACCAGCATCTGCCCGAACATGCCGGGATGGATCGCACGGAACGCCTCAAAGCCGAGGCGCAGGCGAAGCTGCCGCGGCGGCTGGAATACGATGCCGTTGAAAAGACCTACGCCGCGGACCTCGGCGACCATCTCATACCCCGAGATTGCGCTCGCGAGGCGCGCGCGGAGATCGGTTCCCAAAGCCTCGGCGCGCGGGGCGAGCTGCTCCTCATCCAGCACATCCAGCGTCGCCAGTCCTGCGCGCATCGCAAGGCCGTTCTCGCTGAACGTGGATGTATGGATGATGGCGCGGCGCAGCGAACCATACACAGCCTCATAGATCGCGTCCGTCATCAGCACGGCTCCGATGGGTACAAGGCCGCCGGAGAGCGCTTTGGCTAGCACGACCATGTCCGGCGAAACCTCGTAATGCTGACCGGCGAGAAAGCGGCCCGTGCGACCGAGGCCCGTCTGCACTTCATCCAGCACAAAGAGCGCGCCGTTGCGCCGGCATAGTTCTTCGACCTGCGCGAGATAGCCCGGCGCGGGAACTACCATACCCGCCTCGCCTTGCACAGGCTCCAGGATCACCGCGCCGATGCGGTGCCTTTTCAGCACCTGCTCCAGCGCAACCGGATCGTTGAACGGCACTTCGTGTGTGTCGGGAAGCATGGGGCCGAATCCCTCGCGCCAGAAAGGATCGCCCATCAGCGATAGCGCCCCGCATGTCAGGCCGTGGAAGGCTCCGCGCGCGTAAACGATGCCGTTTCTGCCGGTGGCGGCCCGCGCGAACTTGATCACAGACTCCACGCCCTCGCTGCCGGAGGAGCAGAAGAATGCCTTGGTGAGCTTGCCGCCGGCAAGAGCGGTCAGCCGAGCCGCCAATTCTCCAGCCGTATCCGCGACATGGCTTTGCAGCATTGCAGGACCGGCGAGGCCAAGCTCTCGTTGCAGTGCAGCCACAATCTTCGGATGGTTGTGCCCGGTATTGTGAACGCAATAACCGGAGAGGAAATCCAGGAACACGCGCCCGTCTTCCGCGAAGAGCTGCGTGCCTTCGCAGCGTGTATAGCGGACGTTCATACCGAGCAGGTCGAGCAGCCGCACCCATTCCGGATTCACATGTTTTGCGTAGGAGGCCGCGGATTCTGCCGCTGCCGGCTCTTCTTTCAAAACTTCGACTTGCGGCATTTCAATCCCCCAAAGCCTCTTATCTTGCACTCTGACGTCATAGGATGTTTCCCATTTACCACCCATCAGCGGCCGCGCGACGGATCAGGCGAACTCGACACGCTGAGGTCAAGCTGATAGTGCGCCAGTGCAGGCGGCGCGCCTGGCAGGTAGCAGTTGCCATCGCGGTTGTAAGTGGCCACGCAAGCCTGGGTGATGTTCTTCTCGCGCGGCGATTGTGCAAATTGCCAGGCTGCTGAATCCAACGTTCCGCTCCTGTCCGGCGCAGGCAACGGAGAGACGACGCACCCGGGCGCCG
>DATNEM010000048.1:0-4236 GCA_035552995.1 Acidobacteriaceae bacterium | reverse complement strand
GTGGATGCCACAGCAGGCAAGGCCGGTCCGATTGCGTGGCAGATGCACAACGCGGGCCTCTTCGATGAATACAAGGACGTCTCTATCGAGATCGATCCGAAGGAGGACCGGCTGGTGACGATCTGAGTCATATTCCCCACCCAAACCTTACGAGTGGCCGATAGCAGTGTCTTTGGCGTTGGGTGAGAAGGCGAGACGGAAGTCGGAGACGTTGTTGAGCGCGTAGAGTTTGGTTTCGGGCCCGCGTGGTCCTTTGACGCGGAAGAGGTCGGCGCCATTGACGTTGTTGAGAGAGAAGACAGGACGGGCGTCAGGCTGGGACCATGCGATCTCAACGTTGGAGAACTCGATGTTCTTCACGTTACGGACGTAGAAGCCGCTGGCTGGGATGTCACCGAACATGGTGGGTTCGGGATAAGTTTTTTCTTTCTCGTCGGGTATGAGAGCCGCCTGTTCCTTGGTGCCGCCGCCACGGTGCTCGAAGTAGAGGTCGTGGATCTTGACGTCTTCGATGGGGTGGTCGGGAAGGCCGGCGATGATGCCGCCGCCGGAGAGGCGCGATACGGAGTTGTAGCTGACAACGTTACTGATGATGACACGGCGGAGCGTGCCGACCGGCGCGCCTTCCGGGCCGCGCATGCGCGAGCCGAGGCGAAGGAAGAGTGGGACGTTGGCGCAGTCGCGCATGGTGACGCCGGTAAAGGTGATGTCCTCGAGCAGCGCGCCGTCGACGCTTTCCAGCGCGAAGCCGCGGCAGCCATCAAAGACGCAGTTCGAGATGGTGATGTTCTTGAAGCCGCCGTTGGATTCCGTGCCGCACTTGATGCGGCCGGTGGGACTGGTCATTTTAGGGTCGTTCTCCCAGCGCTTCCATGAGCCGTCGAGCATGGCGCCGAGCTGATAGGCGCCGGTGACGTAGCAGTTGGTGATGGTGACGTTCTCGGTGGCGCGCGCATAGCCGAGGGCAAAGCTGCTCTTGGGGCAGATGCCGTCGTCCCAGGGGGAGTTGACGCTGCAATTGGAGACGCGCACGTTGCGGCAGCAGTCGATGTCCATGCCGTCCCGGTCGGTGTCGATCTTGAGGTTGTCGATGGTGAGGTTGTCGACGCCGGTGGCGAGGATGCCGAACCACCCGCCCTTGAGGATGGAGAAATCTTTCAGCACCACGTTGTGGCAGTTCTTAAGCGCGATGGCCTTGTTGCCCGACCCCGCGACCTGGCCGCGTTCACTTCGGATGAGCCCTTTACCCCAGATGAGTCCGGTGCCGGTGATCGCGATGTTCTGAAGGTTCTCGCCCCAGATGAGCGAGTTGTGCCAGTGGTTGTGGCCGTAGTCCTGGTAGGCATCCCAAGCAGTTTTTGGTTCGGGTTCGTCATATCCGGGGCTGCCACCGGCGGGCGGATCGGCGGCGAGAATGGTGGCGCCCTGATCGAGGGAGAGGACGACGTTGCTCTTGAGTCGGATGGAGAAGCAGGCGTAGGTGCCGGCCGGGAAGTAAACGGTGCCTCCGTCGGCGGCGCTGGCGGCGTCGATGGCGCGATTGATGGCGGGCGAGTCAACGGCATGGCCGTCGGCGATGGCACCGTAGCGCTTGACGTCGAAAGATGTGGAACCGGGTTGCGCCGGGACGGGCGCAGCGGCAAGTTGGGCGTGGGCTCCGGGGGTGAGGATGGAGCCGGCAACTGCGCCAGCGGCGCCTGTGGATGCCAGCTTAAGAAACTTTCTTCGAAACGTGTTCATGCACTTCTCCTTTTGGGGCAGCGGACGGAACTGCGCAGTTCGGCGGCTGCGCAGCCCACTTCAGGCTGCGAAGGGATCGAATCCCTAGCCAGCCTCTAAATGTATACGTATACTTGGTTGCGTTACCAGAACCATGTTTAGGAGTTTCGATGAATCGCATCCGCTTTCGCACGGTGTTTGCTGCTTTCGCCCTGTTGATCGTCGCCGTGGCTTTCGCTTCCCTGCCCTCCGTTGCGTGGACGCAAAATACGCCGATGGCGGCTGCTACTCCGCCGATGGGGTGGAACAGCTGGAACCACTTCAAGGACAAAGTGGATGACAAGACGATTCGCGCGACGGCGGATGCGATGGTGTCGAGCGGCATGCGCGATGCGGGTTACGTGTACATCAACATCGATGACACATGGGAGGGCGAGCGCGACGCGCAGGGTGTCATCCACACGAACAGCAAATTCCCGGATATGAAGGCGCTGGCGGACTACGTGCACAGCAAAGGGATGAAGCTGGGTATCTACTCTTCTCCGGGCGCGAAGACCTGCGCGGGATATGAGGGCAGTCTGGGACATGAGGCGCAGGACGCGCAGACGTATGCGGCGTGGGGCATCGACTACCTGAAGTACGACTTGTGCGGGCTGAGGACGGAGATGAAGGGCCTTTCACCCGAGGCGGCGCACAAGATGATGACCGACGCATATGTGAAGATGCGCGATGCCCTCCGGGCGACCGGCAGGCCGATTGTCTACAGCCTCTGCCAGTACGGCGATGATGCGGTATGGCGCTGGGGCGCGGATGTGGGCGGCAATCTGTGGCGCACCACTGGAGACATCAACGACCATTACGCACGCATGGAGACGATCGGCTTCAGCCAGGCGGGGCTTGCGAAATATGCCGGACCGGGGCAATGGAACGATCCTGACATGCTGGAAGTCGGCAATGGCGGCATGACGACGGAAGAGTATCGCACGCACATGAGCCTGTGGGCGCTGCTGGCGGCGCCGCTGCTGGCGGGCAACGATGTTGCGAACATGACTCCGGACACAATTGAGTTGCTGACGAACAAGGAAGTGATCGTTGTGGACCAGGACAAGCTGGGCCGGCAAGGTGACCGCGTGAGCGAGGAGGGACCGATCGAGGTGTGGGCGAAGCCGCTGGCCGATGGGTCGAAGGCGCTGGGTATCTTCAACCGGCAGCAGAACCCAATGACGGCGATTGTGGACCTGAAGACACTGGGGCTGGGTGGCAAAGTGAAAGCGCGGGACCTCTGGAAGCACCAGGACTTGGGTGCATTGCCGCCTCACTTCACAGCCCGGGTGCCAGGGCACGGTGTATTGCTACTGAAAGTATGGAGATAGCCGAGAATACGAACTCCAGGAATACGCTTTTCGAGCGGCTAATCGATAGCCTTGGTAGGCTCATCATCCAATGCCAGGTTTAGCTCCAGCACATTTACTCTGGGCTCACCCAACAGACCAAACTGCCGCGGTGTTACATGCTCAGCCACCAGCGTGCGAACGGAATCCTCGCTCATCTTGCGTTTCGCTGCTACGCGCGGGACCTGGTAATAAGCGGCGGCGGGCGTGATGTCCGGATCGAGTCCCGACGCCGATGCCGTGACGAGATCGATCGGCACCGCTGCATTGGCGCCCTTCGGATTGAGCGCATCCACGCTGCCCTTCACGCGCATCGCCAGCGCAGCATTGGTCGGTGCAAAGTTTGCCCCCCCCGAGGCTGACGCATCGTAGCCGGTCCCTGCCGCTGACGGCCGCGACCAGAAGTATCCCGGACCGCCAAACGGCTGCCCGATGAGCCGCGACCCGACCAGCGCACCATTCTTCTCGATCAGGCTTCCGCTTGCCTGCTTCGGAAACATCACCTTCGCCAACCCCGTGATCGCGAGCGGATATCCAATGCCCAGCAGCACGGCCGTTACCAACGTATAGAGAATCGACGTCACAATATGCTTCTTCATCGTTTTGCCTCGAACCTTAAACCGGGAAATTCGACCCTTCCTTATGCCCAGTGCAGCACGCCGATCACCATGTCGATCGCCTTGATCCCCAGGAACGGCGCGGCAATTCCGCCCAAGCCATAGATCAGCAGGTTGCGACGCAGCAGGGCTGCCGCGGACATGGGGGTGTACTTCACGCCACGCAGCGCCAGCGGAATCAACGCGACGATTATCAGCGCGTTGAATATGACCGCCGAGAGAATCGCTGACTCCGGTGTGCGCAGCCGCATAATGTTCACCGCCTCCAGCACCGGGAAGACGCCGGCGAACATGGCGGGAATAATCGCGAAGTACTTCGCCACATCATTCGCGATGGAGAATGTCGTCAGCGCACCGCGCGTCATCAATAGTTGTTTCCCGATGCCGACAATCTCGATCAGCTTGGTCGGGTTGGAGTCGAGGTCGACCATATTGCCAGCCTCTTTGGCCGCTTGCGTGCCGCTATTCATGGCCACGCCCACGTCGGCCTGCGCCAGCGCGGGTGCGTC
>DATNEM010000047.1:0-15108 GCA_035552995.1 Acidobacteriaceae bacterium | reverse complement strand
AAACTGCGCGCTGTTCCACTGCCCGGCGATGACCGCATCGTTGCCTTCATGTATGGCCCCGTTGTGCTGGCAGGCGCGTTGGGCAATGAGGGCATCGCCGCCCCCCGTGCCGACCTCACCGTGAACGAGCGCCTGATTGGCACCGTCCTCAATACTCCGTTCACTGCGCCGACATTGACCGGCGACGCCGACACGCTCGTCGCGCAGGCGAAAGCTAGCGGCTCACCGCTTACCTTCAGCATTCCGGCCAGCGGCACCGCAACCAGCGTCAAGTTGATGCCGTACTACAAGATCGCGCATGAGCGTTACGCTACGTACTGGAAGATTGCTCCAGAACCGGACTTGCCCACTACGACGTAGGGCCTGCTTGCGCTCCCGAAAGGACGACAATCCTTAAGGAAACATACAATCAGCCGTGACAAGCCGGGCGTATCGATAAGTGTTCGCAACATCGTTGCCCGCCAGCAGCGCCCACAGGTCGCTAAAAACCAAGGTATCCCCAGCCGCAGATGGCTTTCCGTATGGACCGCGCTAAATCTCAATAGCGATCACCTCATGGTCGAGGACCGATGGCACGGTAAGTTCGAGTGCGCCCGCGGACCGTGCGATGGGGACCTGCTTGCCGCTGACCAGAAGCCGCGCTTGTGTTGCGCGAATGTTTTCCGGAAGGCGCAGCCGCACGGTCTGTGCGCCGACCGGAAAGAAGTCGCGGTACGGGCCTTTCATGGCCATGGGATTGGTGAGATTGACGAGGTGCACCGTCACCGATCCGGAGTTGCGCCACGCCGTCACGTCGAACAGGCCCGGACCTTCCACTTCCACAACGGGCGGCTCATTGTGCGCCCACAGCAGTGTGTTGCGCAGCAGTTTCAGGTGGTCGGGATTCAGCACCTCCCAGAAGGTGCGGTCGAGATCGAAAGGGAAGTAGGCGACACGGCCGCCGGACTGACCGCGTCCCTGCTGCAGATACAAGCAGGAGATGTCGGTCTTCGGAACGCGTGGATAGACCTTCTCCATCGGCAGGTCGGGATAGCTGGGGATCAGCGTGAAGGGTGTCTCGGCGAACGCAGCGCGCGGCGTAACCTCCACTCGCGTCACCCCGTTGATGATGCGGGGCGCATCCTCCATGCCGGCGAAGAGCGGATGGCGCGGATAGGCGTCGTGTTCCAGGCGGATGTAGGAGTTTTGCATCGGGCCATCGGATTTTCCGGCCCAGTCCACGCCGAAGAGATCGGCGAGCGCGAAATTCTTGCGCAGCGCGCCCTGCTCGTTGTACAGGCTGGTCTCGTGCGTGGCAACGATATTGCCGCCGCCGCGCACAAAAGCCCGCAACTGGTCGCATTGCGCATCGCTGAGCGCAGCGATGTTCGGCAGGATCAGCGTGCGGTACGGCGCGAGGTGCTCGGCGTCGAGCAGGCGGTCGTGCACCATCTCAAACGGAATGCGCGACTCAACCAGCGCCTGGTACCAGCCGAGCGCGTGGTCCTCCACGCGTCCGCCGTGATACCACGCCGTCTGCTGCGAGAAGACCATGGCGACGCGCGCGAGCGGACGCTGATGATCGAGGTAGGCCTGGTTCTTCTCCGTCCACTGGTAGATGTCTTCGATGCCGGCGAGCCATCGCTCATCATGCAGCGCGGCGGAGAACTTGGTGAACCACGGGCGCATTCCGTTGGCAATGGCGTCGAGCGCCCAGATGCGAATCTCTGCATTGCTGTTGACGCTGTCCTTCCAACGGTACTGTTCTTCAAGGCCAATGCCGAAGAGCCCGATCACCGGTTTCGCTCCCATTGTTGCGCGATACTCTTTCCCGGACTTGCCGACCAGCCACGGCGCGGCGAGCCCATGGCGCGCCTGGCGGTCCGCGGCCATCATAGGCGCGCGGCGGCCGAGCGCCACGGTATCGAGCGGACTGCCCGCACCACCGCCATTGTTGGGCACAATGCTCGATTCCGGATTGATGGCGCGGATGTCCGCATTCCACAGATCGACCACTTCCACCAGCCGCTGTTGGCGCCAGAGAAAGAACGCGCGGCCCACGGCGTCACGCCGATTCGTGGCGCGCGGCAGATCGTATCCCGTCGCGGCCTTGAAGTTCTCGCGGCAGTGCACGCAGAAGCAGTCGCCGGAGCCGTCCCAGCGGTTCATGAAGATGCCGTCCACGCGATAGCGCGACATGATCTCCTTATGCACCGCGCGCATAAACTCGAAGTTGTAAGGGCCAAGCGCGCAGGTGACCCACATCTCCGGCGAGGCCCAGTGGCGGCGCGGATTGCCGCTGCCATCTACGGCGATCCAATCCGGATGCGCCGCCTTCGCGTCGTCATACGTTGCGTGTGGATCGGTGCGCGCCAGCACGGACATGCCGAGTTTGCGGCAACCGGCGACCAGTTCGCCAAATACATCGCGGTCGCCAAGCCACGCGCTGCGGTGGTGGAACGGGACGTCCGTGGGGTAGTACGCGACACAGCCGCCTGCGCTGAGGCAGACGCCGTCCGAGCCGGTGCGCTTGAAATAGTCCAGCCAGAAGGCCGCGTCGAAGTGCGCCGGGTCGTCTTCCACAAGAGTGAGTTGCGCCCAGCGCTTCGCGCGCGTGGCCCATTCTGGCGCCGCGTGGAGTTCACTGGGGCCCACAGCCTGGGCTAGCATGTTCGGCGTGATGTGAGAAAGGGCAGCGCCGGCGCCGGCGGCTGCGGTCGAAGCCACAAACCGGCGACGGGAAAGAGGAGGCAGACCCATGCGCGCCATACTACGCGACTCAGGAAACAGGGTGCAGCCACCATTCGGCGCGCTGCGGATATTTGGGCGGGGCCAGATACGCGCTACGGCGCTGCGTTCTTCCAATGCGCGGCAATCTTAGGATCGAACAATGCCTTGAGAAATACCCCGCCTACAACGGAGCGCGCTTGGAAGCCCTGTTGCTTGCCCGTAATGGTGTCGTACCAGTCCGTGGCCGGAACTCTCGACGGCGTTGTGTCGAGCCAGGAGACCAGGCGATGCACAAGATCGGCTGACTGCCGGCCGTCGCCGAGCGTCGCCGTCCAGACCTCCCAGTCCAGTTTGGTGAAGGTCGCGCGATTGTCCAGAGGCAGGCCGTCGGGCTGCATGTGGCGGGCGTAGAAGCTCCATTCGGTCTGCGCAATTTTGGGTGAGAACAGATGAAGGTCGAGCAGCCTGTCCCACACCAGGTTGTATTTCTGGCTCCAGGTGTTCGGCTGATCGAAGGCAAGCCGGTAGTGATCGCCGTCGAGGGCCATCTGCTCCCACTTTGCCGGCATCGGACGGACGATCTCTTCGTAGTGCTTCGCCAACGGCTCATCGCCCACGCCGCGCGCAATCTCCACGAATGCGCCCAGCGCCTCAATCGCCTTGATGGAGAGGTTGGTATTGTGTGCAAGGTGTCCGGCAAAATCATCCGTGCTGAGCTGGTTCTCCGGGTCCATGCCCTTCTCGGCGAGGTAGGCGGCCCATGCAGTAAGTTGCGGCATAAAGCGCCGCGCAAAATCCCAGCTGCCCTCGCTGCGGCCAAGCGCGGCCACCATCAGGATGAGGTTGCCGCTCTCCTCCACCGGCATCTGGTCCGTCTCGTCGCGCTCGCCGCCGCCGTACACCTGGCCGTCAGCCAGCGGATATTGGCCCAGGTCGTGCGGCGCAAAGGGGAAATGCCAGCGTGAAGGCATGGCCGCATATCTCATCAGCGGCTCAAGCTGCGCCTGCAGCAGTTTCGGGTTGAACAACAGAAAAAAGGGCGAGGAAGGATAAATTACGTCGACGGTGCCGATGCAGCCATTGCTGTCATTCTCTTTCGGAAAGAGCATCGGCGTGCCGTCCGCGTCCGCGACGAGCTTGTGCGCGGCCAGCGTCTGGCGAAATAGCAGGGCGGTAAGATAGGCGTAGTCCGCGCCACCGGCCTTTTGCGCGTCTGCGTCCAGCGCCCGGTCGAATGCGACGCCGCGCTGTTCCAGTGAATCGTAGTCGTGTTCGGCAGCAGCTAGCATCCCACCTTCCGACAAGCCATTACGCTGCCAGTAGGGATGCAGCCTGCGGCCAAGATATTCGATGGCATACGTTTCGGTGTAGGCCAGGAGCACATGCCGCGCCACTGGGCTTGCACCCACGTCACCCAGCGGCAGCGCAACGGCGAGATGCGCCGCGGAACCACGCGAACTCTCAGCGGGCGCAGGCGGCCCGACGTCGTCGGCGGCGCCCAGGCGCCCATCGCGAACGAACTGGCCGATCGCATCGACCGACATCTCGCTGTTCGCTCCTGCGCCGTCCGGGACGCACAGGTTGAAGTAACCCCAATCGATGCGGATGCGATCGCCCGACTGATGCAGATAGTCCTGGTCGCGCGTTCCGACGCGCATGACGGATAGGCCCGGCGCGCGAAGGCGGCTCCAGGTTACAGACTGGCTGCGGTCGTTGACCGCAATCATCGGCGACACGTCCAGCAGCAGCACCACATTGTGTGCAGCGCCGTCGGCGGATTTCGCCGTCCAGGAGAGATACGTAACCGGCCGCGATAGGACCTCCATATCTGCCGGAAAGGATGGCGTGAAGAACGTCACCGCAAGCTGAATGCCTCCGGCCACGAACTCGTAGCGCGTATGCAATGCCGTCACCGTGAGCGAAGTCTGTTGCATGGCGGGGATGGCGGCCAGTCCTCCCGGACGGCCCACGTCCGTGCCCATCCAGCGAAACACATGGCCGTCAATGCGGACGAGACCGACCATCGGTTGCGGCGCCTCAGACCAATGTTTGGTAGGCGCGTCCGTCAGCTTGTCGGCCATGGACCAAACGCTGAAGTAAGGATCGCTGGCAACCAGCGGCACGGCAGGCGGGCGATGTGTCGGAGCCTGCGCGGCTAAAAGGCGTGCGATTGCAAGGAGAAGCAGCGTCAGGACTGTTCCGCGGAACACGGACAAATTGCGTGCAGTGAAGCGGTGTGCGAATCGCGTCGGCATGGACGCTAGAATACGCTGCCGCATGAATGCCTCGGCTGCCTGGCGATTCAATAGGCGGGAAGCCGGGGTAGCGGGTCAGTGTGAAATTGGCTTCCAAAACGCGACGATCAATCCACCGGCGATAATCAGGAACCCGCCGACTGCGACTGGAAGATTAGGCGTTACCCGGAAAAACAAATAGTTCGTGATCTGAAACATGACAAACAATGTGGCAATGTACAGTCCCACCACCTCAGCGAACTCGACAGGGGCGAGATTCAGGCAGGTTCCGTAAAGCGTCAGCGCAACCGCACCAATGAGGTATAGGCCGACGCGGCTGGCTCCCTGAGCGGTGTACAGTGATCTGCGAACGACCGCATCCCCTGTAGCCTCAAGGATGGTGGCCACTAGTACGAAAAGAAATGGCTTCATGCTCCTATGGTAGTCGGCTTTTCTGGACTTATCGGGCCCGCTTCCGGAAGCAGCCTTTATTTCTTCCATCCAAGCGGAGTATCGTATTATTGCGCGCGGCCGGACTTAGAGTCCCCGCGCCGATGGAGGTTCGCCATGCGCCTCTCTCCCGTCTTCCTCTCGATTCTGCTCAGCTCAGTCCTTGCGTCCTTCGGCCAGTCTGTACCTCAGTCTGCTGTGCAGCCGCAGGCAGAAGCCGGCAAGCAAGTCTCGGTCCGCTTCGAACAGATGCAGCTGCAGTCGATGCGGGTGGCATTCCATCGTTGTCCGATCGCCTTCACTGCGGAGCGGGAGGGCAGCCTCGGCCTGCGTGAGACCAGGAACCCCATTCCCTATTCCGGTCCGGGGCTGGATCTTGGCTTCGGCACGCAGCGCCGCATCGTCGAGGCCGACATCACTGTCTACGGATGGTCGAACCAGCTTCGCATGGTCCCGGCGGCGTATCCTCCGGAGACGTCCGAGAGTTTTGTCCTGAAAGGCACGAATGATGCGCCGATCATGCAGTCGCTGGTGTGGATGAAACGTCTCGGCGTCGTGAACTCGGTCGAGCTGACGCGCGTCGTTTTTTCGGATGGCGGCACCTGGACGCAATCCGGAGATATGCATTGCACCGTAGTGCCGAGCAAGCTCGTGCTGGTGGGTGCTTCCGCGGGCTCAAAGTGATTGCCGCCGCACAATTGGTGAACCGATCACCCGAACGATAAACTGAATGCAGCATGGTGTTGCCTTTCGTCCGCGAACTGCTTGCGGACCTTGAGAATTGTGTTCCCTTTGAGCGTGTCCGCCGCCATCTGAGCGCCGGCAGCGGGCGAAGAACTGTCTCCGGCCTCACCTTTACCGCTCGCGCACTGTATCTGCCGTACATGGCGCGCGCCGCGCAGGCGCCGTGCCTCGTTCTGGTCGCGGACAACAAGGCTGCCGAGGCACTCCACGCGGCGGTTGTTGCGGCGTGCGAGCTTACCGGCGCGCTCAACGCAGAATCCGTCCTGCGTCTGCCGGCGCATGACGTGCTACCGTTTGAAAACCTCTCGCCGCACCCCGAGATTCAGGAGTCACGTGCGACTGCTCTTTGGAAGATCGCGAGTGGATCTGCGCGTCTCGTGATCGCGCCCGTCGAGGCCGCTTGTATGCGCCTGTTCCCGCGCGATCACTACGCCGCCCTCGCGCTGCGCCTCAATCGCGGCGAGGAGTACCTGCCCGACATGCTCGTCGACCATCTGCTCTCCGTCGGCTATACGCGTGTCGATGTTGTCGAGATGCCTGGCCAGGTGACACTGCGCGGGGGCATCCTCGATGTCTACTCCCCCGAGATGGACCGCCCGGTGCGCGTCGAATTCTTCGGCGATGAGATCGAGTCCATTCGCCGCTTCGATCCCGACACGCAGCGGTCTGCCTCCATGATGGACCACCCGCTGTTGCTGCCGCTGACGGAGATCCCCGTTACACAGCCGATTCTCGAAGCCATCAATGCGCGGCTTACGCGTGCGGGAACAGCCGGAGCGCAACTGGAGGGCGGCGAAGAGCCGGCAGAGTTGCTGACGCATGTGGAAAAGGACTCCGCAACGCGTAACGCTTACTCGCATCTGGAAGCCACCGTGTTTCCCGGCTGGGAATTCTTCGCCCCCGTCGCACCTGCCGCCGCTGTGGGCAAACTGACGCTTCTCGACCTGATGGGAACTTCCACGCGCGTCTTCGTCGAAGAGCCCGCCATGGTGAAGAACCAGGGCGAGCGCTGGTGGAACAAGGTGGAGCAGCGGCATGAGCGCTCCGGCATCGGCTCCCTCATCATGGCCGAGGACATCTACCTCTCGCCGTGGGAACTTGAAGACCGCCTGCGCGATCTCTCGCACAAGGCGCCCGCCGTTTCGCTCGACCAGCTCGGCGCGGTCGATGTCCTCGACGCCGCGAACTCCGAGCTCTCCGAGATCGGGTTCGCCAGCCGCCCCACGCAGCGCTTCCACGGCAGCATTCCCGCGATGGTCGATGCTATCCGCGCGCTCGTCGAGCAGGACGCCCGCGTCGTCATCGCCGCGCCCAACCAGGGTGAGGTGGAGCGTCTCGCCACGCTGCTGCAGGAGTACCAGCTCGCCTACCGCCTCGGCTCACGCGTGCAGACCACAAGTGAGACCGTCTATTCCGAATCCAGCTATCTCGCCGGCGACCTGCGTATGCCGGTCATCGTGCGCGCGGCGATCGCCAACGGCGTGCAGGTACTCGATCTCCGCGACGCCGACGGCCGCGCCACCGCGCGCCAGGTCGTCGTCTTCGGCGCGCAGGACCTCGTCGACGACGCCGACGTGGAAGCCCGCCCGGCACAGCGCCGCAAGTCGAAGACCTCCGCCTTCGTCTCCGACTTCCGCGATCTCGCCGTCGGCGACTATGTCGTCCACGTGGACCACGGCATCGCGCAGTACTGCGGACTGCGCGTCATCGAGGAAAACGGCCAGCCGCCGCTCGAATTGATGATCCTCGAGTTTGCCGACGACGCCAAACTCTACGTCCCGCTCACGCGACTCGACCTCATCCAGAAATACCGCTCGACGGACACCGGTCCCGCGCCGCAGCTCAACAAGCTGGGCACGCAGGGCTGGCAGAAGACCAAGGCGCGCGTGAAGAAGGCCATGGCCGACATGTCCGGTGAGTTGATCAAGCTCTACGCGCAACGCCAGGCCGCGACCGGCACCGCGTTCTCGCCCGACACCAATATGCAGCGCGAGTTCGAGGACGCCTTCGACTTCAACGAGACGGACGACCAGATCACCGCGATCGCAGACATCAAGCACGACATGGAGTCGCCGCAGCCGATGGACCGCCTGCTCTGCGGCGACGTGGGCTATGGCAAGACTGAGGTCGCCATGCGCGCCGCCTTCAAAGCCGTGCAGGACGGCAAACAGGTCGCCGTTCTCACGCCGACGACGGTCCTCGCGTTCCAGCACTTCGAGAGCTTCAAACGCCGCTTCGCGAATTTCCCCATTACGGTCGAGATGATCTCGCGCTTCCGGACGAGCAAAGAACAAAAGGAGATTCTTGAACGTGTGGCCGCCGGGAAGGTCGACATTCTCATCGGCACGCACCGCATTCTGTCGAAGGACCTCAAGTTTCAGGACCTCGGCCTGCTCGTTGTCGATGAAGAGCAGCGATTCGGCGTGCGCCACAAGGAGCGGCTGAAGCAGATGCGCGCGCACATCGATGTGCTTGCGATGTCGGCGACGCCCATCCCACGCACCTTGCACATGTCGCTGGTCGGCCTGCGCGACATGTCGATCATCGAAACGCCGCCCAAGGACCGCATGGCCATCCAGACCATCGTGGCCAAGTTCGACGAGAAGCTGGTGCGCACCGCCGTCGAGATGGAGTTGGAGCGCGGCGGCCAGACCTACTTCGTACACAACCGCGTCGAGACTATCTACGAGCTTGCCGCGAAGATCCGCGAACTCGTTCCATCGGCGCGCATCGTCGTCGGCCACGGCCAGATGCCGGAGGCAGAACTGGAGCGCGTGATGCTTGCCTTCATGAATCACGAGTACGACGTCCTGGTCGCGACCTCCATCATCGAGAACGGTCTCGACATCCCTCTCGCCAACACCATCATCATCAATCGCGCGGACCGGCACGGCCTCAGCGAGCTCTACCAGCTGCGCGGGCGAGTGGGCCGCTCGAATCGCCGCGCCTACGCGTATCTACTGATCCCGCCTGACACCGAACTCACCGACATCGCGCGCCGCCGCCTCGCCGCGCTCAAGGAGTTCTCCGACCTTGGCGCCGGCTTCAAGATTGCCGCGCTCGATCTCGAACTGCGCGGCGCGGGCAACATGCTGGGCGGCGAGCAGTCCGGCCACATTGAGGCGGTCGGCTTCGAGATGTACACGTCCATGCTCGAAGAGGCGGTGCGCAAGCTGAAGGGTGAGGCCGACAAACCTGCGCACGCCGGCACGTCCATCAACCTCGGCATCTCCGTGCGCATCGATTCCAGCTACATCCCCGAAGAGAACCAACGGCTGCGCATGTACAAGCGCATTGCGGGTGCGGAAGATGAGGCCGCGCTCAACGATGTTCGAGCCGAGTTGAACGACAGATATGGCGATCCGCCGGAGTCGGTCGGCAATCTGCTTGCCGCCGCCGAACTCCGTCTGCTCTGCGAACGCCTCGGCATCTCGCAGCTTGACCGCAAGCGCACGCAGGTTGAGCTGCCGGCGACCAAGCCTTCCGGATCGCAGCACACCATGCTGATGCGCCACGGCAGCAGACCCGTCGCGCAGAAAACCTTCATGGAGATGCTGCACATCCGCTTCGGCGCCGAAGCAGCCGATACCTCGCAGGCGGAACACAACGGCGCACTTCACTCCAGCGTCGATCCCGCCGCCATGATGAAGCTCGTTGCGCGCAACGCGAAACGCGGCGCGGCCTTCACTCCGCAGGGCGTGCTGCGCTGGCCTCTCACCTCCGCCAAGTCCGACGACGTACTCGCCGAGACGCGCACACTGTTGGAATCGCTTCAGCAACCAGCCTGACGATACCCCAAGGCGTCATTCTGGAGCGCGGCTCCAGAATCCCCGTATTTTCTTTTCAATATTGCTCAACGCACGCTTCGCCGCAGATGCCAGCGGCATCAGAAACACTCTGAGGTGATGCCGATGAAGGCAATCGTTCTGCACGAGTACGGCGGTCCGGACAAGCTGAAGTATGAAGACGCGCCCGACCCAGAGCCCGGTGAGGGGCAGGTCCTCGTGCGCGTGGCCGCGGCCAGCATCAATCCCATCGACTGGAAGATGCGCAGCGGCATCGCGAAAGAACGCTTTCCGGTGGAGTTCCCCGGAATTCTTGGCCGCGATGTCTCCGGCACCGTGCGCAGCGTCGGCGTGAAGGTGGAAGGCTTCGCTCCTGGAGACAAAGTGATGGCGCTCGCGTGGAAGACCTACGCAGAGTTGTGTGTCGTCAATGCCGCCGAACTCGCGCACATCCCCGACGGCCTCGACCTGATTGAAGCCGCCGCCCTCCCACTGGTCGTCACCACCGGCGAGCAGCTGATCTCGCTCGCCACAAAGATCGAGAAGGGCCAGACTGTTCTCATCACCGGAGCGCTGGGCGGTGTGGGCCGTAGCGCCGTCTTCACCGCGAAACAGGCAGGCGCGATTGTGATCGCCGGCGTTCGCAAATCGCAGAAGGAGGAAGCCGCCGAGCTAGGCGTGGACGAAGTGATCGCGATCGACGACGACTCGGACATCGCTCGCCTCGGTTTCCTTGACGCCGTAGCGGATGCGGTGAATGGCGAGACCGCCCAGAAGCTGATGGGCAAAGTAAAACAGGGCGGCGTCTTTGGCTCGGTGCTGGGTACGCCGGCGAATGCAAAGATGCATCCCACCGTCCGGGTACAGCCCATCACCGCGAAGCCCGACGCGGCAAAGTTGCGTTGGCTCGCCGAACAGGTCACGGCCGGCAAACTTCGTATCCCCATCGACCGCATGGTGCCGCTGGAAGACACGGCAAAAGCCCAGGCCGCTGCAGAAAAGGGCGGCATCCACGCGAAAATTTTGCTTCTGGCGTAGTGTAGTTTTCAGTTCTTAGCTCTGGGGAGACCGCGACCTGAAAAGCACCAACTGTTCAACCCTGCGCAGGTCAACTGACAACTGAGAACTAACGACTGACAACTCTAACTTACGACCGCGGCCGAAACCGTTCCCGGATCTGCGCATGGCGCGCGCGTGTGTTCTCCTGCGTCGCTTCCGCGCCCGGATACAACACGACGTACCGTCCGGGCCCTTCGCCGCTGGATGCGGTCTGCAGGCCGGAGTCCACCAGCAGCATGTGTAGCATGCGCCGCTCGCGCGAACTCATCGGCGGGAACGAGAATGGCCGTCCACTCTCGCGTACACTCTCGATCGCCTCTTCCGCCATGGCGCGCAGTTGGCGGTCGCGATTGGCCTTGAAGTGGTCGGCGTCGAACGAGATCTGATCGTGTGCCTCCGGCTCCAGCCGCAGGATCTTCGTCGCAATATGTTCGAGCGCGTTCAGCAGTTCGCCATTGCGCGCGGTGAGCCAGCGCGTGTCCGGCCCGATGAATTCCACCGCCAGCACATGCGGCCCGGCGACCGGCTCGGTGCCCTCTTCGGGCGTTGCGCCGCGAGCCTTCACCCTGTAGCGGAGTCGCATTCCGCTGGCGGAAGTAAAAGTTTGCAGAAATTTGGCTACGGTGCGGGCTGCCTGGTTTACATCATCCATGACGGGGTAGTTGTCTGCCTATGACTAAACTTTATATCACTCTTTCCATGCGCGGAGATGAGCACTTTCTTCGGCTATATCGTGAGGCGATGGAAATCTCCCGCCATTGCGAGCATGGAGGCGCCCGCGCACGCGAGTGATTCTTCAAGCGGAATCTTTACGCGCCCGGCGAATCCGTGTCGTAATCCTTGATCATCTCGTCCTGATCGCGATGCCCCAATTGGTACTGGAACGGATCGAAGGACCGTGGGCCGGCGGGGATGAACGGGCCATCGTCTTCCATGGCGCCCTTGCGGCTGGCCTCGTCGGAACGTGCATTGAGCGGATAGAGCATTGCGGTCCTCCTGTGCCTTGCGGATCGTGCTTCCTGGCTCCCGGGGTCTGCGTGCCTGCGTCTCAAAAATGTGCTGTGAGTGAGATGGATGATAGCACCGAACCCATGAGTTGCAATCAGGCGCGGCCTTCTTTTTTGCGTCTTCACGTTCTCACCTGAGTGGACTGACCACCGGCGCTCATTCGCCCAACCCAGCAACTAACAACTAGCAACTTAACTCAGCGTCTCCATCAGCTTGTTGATGGTGCGGTTCAGGTCCTTGTCGCCGCGGCGCTGCTCATCGATCTTGGCGATTGAGTGCATCACCGTGGTGTGGTGTTTGCCGCCAAACTGCCGGCCGATCTCCGGCAGCGACGCCTCCGTCAACTGTTTGGCCAGGTACATCGCAATCTGCCGCGGCACTACGATCTGCCGCGAGTTGTTCTTCTGCTTCAACTCCGCGACTCTCATGCCGAACTGCTCGGCCACCGAGCGCTGGATCGCCTCAATGGTGATCTTGCGCACTTGTGTATCGATGAACTGCTTCAGGCATTGCTGCGCGACCGCCAACGTAATTTCCACGCCATGCATCGAGCACCACGCGATTAACCGGACCATCGCGCCTTCCAGCTCGCGCACGTTGGTGCGCACGTTGCTCGCGATGAACAGCGCCACATCGACGGGCAGCGCCGTCTGCTCGGACTCAGCTTTCTTTTGCAGGATCGCGACCTTGGTCTCAAGGTCCGGCGGCTGAATGTCGGCGATCAGTCCCCACTCAAAGCGCGAGCGCAGGCGATCTTCGAAGTCCTGCAGTTCTTTCGGAGGCCGGTCCGACGCAATCACGATCTGCTTCATGCTCTCGTGCAGCGTATTGAAGGTATGAAAAAACTCTTCCTGCGTGCGCTCCTTGCCGGCCAGAAACTGGATGTCGTCGATCAGCAGCACATCCACGGTGCGGAACTTGTCGCGGAAGCTGGTCATCTTCTGATAGCGGACGCAGTCCACCATCTCGTTCATGAACTTCTCGCCCGAGACGTAGCAGATGGAAGCATGCGGGGTTCGCCGTTTTACGTCATGGCCGATCGCGTGCATCAGGTGGGTCTTGCCCATGCCCACGCCGCCGTACAGGAACAGCGGATTGTAGGCCTTCGACGGCCGCTCCCCCACGGCCTGCGCCGCTGCCGCCGCGAACTGGTTGCCGCTGCCTACTACGAACGCGTCGAACTGGTACCGCGGGTTCAGCTGCGCTGCCGTGTTCCAGTCGAAACGGGCTTGTTCGGCGGAAGGCATCGCGCCCGTATGGGGCCTGCGCCCCTGCGGAACATTGGCGCTGTGGCTCGGCAGGGGCGCGAATCCGCCGTCCTCGCGCATGCGCGGCGCAGTGGGATCCTGTTGCGGAGTTGTGAAGTTGACGGTGTCGATCTCAAGGCCGAGGTTGTCGATCGCTTCCTGAATCAGGTCCGTGTACCGCTCGCAAATGTCCTGGAACTCCGCCGAGGGAATGCGCACAAAGAGCGTCTTGCCCTGCACGTGCGAGAAGCGCGTCGGCTTCAGCCACGTCTCGAACGCATGGCGATTGATCTTCTTCTCGAGCGCACCGAGAATGCGGACCCACTGATTCAGAACGGCGGTAGCCGTAGGAACGAATGACATGCGTGCAACCCTTACCTGGATTTCGCTCCAGGCTTCTTTCGTAAGATGACAAACCGACCCGAAAGACCAAACAGTACAGTGAAGCGCAGCAAGGAAACAGTCGTCCCTTCTCGCGGCGGTGCAGCGAATCGGAGAGAAAATCTGTTTGCCGGAAAGAGCCTCGCGGAGAGTGTTGGCACGCTCCTCGCGATGGGAAAACCCACAACATAACCAAAGCGCGCATTCAGAAAAATTGAATTCGTGTTTGGTAAGCGGGTTTGATAGTAGCACGGATTTCTCACCCCATTTCAAGCCCTCGCAACAGAAAAATTTCGATTGCACCATTCATTGTGAAGAAGAGAAATTTCACTCGCGATGCTCTTCTCATCGCCATGCTCAAGCGCTTCATGCGATGCCGTCGCTAACTCGTTTGTTCGCGTGTACTCTTCGCGATTGGCCGCTCCTCAGGTATACTTGGAAGCTGTTGCACTAGCACCGAACCACCAAGTTTGAGCAGGAGTTTTCCCCGCCATGCCGAAGCGTACCTTTCAACCCAACCGCCGCAGCCGCGCCAAGAAGCACGGGTTCCTTACCCGTATGAAGACCAAGTCCGGCGCTGCTGTGCTCAGCCGCCGCCGCGCCAAGGGCCGCCACAAAATCGCCGTCAGCCCAAGCTTCCGCGAAGACTAGTTCGCGCCGCGGCTTGCCCGTGCGACATCGTCTGTCCCGGAGCCCGCGCATGAAACCCACCTTCTTGAGCGCATACGCAAAGCCTTCCGCCGCGGTTCCGGCCGCGGAAAGGCAAGTTGTGCCTTGGCAGGCGCGGTGTCCGCGTTTGCGCACACGGAGCTGCGCATGATCGCCGCAGCCTCTCGCCTGCGCAAACACGCCGACTACCAGCGAGTCTATGCCGGCACCCGCAAGCAGTTCTCCCGCCAGATGAGCTACTTCTTCACCGTGCGGGCGCCGGAAGTTGAACGCTCTGCTGCGAACCGCGAGCCGCCCATTCTCGCCCCGCGCGTCGGCCTCACCGTCGGCAAGGTCATGGGCAAAGCGGTGGACCGCAACCGCATCAAGCGCCGCATGAGAGAGGCCGTGCGCCGCAATCTCGGTCTGCTTACTGTGCCGGTCGACGTGATCCTCCATCCCCGCCGCAGCGTGCTCACCCTCGACTTCGCCGAACTGAACCGCGAAGTCGCCCAGGTCTTCCGCGCGATCGAGAAATCCGCGAAATCGGGCGGCCTCTCAAAAGCAGCAAACGGCAATCCCGCCGAGCGCCGCAAGCAAAGCGCCACCCCGCAGGCCGGCTCATGATCGCAGAATCCCGCACGCGCGAACGCAGCGCAAACTTCATGCTGCGCGCGTACAAGCTCGTCGTTGCGCCGGTGCTTCACGCCATCAGCCCCAGCCGCTGCATTTACCTGCCCACCTGTTCGGAGTATGCCTCGCTTGCCGTCGCACGCTTTGGCCTCTGGCGCGGTTCGTGGCTGGCGCTGCGCCGCCTCGCCCGCTGCCATCCCTTCGCAGAAG
>DATNEM010000046.1:0-6876 GCA_035552995.1 Acidobacteriaceae bacterium | reverse complement strand
ATCTGCCTGCGATCGCGAAGGGCCAAACTGCGGCATCATCTCCTTGTGGTGAAGGATGGGGCCGGCAATCAGGTGCGGGAAAAAAGTGACGAACAGCAGGTACGACAGCGGGTCCTGAATCTCCGCCTGCCCCTGCGCAAGATCGACGAGATACGAGATTTGCGTGAAGGTGAAGAACGAGATGCCGAGGGGCAGCAAGATGGGGTGCGGATGCAGGTTCGCGACATGAAGCTCGTGCAGTGTGGTCATGAACCTGTAGAGATATTTGAAATAGAAGAGCGCCGTCAGATTGAGCGCGATGCCGGTCACGAGCCAGCGGTGCCTGCGGCGTGAGCCTTCTTGAGCGGCTGCGATTGCCAAAGCCACCAGATAGTTCACCAGGATCGAGCCGAGGAGCAGAAGGACATAGGCGGGATTCCATGCTGCGTAAAAGACTAGAGACATCAGCCCCAGCCATGCGACGACCGGACGGCGTCCGTAGCGGCCGAGGACGTGGAAGCCCACCAGTGCGATGGGAAGAAATTCAAAGAGAAATCTGAAGGAATTAAATAGCATGGCGTACGCGCCGGATCACCGGCTGAAGGTGGGATGCCGTAAACGGTGGGGCGAGGGGGAAATATCGCTTAGGAATATAGATGGTGGTGGAGGGCAAAGCGGGCAGCCTGGGCGTCATCGCTCCAGGCGTGCACTGCGCAGCGAAGCGACGGTATTCTCCGCAGGGGCGGGTGGGCGCTCCAGCAGTTGCGGGTTGCTGCGGGCGACGGTATTCAGCTCCTGAGCAACCAGCCGCGAGACGACGGCGGAGCCTACTGCGGTGTAATGCCGCGGGTCATTGAACAGGCCGACGGGCAGCGGCAGCAACGAATTGCTGGTGACGCCGTCGAGTTCTGAGCGGAACGCGGCGAGATTGCGATCGCATGCAGGAATGGGAGCGACGTTAACCAGAACGACGCCGGAGTGGCCTGCATATTGCGTCTCATATTCACTCACGAGGCGGCGGGGAAAGTCGCCGCCGGCCCCGGGATTTGAAAACGTTGCGCCAGGTTCACAGCCTTTGCTGGGCGGCGCGGGAGGAGTAAAGAATCCATTCTGAATGGTGACAGTATCTTCCTGCGAGGGAAGCTGCGTGACCCGGAACAATAGATCCTTGAATGCGTCGTAAACAGTGAAGCCTGCGGCATATCCGGCAAACGCGACCGCCTGGCGCGGATGCGAAAAGAGCACGCGTCGCGCCTCCTCTGGGCTGCCGTGGCGCAGCAACTCAACCATTCCCTCCGGATAGATGGTGCCGTTCCAGCTTGAACTCTCCGGTTGAAATCCGTCCGGTGAAAGCTGCACGAGCAGAATGCGCGGACGTGTGTTGTTCGCAAGATAATGATTGAGGGTGAGATTTCGGGTAACTGCAAGCACGGAGTTCGTGACCGCGATGTTGCAGGTTTTGAGTCCTGTATTGCGCTCGACGACTTCCGGATCGATGCCCGTCATCGCGGTCGAGTCGCCAAAGATCAGCACATCGCAGTCGCGGTCATGCATGTTGAAGATTGCATCGTTGGACTGGACCCAAACGCTGGCGCCGTGGCGCAGGAAAAAGTCCGAGGCGCCCAGCCAGATGCAGGCAGGGATTGCCAACAACGGAAGCAGCACAAGCAGCAGGCAATATTTCAAGGCATTGTGCCGGCGAGCGACGGCGCTAACCGTGGCGTGCGATACGGGCGGGTCGTCCTTTGCCACCGCTTCTATTTCTTCATTTACAAGCAACTGTCCTGGGCTCAAGAAGGGGCTCTCTGACGGCATCGAAATCGGGTGGGTTACGGCTCCCACTGCTGCGGCTGCATCCATTCCCAATCTCCCCTCGAACCGCGACTGCGCGGCTCGGCTTGGAGTGCAAGAGAGATTGGGCTAGGTTCAACTCTCCGGCCCTGGATTTCGCCAGAGCGTGTTCTTTTCCTTAGACGCAGAGGGCGGAATTCGCGTAACCCATCAGTCCCGGTCAATGTCGAAGATGCCGCTCCTTTAGGAATTCGGTGATGCGCCCCGAAGGTGCTGAGGTTGCCTGATCGCAACCGTAGAATTGCCCAATGTAGCGGGCGCGATGGCGGGTGGCTGGGACACCTCGCAAGATGCATCACTCACGGACTGCCTTGGCTTACCGGTTTACAACCTCGGTTTTTGCAGGATCGGAGTCTATCTCTGTTATGATCGCCACTTCCCTTGAGCATATGGCGAGTTATCGATGAACCGGTGAAGCAGAAGGAGCGAGCGAAGGTGAACCGTACGTCCATTGGGCATCCTGAAATTGCGGCGCGCTTTCCGGACCTGCATCCGCCGTTCGATCCGCGTGCCGCGGTGGTGGAGGCAAACCGGTGTCTGAATTGCTTTGACGCCCCATGCATGGGCGCCTGCCCGACGCATATCGATGTGCCTGGGTTCATCAAGAAGATCGCGTCAGGAAATGTCACCGGTTCAGCGCAGAGAATTCTGGATGCGAACGTTCTGGGCGCGAGCTGCTCGCGGGTGTGCCCGGTGGAGGTGCTGTGCGAGGGTGCATGCGTGATGCATGGCCGCAGTGAGAAGCCGATCGAGATCGGCCGGCTGCAGCGCTTCGCGATGGAGACATACTACGCCGGCGGCGGCAAGATCCCCATGCGGCCCCGCGCAGAACGCAAGGAACGTATTGCATGCATAGGCGGCGGTCCGGCCAGCCTGGCCTGCGCGGCGGAACTGCGGCAGCAGGGATTCCAGGTGACGATCATGGACCGGCGGCCCATGCTGGGAGGTCTGAATACCTATGGCGTGGCGGAATATAAGCTGAGAGCCGCGGACAGCCTGCGAGAGATCGAGCACATTCTGGAACTTGGCATGCGCTTTGAGGTGCGCGAGATCGACGCGGCTGCGCTGCACGAGCTTGAGCGAGAATACGACGCGATCTTTTTGGGCGCGGGCCTGGGCGCGATGCAAAAGCTCGAGGTCGAGAACGCAACGAATGCCGCGGCGGCCAGCGCTATCGTCGACGCGCTGGAGTTCATCGCGCGATACAAAGCAGGCGAGCAGATCGGTGTGCCCCCGCGAGTGGTCGTGATTGGAGCGGGCAACACTGCCATCGATGCTGCCGTGGCGGCGAAGCGGCTGGGCGCAGATGAAGTGACAATTCTTTACCGGAGGCAGCGGGAGAATATCTCCGCCTTTGACTTTGAGTATCAGCACGCATTGAACGAAGGCGTTCACTTTGAGTGGGAGACCTTGCCCATGCGGCTCACGCAGACACAGAGGGGTGTCGCACTGGTGTGTGCTGAGGTGACGATGGGCGTGGAAGGGAAAATTCACCCCGTCGCCGGATCGGAATTCACACTGGAGTGCGATGTCATTATTCCCGCCATCGGCCAATCGCCGTTGCTGGCTCTGCTGTCGCAGGCACGCGGCGTAAAGATGGATCGGGGCCGGGTGGCAGTGGATAGGGCGACAGGCCAGACCAGCAATCCGAAGTTTTTCGCCGGCGGCGACTGCGTGAACGGCGGCCGCGAAGTGGTGGATGCGGTTGCGGATGGTAAGCGTGCGGCGATAGGGATTGCACAGTGGCTCGCGACGCGCGCAGAACGCGACGCAACAGCGGAGGCAAGCCATGGCTGACCTGACCACGAACTTCGCCGGCATCCGCTGCCCGAATCCGTTCTGGCTGGCCAGCGCGCCGCCGACCAACTGCGGCGAGCAGATCATGCGCGCCTTCGACGCAGGCTGGGGCGGGGCGGTGTGGAAGACCATCGGCGAGCCAATTACGAATGTCAGCTCGCGGTATTCCTCGGTCGATTGGGCCGGGCAGCGCATGATGGGGCTGAACAACATCGAGCTGATCAGCGACCGGCCGATCGAGACGAATCTGCGCGAGATCACGGAGGTGAAGAAGCGGTATCCGAAGCAGGCGGTCATCGCCTCGTTGATGGTGGAGTCGAAGCGCGAAGTGTGGCACGACATTGTGAAGCGTGCGGAGGATGCTGGCGCGGATGGTCTGGAACTGAACTTCGGCTGCCCGCACGGGATGAGCGAGCGCGGAATGGGTTCGGCGGTAGGCCAGGTGCCCGAATACGCGCAGATGATCACGGAGTGGGTAAAGGAGGCGGCGCGCACGCCCGTACTGGTGAAGCTGACGCCGAATATCACTGACATCCGCGTGGTGGCGCGAGCGGCGAAGCGGGCAGGTGCGGACGGCCTCTCTGCGATCAATACGATCAACTCCATTACAGGCATCGATCTCGACACGTTTGCACCGCGGCCGATTGTGGACGGCAAGAGTTCGCACGGCGGCTACTGCGGCCCGGCGGTCAAGCCTATTGCGCTGAACATGATTCAACAGGTGAACGCGGACCATGTGGATGGGGCGCCCATTCCGATGTCAGGTATTGGCGGAGTGTCCAACTGGCGCGATGCGGTGGAGTTCTTCCTGCTGGGCTGCGGCACGGTGCAGATATGCACGGCGGCGATGCACTACGGCTACCGCATCGTCGAGGACATGGTCGACGGCCTGAGCAACTGGATGGACGCGAACGGATTTGCGACTATCGAAGACTTCCGCGGCAAGAGCCTTCCACGCGTGACCGACTGGAAGCACCTGAACCTGAACTACAAGATTGTTGCCGCCATCGATGAATCGCTCTGCATTGGCTGCCAGCTCTGCCACATTGCATGCTGGGATGGCGCGCATCAGTGCATCCATCTGGATCGCGTGAGTGGCCCAGTGGACGGCCACGTCGAAATTCATGCCAAGCCGAATCTAAACGGCCGAGAAACAATCGCTGTCACGCCTATCGCGAAGCTGGATGGACCGAGGCCGCACATCGGGCCGTATGCGACGTCGCTCGAAAGGATCCCGCGCGTGGATGAGAGGGAGTGCGTGGGCTGCAATCTGTGCTCACTGGTTTGCCCGGTGGACCAGTGCATCACGATGGTCGAGCGGCCGACGGGAAAGATGCCGGAGACATGGGCTGAGCGCACGGCCACTACGGCGGACTGCACACCGCCGCACATGGCGAAATAACAGGAGTCAGTTATGGGCACTCTCGGCACAACATTAATTAAAGGCGGCAAAGTCGTCAGCGCGAAGGAGACGAAGCTCGCCGACGTGCTGATCGAGGGCGAGAAGATCGCGCGCGTCGCGCCGGGAATTAACGCTGCGGGGCACAAAGTGGTGGACGCGAGCGGGATGCTGGTGATGCCCGGTGGCATCGATGTACACACGCATCTGGATATGCCCTTCGGCGGCACGGTGTCGGCGGATGACTATGAGTGGGGGACGCGCGCCGCGGCCATCGGCGGTACAACCACCGTGATCGATTTTGCCCTGCAATCCATGGGTAAGCCCATGAGCGAAGCCTTCAAGACCTGGCGCGCGAAGTCCGAAGGCAAGGCCTGCATCGACTACGGGCTGCACATGGCGGTCACGGACCTCGGCCCCAACGATGCATGGCTGGATGACATCGACGAGATGGTGCGCCAAGGCATCACCAGCTTCAAGATCTTCATGGCGTATCCGAATGTGCTGATGGTGAATGACGCCACCATCTTCAAGACCATGCAGCGCACGCAGAAGCTGGGCGCGCTTGTGATGGTCCATGCGGAAAACGGAACGGTGATCGATGTGATTGTGCAGCAGGCGCTCGCTGCGGGACACACCGGGCCTTTGTATCACGCGCTCACACGGCCGCCTGTGGCTGAAGCCGAAGCCGTGCATCGCGTGTTTGCGCTAAGCGAGCTTGCCGGCAAGGCGAACACCTACATCGTCCACGTCAGTTGCGAGGAGGCCATGCGCGAAGTGGAGGCTGCACGCAAGCGCGGCCTGAATGCCATGGGCGAGACTTGCACACAGTATCTGGTGCTTTCCATCGATGACGACATGGGCAAGCCGGGCTTTGAGGATGCGAAGTATGTCTTCACGCCGCCGCTGCGCGAGAAAAGGAACCAGACGCCGCTGTGGGATGCGGTGAAGGACAATCGGCTGCAAGTGGTTTCGACCGACCACTGCCCGTTCCGCTTCAAGGACCAGAAGATGCTGGGCCTGGAGACCTTCACGAAGATTCCCAATGGCGGTCCGGGCATCGAGAATCGCATGCAGCTGACGTATCATCACGGCGTGAACGCCGGCCGCATTTCGCTGGAGCGCTTCGTCGACGTTACCGCGGAGGCTCCGGCGCGCATCTTCGGCATGTATCCCAGAAAAGGGGTAGTGGCCGCTGGTTCCGACGCGGATATTCTCATCTGGGACCCGAACGCGAAGTATACGATTACGGCAGCGACACAGAGCATGCACACCGACTACTCCATCTTCGAGGGCTTCGAGGTGAAAGGCAACGCGCGGCAGGTTTTTTCACGCGGCGAGCTTGTGGTCGACGGCGGCAAGTTCCTGGGACGAGTGGGCCGCGGGCAATACCTGCATCGCAGCCTGGGCGAGGTCATCGCCGGATGACTCTGTACCCCGAAGGCCGCGCCAGTCTCACCGACGCGTACGGCTTGCGCGCCGACCCGCAGCTCTACAACTCCGACCTCGCGCCCACCACGGACGAACAGCGCCGCTGGAGCACCTATAACTACATCGCGCTGTGGTTTTCCATGTCGATGGAGGTGACGACGTACATGCTGGCGTCGAGCCTGATCGCCGGCGGCATGAACTGGAAGCAGGCCATCGGGACGATCCTGCTGGGCAACCTGATCGTGCTGGTCCCAATGGTTCTGAACGCGCACGCCGGGGCGAAGTACGGCATTCCCTTCCCTGTATTTGTTCGCGCATCGTTCGGCGTCAAGGGCGCGAATATTCCCGCGATCCTGCGCGCGCTGGTTGCCTGCGGATGGTTCGGCATTCAGTCGTGGATCGGCGGTACAGCGATTGCG
>DATNEM010000045.1:0-2806 GCA_035552995.1 Acidobacteriaceae bacterium | reverse complement strand
TGCCGAGTGGATACGCATGGTGCAGAATGCCGATGGCGGCTGGGGCGAGAGCTGTGGCAGCTACGACGATCCCATGCAGCGCGGCATCGGGCCAAGTACTCCTTCGCAGACCGCGTGGGCTGTCCTTGGACTACTGGCGGCGGGCGATACGCGATCGGATTCGGTAGCCAAGGGTGTTCGCTGGATGGTCGACAAGCAGGCGGAGAATGGCGCGTGGGAAGAGCTTGCGGGAGGCCGCAACAATGAGAGCGTTTACACCGGCACGGGATTCCCGCGCGTGTTTTATCTTGCCTATCACCTGTACCGGCAGTACTTCCCGCTGCTGGCGCTGACGACTTACAAGAAGGCGATGGAGAAGGAAGGCGCGATCGCGTGAAGAATTTGTTTGACACTGCGATAGTGGAGGAAGTGGAGAGCCGGTTGGGAAGCCTGACGCCGGACAGCAAACGGGAATGGGGCACGATGAGTGCTGCCCAGATGGTTGCCCATTGTTCGCTCGGTATGGAGATGGCCTTGGGTGACCACAAGCCGCCGCGCGTGATGATTGGACGGCTTTTGGGGCCCGTCGTCAAAAAGCTGGCGCTCGGTAACGACCAGCCGATGCGGAAGAATTCTCCGACCGCTCCAAGCCTGATTGTGAATGACAATCGCGATCTGGAAGCAGAGAAGGTCCGCCTCGCGGGGTTGATCGAACGGTTTTCCAAAGGTGGCGCGGCGGCTTGCACGAACCACCCGCATGCGTTCTTTGGGTCGCTGACGGCGGAGCAGTGGGCGGAGTTGATGTACAAGCATTTGGATCACCACCTGCGACAGTTTGGCGCGTAGCACGGCATTTTGAAGGTTTGAGGAGAAAGACATCATGGCAGTACCTGTCTCACAGGCATGGACCGTCGCAACGTACGTGCTGAAGCAGCGGATGAAAGGGCGCAAGCGCTATCCGCTGGTGCTGATGCTGGAGCCGCTCTTCCGCTGCAACCTGGCGTGCGCAGGCTGCGGCAAGATCCAGTACCCCGCCCACATCCTGAAGGCGGAGCTGACGCCGGAGGAGTGCTTCCGCGCGGTCGAGGAATGCGGCACGCCGATGGTTGCGATTCCAGGTGGGGAGCCGCTGCTGCATCCCCGCATGCCCGAGATCGTGGCCGGCCTAGTCGAGCGCAAAAAGTACGTCTACATGTGCACCAACGCGCTGCTGCTGAAGGAAAAGCTGCACCTCTTCAAGCCGAGCAAGTACCTCTCCTTCTCCGTCCACGTGGATGGGCAGAAGGAGCACCACGACTTTTCCGTCTGTCGCGAGGGCGGGCATGACATCGCGATGGAAGGCGTACGCGCCGCGGTGGCTGCCGGCTTCCGCGTAACGACGAACACCACGCTCTTCGACGGCGCCGATCCGAACAGTGTGCGCGCGCACTTCGATGAGCTGATGACCGTTGGCGTGGAGAGCATGATGGTCTCGCCAGGCTACACCTACGACAAGGCGCCCGACCAGAAGCATTTCCTTGGCCGCGCGCGGTCCAAGAAGCTCTTCCGCGCGATCCTCTCGAACCGCAAGAAGACATGGCGCTTCAACGCCTCGCCCATCTTTATGGAGTTTCTGATGGGCAAGAAGCATCTTACCTGCACGCCGTGGGGCATGCCGACATTCTCCATCTTCGGCTGGCAGAAGCCTTGCTACCTGCTACAGGACGGCTACGCCGACACCTTCCAGGAATTGATGGAGACCGTGGAGTGGCAGAACTACGGCACCGAAAGCGGCAATCCCCGCTGTGCGAATTGCATGGTGCATTCCGGCTATGAGGCCAGCGGCGTGAATTACACCTTCGGCTCGCTCAAGGGGCTGCTGGAAACGGCGAAGGCGATCTTTTTCGACAGCTATACGGACGATGGCGCGATGAAGCTGCTGAATGAGTGGAAGCCGGTGCATGCGACTCCGCTGGTGCAGATTGCGGCGGCGCAGGCTGAGAGTGGTTCAGCATTGCAGGAAGTTACAGGGGACTAACGATGAGCACGCAGACACAGGAAGCCGCCAAGCTCGACCAGCTTGCGCACGCGGCGCCCGATGAGATTGAAGTCGCAGCCGGACGCGAGCGCGAACAGCTGGAAGGCTGGGTGCCTGCGATGGCCAGCGACGCCGAGGTGCGCGAGGCTCTCGAAAAGGCCTTCGACTATCGCGGCGACATCACTATTACGCGCAAGGACGGCAGCACAGTGCAGGGGTATCTCTTCGATCGCAAAAACGGTACAACGCTGGCTGACTCCTACGTCCGCCTCATCCCTGCGAATGAGCCGGGCAAGGTGAAGATCGCATACTCGGAGATCGCAGCACTGGCCTTCACCGGACGCGACACTGCCGCGGGCAAGACCTTCGAGGCGTGGGTGAAGAAGTACTGGGAGAAGAAGGCCGCGGGCGAAAAGAACATCCAGATTGAGCCGGAGAAGCTGGATTAGCCAACCGGCTAGAATTGAAACGGATGCGGGCCGCGCGCCCGCATTTTGTTTGAGCATTTGAGAGCGCGATGCGAGTTTTTCTGACCGGAGCGACGGGGTTTGTCGGCAGTCATGTAGCCCGCGTGTATGCGGACGCGGGCGCGGACTTGCGGCTGCTGACACGGTCGACCAACTCGCAGAAAGCGATTGAGGGACTTGCGGCAGAGGTCGTCGTCGGCGATCTGCGAGAGCCTGAGAAACTACGTGGCGCGGTGCGAGGCTGCGACGCGCTCGTGCATGTTGCGGCGGACTATCGTCTCTGGGTACGCGATCCGAAGGCGATGTACGTGGCCAACGTGGATGGCACACGCGAACTGCTGCG
>DATNEM010000044.1:0-3901 GCA_035552995.1 Acidobacteriaceae bacterium | reverse complement strand
GCTGCGCCGAAGGTCAAAACGCAGACCGCGGATGAACGTGAGGCCGAAGATCTGGACGTCGCAAAGTTCTATCTGGGCAGCGGCGATCTGAAAGGCGCCTATTTGCGTACACAGGACGCTGTACAGACCGCTCCCGATGATCCCGAGGCGCATTTCGCCTTGGCCGAACTGGCAGCAAAGCTTGGAAAGAAGGAAGAGGCGATTGCCGAGTACAACGCCTGCCTGAAACTCGATCCGACGGACAAGCAGAAGAAGGACTCCAACAGGGCGATCGCCCGTCTGACGAAGTAAGGCCTTTCATACCTCGTTACAGCCATTTGCCGCTCAGGTCAGCTTCTGTGGCCGGACAATGGCGATTCCTGAGGCCGGAGGTCCCTGCTGCGGCGCCGGTGGAGGTGGCGGCGTTCCGTCGGCTGCGATGACTGAGTCCAGTTCATCGTCTTCCAGTATGAGTTCCTCATCGACCCGGAGATATCTCCGCATGTAGCGCAACGGCTCTTCGGCGACTGCCAGTTCTTTCAGGTGGTAACGCCAAGCGTCATCGCGAGTGCTTCGGCGGGTGTAACCCTTGCGGATTACAGTACCTATGGTTCCATCCTTCTTGCGACGGGTGAAGCTTTGGGTGGGTACCTGGAAGGTGATCCGCTCACCTGCCTTCCAGAAATTGGAGGCGAATTCGTGAGAGAAGAGGAGGGCATAATAACGGCGCTCCACGGACAAGCTTTCTACCGCCTGGCGCGTCGTTTGCCAGGGAAGGCCGAGCCGCCGAATGTACCACTTGCGAAACTCGAAACCATTGGCGCGAGCCTGTGCGATCAGTAACTGAAGCAGCTCAAACCGTGTCATCGGTAACGGGTTCCCCGGAAACTGGCAAATGTGTGGATGAGGCGACGCCGGCCTTCTGGCGCTCGAGGATTTCCTGACATTATCGCGCGGATGCAACTGCGAGGCAGCCCAGGGGCATCAGACTGGTATCCCCTTCTATCTTGATTTAGGGGTTCTAGCCAAAAAATGCCCTTTGTTCCTTGGGCCTGCGGCTCTGATTGCAATGACTGCTCACCGAAGAGCGATCTGTGGCTCTGAGGAGGTTCCAATGATTGTCTGCCCCAGGTGCAATGAATCCAACTTCCATCGCTCGCACCGTCGGCGATTCGACTTTTTTCCACGTTTGCTGGGAATGATCGCCCTGCGTTGCAATCTCTGCGAGCGTCGTTTCTTCCGCCCGCGCCGTTCCGTTCTGCCGTCGGGCTCCTCCAAGCTGAGTGCCTCGGCACATGTTTCCGCGCCCCGCTAACCCTGTGGGAAGATAAATGCGGGACGGACAAGTGGGCCGGTTGCGCCTACCGTCCAATGAACAGGGGTGGCTCGCAGGTGCCGCGGTGGTTAGCCGAGAGACGAACGACGAACCTTGGGCAGTCGCTGTTGTGTCGTGTTCGCTACCAACCACATTTAGCCGCAATTGTATGCGTCTTGGTTGCGACGCTTGCCTACGGTAAAGTTTCTGTTCCTCGCCAAGCGAGCGCTCCTGTCGCTCTCCCCCTACATACCGACCCACTGAACCTCGATCCCCTGGTTCGCGAGGGCTACGGCCGTTTCTACATCCTGGACTACGACGGCGCAATCGAGTACTTCGAGAAGGTGCTCAAGGCACATCCCCAGGACCCCATGGCCTATGGCTACCTCCAAATGGCCACCGTGTTTCGCGAGCTCTACCACCAGGATCTGCTTGATACCACCTACTACGCGCACGATTCATTCCTCACCTCCAAGCGCGACGTGCGGGTTGCGCCTGCGACACGGCAGCGCATCGAGTCGCTGACAGATACCGGCATAAAGCTCGCCGACGACCGCATTAAGGCCAACCCCGACGACAAAGACGCCTATTTTGCACGCGGATATCTGCGGGGAATCCACGCTGCGTTTATCACGCTGGTCGACCACAGCTTTGTCTCTGCCGCGCGTCAGGGCTATGCCTCGCGCGGCGACTCCGAGCAGGTGCTCAAGATCGATCCCGACTACGTGGACGCCAAGATGGCCATCGGCATCCAGCAGTTTGCTGTTGCGAGCCTTCCGCGATTTGTCCGCATCATGGTCGGCATCGTTGGAGTCGGGGGGAATAAGGAAAAGGGGTTACAGCTGCTGCGCGAGGCCGCAGCGCATGGCACGATCACTTCGGTCGAGTCGCGCACGGTCGAGTCGCTCTTCCTGCGTCACGACGGGCGTTACCCTGAGGCGCTAGCGGTTCAGCATGGCCTCGCGACAGAGTACCCGCACAACTATCTCTTCCGTCTGGAGGAGGCCAACCTGACCAAGGACGAGGGAGGCGGCCTGGCCGCGATTACGCGGTACAAGGAGGTTCTCGCCGATGCCGCACGGCCGCACTACTTCATCGATCCCAAGCTGCAGCTGGCCTACTTTGGCTTGGCGGACACGGAGCGCGGCCAGAATCAGGTGGAAGCCGCGGCGGACGATTACGTGCGCGCGGGCCAGCAGCCCGATTCGTCCGACTGGCTGCGCAAGCGCGCGGAGCTGAATGCCGGCGAGATGTTCGACCTGCTCCATGAGCGCAACCGGGCTATCCAGTATTACGACCTTGCCTCGGCGAGCACCGGCGATCAATCCCAGGCAGACACTGCACGAAAACTGCTGAAAACGCCCTATGCCGGGAAGTAGCCTTCCGGAGATCGGCAGGGAACCGGTTCGCACTTTCCTGCGTATACCGCAAATGATGTGGCAGAATTAAGGCTTCCGGAGGCGCTCCGATGTATTGCACTCATTGCGGAAAAGAAATCGATGCGGGGGCGCGGTTTTGCCCCGTGTGCGGCGCAGTTATGCAACCTGTGGTCGTTGGTCGCGCGCCGTTCCCGGGCCAGTTGGTCCGCCTCCGCTATCCGCGTGTGATCGGCGGCGTCTGCTCGGGCTTCGCGCAGCACTACGGTTGGGACCTTTCGCTGGTCCGTGTGATCACCGCGCTGATGATTGTCTTTACCGGCGTCGGCCTGTTCGCTTACCTGGCCGCGTGGATCATCATCCCGGAAGCGCCTTACGCTCTGCCTGAACCGACCTATCCTCCCGGCAGCGCTGGACCGGCTGTTTGAGCGCTCGTACGGCAAGAACTACGCGCCGCGACGGACAGAAAACTGTTCCTGCAGCCGCCCGTCCCTTTCGTTACCTGCACCGCACTCTCTGCTGCGACAGCGTACCGGTGGATGCATTGGCGGATACCTACGGCACGCCGCTGTACGTTTACTCCGCTGCACACATTCGTGAGCGCTTCGAGCTGTTTCAATCCGCATTCACTTGTGGCGATAAGCCTCACCCTTTCACGCTTTGCTATGCCGTCAAGGCCAACTCCGCGCTCGCAATCCTGCGTATGCTGGCCAAACTTGGCGCGGGCTTCGACATCGTCTCCGGCGGCGAACTCGAGCGTGTGCGCCGAGCCGACAAGTCTGCGCTGAAGCGCGTCGTCTTCTCTGGCGTTGGAAAGCAGCAGTGGGAGATCGATGCCGCGCTCAAGGCCGGGATCCTGCTCTTCAACGTGGAAAGCGAAGCGGAACTGGACTTGCTCGCCGCGCGGGCCGAGAAGCTTCAGATTCGTGCGCGGTTTGCACTGCGCGTGAATCCCGATGTCTTTGCTGAAACGCATCCCTACATCTCCACCGGGCTGCGAGAACACAAGTTCGGGATTGAGATCGGCAAGGCGCGAGCGATCTACAAGAAGGCCGCACGCTTGAAATGGCTGGATGCCGCCGGCGTGAGCGTACACATCGGCTCGCAGATCCGATCGGTTGAGCCTTTCGCCGCGGCGCTTTCGAGGGTTGCTGCGCTGGTTGGCGAGTTGCGCAAAGACGGCCACAACGTTCGCTACGTCGATGCGGGCGGCGGCCTGGGTATCGACTAC
>DATNEM010000043.1:0-7033 GCA_035552995.1 Acidobacteriaceae bacterium | reverse complement strand
ACGGACAGCGCCAGAGCCTTGTTTCAAGGCGTCTTGCAATGCTATGGACAACGATGTGAGCAGGCCTACAAGGGATCAAGCTGATCCAGTGCGTGCAGATTCGGTAGCGAAGAACTTCTCCACGTCTTCGATGGAGTGGGTTTGGCGGTAGGGCGGGAGCGAGTCGAGGAAGATGCGGCCGTAGCGCTGGCGCTGGATGCGCGGGTCGAGCAGCATGAGTACGCCGCGGTCCTGGAGTGAGCGGACGAGGCGGCCGAAGCCCTGTTTGAGCGTGATGACGGCCGAGGGCACCTGGTAGTCGAAGAAGGCGTTGCCGCCGGAGCTGGCGATGGCGTCCATGCGCGCCTTGACGACGGGGTCCGACGGGACGGCGAAGGGCAGGCGGTCGATGATGACGCAACTGAGCTGCTCGCCCTGCACGTCGACACCCTGCCAGAAGCTGGAGGTGCCGAAGAGGATGGCGTTGGGCGTGTCGCGGAACTCTTCGAGCAGCAGGTTGCGCGGCGCGGCGCCCTGGAGCAGCAGCGGGAAGGGCAGCTCTTGCGCGATGCGGTCGTGCATGGCGCGCATCTGCGCGTAGCTGGTGAAGAGGCAGAAGGCGCGGCCGCGTGTGATCTCGAGCAGGCGGCGCGTGCGCTCCGCGGCCTGGGGGAAGAAGTCCGCATCGCGCGGGTCAGGCATGTTGGGCGGCAGGTAGAGCAGGGCCTGTTTGGGGTAGTTGAAGTGCGAGGGAACGACAAGCTCACGTGCCAGAGTTAGGCCGAGGCGGCGGGAGACATGCTCGAAGCCGGAAGAGTTTGGGCCGGCGGCGACCGTGAGCGTGGCCGAAGTGAGAATCACGGAGCTGTACTGCTCAAAGAGCGCTCCGGCGAGGAGCTGGGAGACATCGATGGGTGTGGCTTGCAGCGAGACGTGGTGTGCGGGCAGGGCGGATGAGCCGCGGCCTTTCTGTGCGAGCGAGCGAATGCCTTGCGTGGCGCGGCGCTCAATCCAGAAGACGGTATTGGGGTCGCGCGATTCCAGCAGGAATTTTAGGTGGGTGCTAATGTCGGCCGTGCGCTTGCGCAGGCCGGGGACCTCGTCGACATCCTTAATGCGTTCGAGCTCAGCGTCGAGGCGGGTGAGGGCGTTGCGCGCGCCGGTGTAGGTGTCGCCCTGCTCTTCAAGGAACTCTTCGCGGGTATCGAAGTTCATGCGGCCGATGAGGTCGGCGCCTGCGGGCAGCGCGCTGAAGAACAGGCGTGCGCGTTCACGCAGCGTGGTGCACGCAGACTCGATGCCGGGCGTGGAGGCGTGCTTGGCGCGCAGCATGGTCTCGACGTCGCGGGCGAGCTCGTCAAATCTGTTCAAACTCAGCGCGACGCCGAAGTAGTTGCCGGCGGTCTCTTCGAGCTCGTGCGCTTCGTCGAAGATGACGGCGGCGGCGGTGGGTAGCACGCCGGCATCGGCGGAGCTTCCGGCCTGCAGGCGCACGGCCATGTCCGCGAAGAAGAGGTGGTGGTTGACGATGATGATCTCGGACTCAAGGGCCTTGCGGCGCATCTGGGTGATGAAGCAGTTCTCGAAGTCCGGGCAGCTTTGGCCGAGGCAGGCCTCGCCGCGCGCGTCGAGCTTGGGCCAGAGGGCGGAGGATTCCGGCAGGCCGGAGACTTCGGCGCGGTCGCCGCTGAGGGTGGTCTTCTCCCAGGCAGCGATGGCGTTGAAGTGGTTGATCTCATCGAGGCCATTCAGGATGGGCGTGTCGCGCAGCGCGTAGAGCTTGTGCTTGCAGATGTAGTTGGCGCGGCCCTTCATGTAGGTGACCTTCAACGGGCCGAGCACCGATTCCAGGAAGGGAACGTCCTTGAAGAAGAGCTGTTCCTGGAGGTTCTTAGTGCCGGTGGAGATGATGATGCGTTGCTTGCGCTCGCGTGCCAGGCGGAGTGCGGGCAGCAGGTAGGCGAGGGTCTTGCCGGTGCCGGTGCCGGCCTCGACAATCAGATGGCGCTTGTCGGCGAAGGCCTGCTCGATGGCGCGGGCCATCTCATACTGGCCTTTGCGGTGCTCAAAGGCGAGCGAGGAGCGCGAGAGTACGCCGCCGGGCGCGAAGAACTCATGCAGGGTGGGGAGGCGGCGGGCGGCAGCTAGGGCCATGTCATCATGTGCCGTATCTTCGGTGCTGACGGTGCGGGCGACTCTCTGCGCGATGGGAGGAGATGAGGACACGAGGGCTGTGTTCCATGATAGATGGAGATTCGCATTTCCTTCGATCTAATCCGCCACTCATGCGAGGGGGAGCGCCTGAATGGAACGCACAATGAGAGCGCGGAGCCCGGTCAGTATTTCGGCGGCTGCGAGTGGAGAGTCTGTTCGACCACCGAGTGCACCTGCAGGATGGGCCAGGGCTGAGGGACCGTTTGCGGCTGCTGCTGGCCGGGTTGGTGGATGAGCAGGGCAGGGCGTGGATCGAAGCCACCGCGCGCGGCCTCATCGTCTTCCTGAGTCCAGGCGGGCAGCCAGTCCCAGGCATCGATGCGCCATCCGTGGTCGCCCTGCACGATGAGGGTGGTGTCTGCCCAGCGCGGCGAGGATTGCAGGATAGAAAGGATGCGGCCGAGGATGTGATCGGCGAGGCCGAGATTATCGAGGTAGGAGCTGTTGCAATACTGCGTGTATTGCTCGTGGATGCGGCTCCAGATGTTTGGGCTGTGGGGGACGGCGAGGTGGAGGAAGACGAAGTCGGCCTGGTCGGTGTTGAGGACACGGTAGGCGTGCTGCTGGAGGTCGATTTCGGTGTTGTAACGGTGGCGGACGTCAAAGGTGCAGAGATCGCGGTCGGCGCGCGCGGGCGACTTCATCTCGCGCACCACCTGCTGAAGCGGCACGCGCACGTTGGTCCAGAAGGGCGTGTTCTGCGCCATCAGGCCGTCGAACATATCCTGATTGGTCCAGTAGCAACTCTCGAGGGCGTCGCCGTAGATGCCGCAGTAGGGGTTGTACCAGCCGACGGCGGCGGTGCGCCAGCCGGCGCGTTCTGCATCCGCGAAGAGTGTGTCGGATCCTTGGACGGGCGCCCAACCGGATTCATTCGCGTGGTGGACCCACAGGCGATTGTGGAAGTTGTAGCGGATGCCGTTGACGACCCGACCGGTAAGCAGCGAAGGGATGATCTCGACAGTGTGATAGCCGACAGGCTGGGTATGCGTGAAGAGGGTGCTTTGCGCGCGCAGGGCATCGAAGTTCGGAAGGTTCACGTCATCGGCGCGGTGTTCGAAGAGCTGGTCGTAGGAGAGCTCGTCGAAGACGATCCAGACGATGCGCGGATGATTGCGTGGCGGCTGCGGCAGCTGCGACCACGCAGCGGTGATCTGGTTGGGAGCGGGCTTCCAGCGGGCGACCCAGATAAGCTGCGCCACCGTGCAGCAGGCAAAGATCACGAGTGCCGCTGCGAGAGAGCTGGCGGCGCGCATGAGCTGGCGATACCACCGCGGAAACCGCATGAAGAGCAGCAGCAGGATGGCGGCCCAGACCACGAGCAGAATGAAGACGATGCCTTCGATCAGGTCGAAGGGGAAGAGCGATTGCGTGCGCTGGATCAGATACGGTGGGATGACGATAGCGAGAACGAGTCGCACCCATGGGTAGAAGCGCGTACGCGCTGCGATGCTGAGGATGACGAAGAGCAGCAGTGCAACGAGGAGGATGTCGACGATCTCCGCGTAACAGATGGAGGCGATGGGAAAGGGCGTGTGCATGCGCACATCGCCGCCGCCGCCGAGCAGGTCGCCGTAGTTGATGACGAGGATAAGCGAGGCGATGCCGAGGCACTGACAGATTCGCTTGAGCATCCGTTCTTTCCGACCTCAGGGGCTAAAGCCCCTCGCAATCAAAGAGCAGCTTACGGCATGGCTGGAGCGATGCGCTTCCAAAAAACATCAGCCTGGAGCATCAGGCCTTCTCCAGCAGGAAGAGAATACGGCCATTGGAAAGCGCATGGCGATCGCGCACGGCGAAGTGGCCGGCGCAGGCGGCAAGCAGATCGCTCTCCGAGAGCGAGCCGTAGAGCGTATCGCGGCCGCGCATGAGGGACTGGTACATGGGATCTTCGACGGGCACCCACTCGATGATGAGGTGGCGGCGCGTGAGCCGGGAGCAGAGCACAAGGATCGCTCGCAGAGGAATCTGCTCCATCAGGATGAGGTGGTGAATGACGGCGAGCATGAGGACGAGATCGAACTGGTCCTCAAGACGGGGAAGCAGTGCGAGTGATTCGGCGTTCTTCCAGCCGGCGGCCGGGGTAGGGCGCGCGATGTCGGCACAGATAGTTGTGATCGGCAGAGCGCGCTGGCGCGCGGTGCGGAAGATGCGATCGGCGGAGGCGCCATCGCGCTCAAGGGCGACGACGTCGGCGCCACACTGCGTGGCGAGCACGCTGAAGTCGCCGGTATTGGCGCCGATGTCGAGGACCTGCGAAGGCGCGATGGACTGCAAGGTGCGTTGCACCCAATCGAGTTTGGCCTGGCTCTGCTCGCCCGTGTAGTGGGTGAGCGTGCCGGTGTAGACGCTCCAGTTGGAGGAGGAATTCGCGCCGGCGGCGCGGCGAGTGCGGCCGCGGAGATCGTGGAGGGTGCGGCGGAGGACGCTCGCGGCGACATCGGGATGGTGTGCGCGCGGGGTGGGCTTTACGGGGGTGGTCTCAGCCGGATTGCGGCGATCGAGCAGCGTGGGCAGCGTGATGGGCCAGAGAGCACTGCGCGACAGGCGCTGACGCAAGCTGAGAGCGGCATAGCAGTCGGCGGGTTCGTAGCCGTCTCGGTGGAAGAGCGAGAGCGAGAGCGGCCAGCGAAGCTGGCGACGCATCACGAGGGGCAGCAGGAAGGTTCGGACGAACTGTCCGTAGGCGAGCCAGAGCGAGGAGGCTGGGTCGCGCGGCTCAAAGGAGAGGATGTCGACGAAGACCGGACGAGCGCCGTGAAAGAGGACGTTGAGCGGCGTTGCGTCTTTGAGGATGAGGCCGGAGTCAAGGGCCTGGTCGCAAAGATCGAGCGTGAGCTCGGCGGCGGCGAGCCACTGCGCGGGCGTCCACTCCCATGGATAGCTGGGGAAGGGAATCCGCGGGTGATGCAGGAGGAGGCCGGACGGTGCGTCGTCTGCTTCAGCAGCGATCAGGTCGCCGCGTTCCTGTGCGGAGCGGCAGAAGGGAGAGTTGAGAAAGGTGAGAGTCTCGGCGCGCGCGGAAAGATGAACGGTGCGCAGCACCTGACCGCCTTCAAAGCGGAGCGAGCCGGCGGGATCCCGAAAGGTGGCCGCGGTCATGCCGGTTCGCGGGAATCGTCAGGCCGGGGAATGGGCAGGACGACGGGTGACTCCTCCTTCTTCCGAGTGAAAAAGGCGCGAATACGGCGGCGGACCATGTAAGCCCAGGCGGCGACCACCGAGGCGATCGCCTGAATTGCGATGAGGCCTGAACCAGGATCGACATAGCCCCAGGCGCGACGTTCGCTGGCGACCATGAGGCACATGGCCATGACAATAGTGAGAAGGATGGAGGCAATGCGCTTCATAAAAGCCTTTCTGGGGCAGGAAAGGCCGCTTTAGCTGCTGCCGGAAGCGGCGCGTGACAACTCTGAGCAAACGGCGCCCAAGGTTTAGTGCGATTCACTTGGCAAACACGCGGCGCCAAAAATAGTTCTGCCAACACGAACATTTTTTTTGGCGCGCGAATCCGTACCCGAAACACGTATCTGGGCTAAAGACGGAGGCAGGCAATGGAAAGATGCAGAGTTCCGATGTAATCGGCAAACGAGAACCTGCTGGTGCAAGAAAAATGGACGCTCCGAAGCGAGAACGTCCCACGGCCTGACACGAAAGTTGTAAGGGGTCAGTGGAGAATCGTGAGGTGGAACTGAATGATGCGAGGTTCGAAAGTGCGTGTGTCTGATCGCCGCCGGTGGGTTAACCGTTGCCTGCTTCAGAAAAGGACGATCATGTCGTTGGAGAGCTGTTCATGAACGGCGGTGTCAATCGGGGCGAATATCGTGCACCTTGTGCGAGAGAGTTGCAACGGCATCATCGACCCGGCATCAGAAATCTATGAGATGACGGCGGGGAGGCGGCTATGGGCGATGCGGCCAGTGCGGTTGCGGAGAAGCCGGAGAGCACGGCGGTTGCGACGCAAGCGAGAGTACGACGGCGCGTGGTAGTCATCGGTGGCGGGTTCGCCGGCATCAATGCGGCGCAGGAGCTGGCGAAGCTGCCGGTGGACGTAACCCTCGTGGACCGCAAGAACTACCACACCTTTCAGCCGCTGCTGTATCAGGTGGCGCTTGCGGTGCTTTCGCCCGCGGACATCGCGCAGCCGATCCGATCGATTCTGAAGACGCACCCCAATATCGAGGTGCTGATGGATGAGGCCTTGGGCTTCGACCTCAACGCGCGCACAATCCAGCTCAAATCCGGCTCAGTGCTGGAGTACGACTACATGGTCCTCGCGACCGGATCGACGCATTCGTACTTCGGGCAGGACGGGTGGTCAAAGCTGGCGCCGGGGTTGAAGACTGTCGAAGATGCGACGGAGATTCGCCGCCGCGTGCTGCTGGCGTTTGAACTGGCGGAGCGGCACATGATGGAGCATGGCACGCATCCGCCGCTGCAGTTTGTGATTGTGGGCGGCGGCCCGACGGGCGTGGAGCTTGCGGGCGCTATCTCCGACATCGCGCGGCTGTATATGCGTAACAACTTTCGTTACATCGATACGCGTAAGGCCAAGGTGACGATCCTCGAAGGCTCGCCGCACATTCTGGCGATGTATCCGGAGGATCTCCAGGCGAGCGCGCGCAAACAGCTCGAGAAGCTCGGCGTGGAGATTCGCACCAGTTCTGTGGTGACGGACATCCAGCCGGGCTATGTGATAGTGCGCGGCAAGGATGGCGCGGAGCAACGGATGGATGCGGTCGTCACGCTGTGGGCCGCGGGCGTGCAGGCGTCCCCCTTGGGCAAGATGATCGGCGTGCCGACGGACAAGAAGGGCTGCGTTCTGGTCGATGAGCACCTG
>DATNEM010000042.1:0-5200 GCA_035552995.1 Acidobacteriaceae bacterium | reverse complement strand
CCCCTGCCATCCTACGACGTCGCCACCATCAAGCCCGCCGACACCGCCGGCGTAATCCTGCCCAATGGTGGGCGTCGAATCACTCCCGGCACAACTGCCCGGGCCTATATCCGCACCGCCTACGCACCCGGCGCGGGCCTGCTCACCCCGGTACAGGTCATTGGCGGACCCGACTGGATCGACAAAGACCGATACGTGATCGATGGCAAAGCCCCCGCTGACCTCGAAGTCGCCATGCAGAAGATGAATACCACTGACCGCATCCAGCATGACCACGCCATGCGGCAGTCTCTTCTCGCAGAGCGCTTCCATCTCAAGGTCCACTTTGAAGTCCGGGAGATGCCCGTCTACGCGCTCGTGCCCGCAAAAGGCGGCCTCAAGATCAAAGCCGTCGCCGATCCTGCTCCTGTGCCGCCAGCCGATGCGCAATCCCCTGGCACGTCCTCTCCCCGTGCGGCAGCTCTCTCCATCCGGATGGGTGCTGGCGGCGCCATGGAGCTCAGGGCCACCGCAATCTCCATCGCTCAATTCGCCAGCCTGATTGGACCTCTCATCAATCAAACCCCCGGCTTTATCAGCCTCGCGGACACGGGCAACCGTCCCATCGTCGACCAGACTGGCTTCACTGGCAACTTCGATCTCGTCGGCTTCAAGTGGTCAGCGCCCCAGTCCACCGCCGCGGACGCCGACGCCAACACGTCCACCTCAGACCTGCCCGCCCTCACCACCGCGCTCGAAGAAACCCTCGGCCTCAAACTCGTCTCCACCAAAGGCCCTGTCGAAGTCATCGTCATCGACTCCATCGACCACCCCTCCGAAAACTAGTTCGAAGCGCTTGTCATCCTGAGCGAAGGCGAGTGAGTCAGCACGTGCCGCAAGGGGAAGAACCTGCTTCTTCGTTTAAAATTGGGCGTGTGCGCCCGAATCCAAGCTGTCAGCTTACAGCTCTAAGCTGTCAGCTCCGGAATCTCGCTTTTGCTACCGCCTCCCGCCTCGTCTCCCTCGAAGGCGGTCACGCCAAACGCCCGTCCACTCGGTGTCAACATCTATCTCGCAACTCTCTGCCAGCAGGCCACTTCCACGCCAAAACTCACGCACCTAAACCGGTACAATAGAAGAAAGGGTTCAATCGCAGGGGCTGGGAATGCCTTCGGAATAAACCGCAAGCTCCAGAGGCTAAACCCCTTGAAAAGTTCATCTTGGATACTTATGTGGGCGAGTAATACACGGAGAAAAGGGCAACCGATAATGCGCCGGATCAGCTAACTCCTTTGTTTTCTGGATCAAATGCGCTTAACCTTTTATTTTCTAGAACTTGCATTTTTAGGGGGGGAGGGGGTACACATGCCGGAGACACAAACCATCGCCGGACCAGCCACTCTCACCACGGCCGAGTTCCACGCCGCAGCCCTCGCCGCCGTCGAAGGCGTTGGCCGCCCTATCGCCGTCTTCGACTGCGACGGCACCCTCTGGTCCGGCGATGCGGGGTCCGGCTTCATGCGCTGGACGATTGCCAAAGGTCTGCTCTCACCCGCGGCTGTTGGCTGGCTCGACGAACGGTACCAGGGTTACCTTGCGGGCAAGGTGAACGAGTACGACATCTGCGGCCAGATGGTCCAGGTCTATCGCGGCCTCACCGAAGCCGCCATGCGCGCCGCTGCCCAAAAATTCTTCGCCACCGAGATTGAGTCCCGCATCTTCCCCGAACTCCGCGCCCTCATCGCAGAGATGCAATCCGGCGGAGTCGAACTCTGGGCCGTCAGCTCCACCAACGACTGGGTCATCGAGGAAGGCGTTCGCCGCTTCGACATTCCAGCCGACCGCGTCCTGGCGGCTCGCGTTGCAGTCGAAAACGGCATTGTTACCGACCGCCTGATCGATGTCCCCACCGACGAAGGCAAGGCCGCCTCGCTCGCTCGCATTGGCGTCACGGCGCCGCACGCCGTCTTCGGCAACTCCATTCACGACGCCGCCATGCTTGAGATCGCGCGACCAGGGGGGTCGTTCCCGGTGAATCCAACGCCTGCGCTGCTCGAACTCGCCGCCTCACGCCGCTGGCCCGTCTACTATCCCGCCTCCGTCGCGCCCGGATCAGGCAACGAACCACTGCCGGTCGGAGGTGAACCTCGTGGTTAGCGCAATGGCGAGCGTTCGCATACTTGAACGGACAACGAGCAACGGAGAACGTACAACGTGCTCCTAGAAGGCCTGCATATCCCGATCACCACGCCGTTCCAGGCGGACGGCAGCGTTGCGCTGGACAAGCTGGAGCGCAACGTCGCGCGCTACTCCAAGACGCTCGCCGCCGGCCTCATCGTGCTTGGTCGATCCGGCGAACCCACGCTTCTCTCTGACGACGAGACCCGCGACGTCCTCCGCACCGCAGCCGAAGCCGCCGCGCCGGAGAAGGTCCTTCTCGCCGGCATCGCCCGCGACAGCGTCCGTTCGGTCCTCGCCCTCGCCGACTTCGCTGCCGAACAGCGCTACGACGCCATCCTCATTGCCGCACCCACCACCCTCACTGGCCGATCAAAGCAACGCTACGACGAGTTGCTCACCTTTTTCCAGACAATCGCAGATCGTTCGCTGTTGCCCATCGTGCTCGCCAGAACGAACGTGCGCTCATCTCTGGACGATGTTTTTCCCATCATCGCCGCTCACTCGAACGTCGCCGGTTGCCTCAATAGTCTGGGCGCAACGCCCTCTATGCACCGCTTTGGGACCAACAGGCTCATCCAACAGACCGCCTCCATCCGCCGCGAAGTCACCGTCACCTCCACCTTCGCCGCCGTCACCGCGCGCATGCTCGCTGCAGAATCGGCACCTACGCCAGCTCTCGTCTCCGCGCAATCGCTCACCGGCTCTGCAACCGCTATCGCCGGGCCCCTTGCCCTCGCGCCCGTTCTGCGCACTCGCACCAAATGCATCGGCTTCCAGATCCTCAGCGGCAACTCAGGTTCTCTGCTCGACGCACTCGACGACGGTGCTACCGGCATTGCGCCAGCCTTCGCTACCGCCGCGCCGCAGGCCTGCTACGAGATCTACGCTGCGTGGAAGGATGGCGACGCCGCGCTTGCTGAAGAGAAGCAGGCCCGCATCCGCGAAGCCGCCGCCCTCGCCGAATCCCTCGGCCCCGGCGGCCTCAAGTACGCCTGCGACCTGAATGGCTACGCCGCCGGCCTGCCTCGCCTGCCGCTTCTTCCGCCCACCGGCGAACAGCGCGCTGCCCTCGAAGCCCTGATGCACCCGCTGCGCAACTGAGCCACAAATCTGGGTGCCCCACATCTCGATTTCTGAGATGTGGGAAGTTGATGCAACCCTACGCCAGCGCAGCCTCGCGTGATGCATGCAACTCCTGCAGTGCGTAGACCGTCATGCGGCCCTTCTGCAGCGAGGCGATGCCCTCGGCTGCCGCCCGCGCCGCAGCCAGCGTCGTGATCGTCGGGATGCGCGCCGTCACCGCCGCCCGCCGGATCGCCTTCTCGTCGAAGAAGGTGTCCTGCCCGCGCGGCGTGTTCACGATCAGCTGAATACGGTCGCCCTTGATCAGGTCCACCACGTTCGGCCGGCCTTCCTTCACCTTGTACACGCGCTCCGGCTGCAGGCCAGCGGCTTCGATCACCTCGGCCGTGCCGTGCGTCGCTACGATGTGGAAGCCCATTTCGACGAACGTCCGCGCCAGCGACACGACGGCCTCTTTGTCCGAGTCGTTGACGCTCATAAAGATCGTGCCCTTCACCGGCAGCTTCTGTCCCGCTGCGATCTGCGCCTTCGCGAACGCCTCGCCGAAGTTGTCCGCAACGCCCATCACCTCGCCGGTGGATTTCATCTCCGGCCCGAGCACCGTATCCGTGCCCTGGAACTTGCCCCACGGGAAAACCGGCGACTTCACGAAGAAATGTTCGCCCGTGTCCAAATCCGCGCCAGACTCGACATACTCCGGCAGCAGGTCCTTGAGTTTCTGACCGGTCATCAGCCGCGATGCGATCTTCGCCAGCGGAATTCCTGTGGCCTTCGACACGTACGGCACCGTGCGCGACGCACGCGGATTGACCTCGATCACGAAGACCTTGCCGCGCTGGATCGCGAACTGAATATTCACCAGGCCGATGACGTTCAGCGACATCGCGAGCTTGCGTGTGTACTCGCGAATGGTGCGCAGCACGTCCTCGCTCAAGTCGACCGCAGGCAGCACGCAGGACGAGTCGCCTGAGTGAATGCCTGCCTCCTCAATGTGCTGCATGATGCCCGCGATGACGACGTTCGCGCCATCGCACAGCGCATCCACGTCGCACTCAGTCGCACTTTCGAGAAAGTGGTCGATCAGCACCGGCCGCTCCTGCGAGTATTCGATCGCCGTCGACATGTATCGCACCACCGCCTCGTCGTCGTATGCGATGACCATGGCGCGCCCGCCCAGCACATAGCTGGGCCGCACGAGCACCGGATAGCCCACGCGGTTCGCGCCGGCAACGGCTTCCTCGACGCTGGTCGCCATCGCGCCCTCGGGCTGCGGAATTTTCAACTCTTCAATCAGCTTGCCGAATCGCTTGCGGTCTTCGGCCAGGTCGATCGACTCAGGAGAGGTCCCAATGATGGGGACGCCTGCGGCTTTCAGTGGCAAGGCGAGATTCAGGGGTGTCTGCCCACCGAACTGCACGATCATGCCGATTTCGGCTCCTCCGGAGGCCTCATGCTCATAGACCGCGAGCACGTCCTCCAGCGTCAGCGGCTCGAAGTAGAGCCGGTCGCTGGTGTCGTAGTCGGTCGAGACGGTCTCGGGATTGCAGTTGACCATGATCGTCTCGTAACCGTCTTCCCGCAGCGCGAAGGCCGCGTGGCAGCAGCAGTAATCGAACTCAATGCCCTGCCCGATGCGGTTCGGGCCGCTGCCCAGGATGATGATCTTCCTGCGCGCGGTCGGCGGCTGCTCATCCTCTTCGTCGTAGCAGCTGTAGAGATACGGCGTATAGCTCTCGAACTCCGCCGCGCATGTGTCGACCAGTTTGTAGACCGGCTTGATGCCGAGCTTCGCCCGCAGCTCACGCACCTCGCTCGCGGACGTCAATTCCCAGCCGTCGGCAATGCGCTCGTCGGAGACGCCCATTCGCTTGGCCGCGCGAAGATCGTCTGCGGAAACGCCTTTGCCCGCGGCGCTCACCGCCTTGATCTCATCCGTCACCTGCTTGATCTGGTTCAG
>DATNEM010000041.1:0-2617 GCA_035552995.1 Acidobacteriaceae bacterium | reverse complement strand
CCTGGCTGGACGCTCGATGTTCTCACCGCAACGGCGCGCGGTAGTCTATGTTCCACGCGATGTTCCACGGCTAAGTGCCTTATTGTAAACAAATCTTCTTCCTCGAGTCATGTCGCCGTCACAAGAATTCGCGATCCTGTGAGGCGTCGAGAAACATTTGAGGGAGAAAATGATGAACCGCCACGCGCCGACGCCGCTGCGATTACGTACGGTGTTCATCTCGGACATCCACTTGGGCTTCAAGGGCTGCAGTGCCGAATTGCTGCTCGATTTTCTGCATCATGTCGAGATGGATTGTCTGTTCCTGGTCGGAGACATCATCGACGTTTGGAGCATGAAAAAGACCATGTTCTGGCCGCAATCGCACAACAACGTGTTGCGCGCAATCCTGGGCAAAGCCAAACGCGGCACCCAGGTGATTTTCGTCCCCGGCAATCACGACGAGGTGTTCCGCGAATTCGACGGCGCCGTCTTCGGCAATCTGGAGATTCACCGCGAATACATTTATTCGGGGGCCGGTGGCCGGCGCATGCTGGTGCTGCACGGCGACGAGTTCGACAGCGTGGTGAAGTGCAGCCCCTGGCTCGCGAAACTCGGCAGCAATATCTACGATGTGCTGTTGGCGGCGAACCCGCATATCAACCGGGTGCGGCGTCTATTCGATCTGCCGCACTGGTCGCTGTCGTCGTATCTGAAGAACAAGGCAAAAACGGCCGTACAATATATCGGCAGCTTCGAAGAGTCCGTGGCTCAGGCCGCGCGCAAGCGGGGCGTGGATACGGTGGTTTGCGGCCATATCCATCGCGCTGAGATGCGCGACATCGAGGGCGTCCTGTACTGCAATGACGGGGATTGGGTGGAGAGCTGCACCTCGTTGGTCGAGGACATGAACGGGCAATTGCGCCTGATCGATTGGCCGAAATGGCGCAGCCAAGTCGATGTGCCCCCGATGGCCCTGCCGGCCGGACAGGCGGCGTGAGGAGCCGATCATGAACCAGTCATCGACCCCGCGCTGGCACGATTTGCAGCGCCGCCTGGCGGAAACTTGCGGCACCGAAGCGAAATGGAACCCGCCCATCGGACCGAAGTCGCGGAATTCTCGGGGGGGCACAGCCTCGAGCCAAAGTTGGCTGGTGCGCGCGCGCAGCGGAATTGCCGCATGAGTGTCCGCTAATCGTCATGTTCGCGAGGCAGCATCGCAGCTGATGATGTCACTCCACCAAAGGCGGAACTCCATGAGCAGTCTCGACTTCGATCTCGACATGCAGATGAACAACCTGGAACTCGAATGGCGCCTGGGATACGACGACGGTATCAGCGCACTCGCGGACATAGATCAACACGCCGATGCATATGAAGACCCCGCGTCGAGCCTGCGGGAGCGCCGATGGTTCGCGGCGCTCACCGCGGTCCGGGCGGCGCAATCCGAATGCAATGTGCTGCGGGAGGTCACGGAGCAGGCCGAGGCCGCTTGGCGCAGCGCGCGTGCACGGCTCGAGGTGCTGCAACGGTTGCGCGACACGCTGGGAGAACAGCGTGCCACTGTCGTCGGCTGCCTAGGATCACGGAGCTAGACGCGAATTCCCAGCCGCCGATACAGGTCGGCCAGCAGCCACAGCGGTCCGATCATCAGGAATTGCAGGTCCTTGAAAAAGGACGGACGCCTGCCCTCGATGGCGTGGCCGACGAATTGCCCGATCCATGCGGCCGCGAACAAGGCGACGCAGATGCACCACAGCGGCGCCGCGCTGCGGCGATCGACGGCATCGATCGACCAGAGCATGGCGAGCAGCAGCGGCAGCGCTCCCAGCGCCAGGCGCGGCGACAGCAGCGCGTAGTACAGGAGCGCCGCAAGCACGGTGACCCCCGCCCAGTTTGCGGCGGCAAAGGTGCTTCGCAGGCCGCCCGGAAACGGCAGCTGCCACAAGAGCCCGAGCACGCACCACACGATCACCGGCACGCAAATCCAATGCAGTACCTTATTGGTGTGGTTGCGGTGGCTGTCGCCGTAGGCTTCGAGCCATTGACCGGCGGTGCGCATGACCGCTTGCGTCAGGCCGCCGCCATCAGCCCCTTGAGCTTGTTGATGGCGTTCGATTCGACCTGGCGCACGCGCTCGGCGGAGATTCCATATTCATCCGCGAGTTCGTGCAGCGTGGCCTTGTCTTCGGTCATCCAACGCCGCTGCAATATGCTGCGGCTGCGCTCGTCGAGTTTCTCGAGGGCGAGTTCCAGGCGTTCGGAGGAGTCTTCCTCCCATTCTTCGTTTTCGACCTCGATGGCCGGATCGGCGTTGCTCGCCGGCAGATACATGGCCGGTGAGTAGGCCTCTTCCTCGTCGCTCTCCGGCGTCGGATCGAAGGACATGTCGCGGGCGGACAAGCGTTGTTCCATTTCGCGAACATCGCTGACATCCACGCCCAAGTCGCGCGCCACCGCCGCGGTCTCCGCCTCGGACAACCACGCCAGGTTCTTTTTCATCCGGCGCAAATTGAAGAACAGCTTGCGCTGCGATTTGGTGGTGGCGACTTTCACCAGACGCCAATTGCGCAGCACGTACTCGTGAATCTCGGCGCGGATCCAATGCACGGCGAACGACACCAGGCGCACTCCCACG
>DATNEM010000040.1:0-8318 GCA_035552995.1 Acidobacteriaceae bacterium | reverse complement strand
GGAGGTAGATCATTCACGTGTTACTCACCCGTGCGCCACTTTACTCATGGATTGCTCCACTTTCTCGTGCGACTTGCATGTGTTAGGCACGCCGCCAGCGTTGATTCTGAGCCAGGATCAAACTCTCGTTTAATCTTGGTTGCTTGGCCCCAAGGACGGAGGTCCTGAGGTCCCAAGCACCTCCACTCGCTCGAAAGGAGTGGAGGCAATGTAGTGAGAATGACTAAGCCAAATTCGGCATCATCTCACGACTGGCACGTTCAACCATGTTGTCAAAGATCCTTCAGCTGACTACCGCCTGAGCGGGCAGCTTTGGATCAAGGACTCAATTCGGACAAGCCGAATCTGTGTCCTCGAACTTGATGCGCTCTGATTTTCGTCTCTATGCCCGCCTGGCGGCCTTAGCCCTTATCGACCCTCTTCTTACTTTGCCCGCCCAACTGCCGGACTTGAGGGTCGCTCACCAGCGAGCGACGTTTTGCGCGAACTTTTCGAGATTATCCAAGATCGATGGTTGTGTCAAGCGATGGGGTGATTTTTCTTCAATAAATCACTCGCATTGCCCAATCACGAACCCGATCGGTACTGCCTTTACCGGCAGCTCCCGTTCGCACGAGCGCAGAATGTCAAAACAACGTGACGCCCGCACAGCGGACGCGGAGCCTAAGCTCCCTATCTAACTCATATGCAGTGACTTGGGTTTGGAATGCGGCCTTCCGTTACCAGGCCGCCAGTCAAACGCTTGGACTGCGCTTCGTCCGTCTCCCCTTACCAGCAGCCCCTTCGATTGCGGAGCCACCCATTCTGCCGGGGTGCGAAGCTTGGTTCCCTTATATCTTTAGATTCTGGGAACCGCCCGAGGATTCAACACTCACAACCGGCGAACCAGCCGTTCCTCGCAGCCAGATCAGAATACCAATCCAGTCGCAATCCAGCAACTCGCCCACTGTTGAGAAGCTGTGGATCAGGTGTGGGAATCGGAGGAGCAGCGGGCTTCAGAGAGTGAAGAGGACTCGCTTTGAAAGGGCGCGGCTTTAGTCGCGCCGTAAGGGACTGAAAATGAGGCGGCTTTAGCCGCTGAGGGAATGCAAACCGGGACGAACGATTTTTTCAACACCCTCTTCAGCCCGCGGTATGCGCCAGCCGACATCGAGGCTTTAGCCTCGGGGTTTCGCGAACAAGCCATTCTCAAATCGCTTGCCTTACCCGAATTTCGCGGCAAAGTTGCGGAAAACATCCTCGCACCCCCCCGGGTTCACTCCTCCGAACGCGACGGCAGCACGATCCAAGCCGCCGCAGACGAAAGGTCCCGAAGAGAGACCTCTCCAAAGTCGTCCAGGAGCCCCATGAAATTCACCCACGTTGCACTTGCTGCCGCTCTCGCCCTTACGCCCGCCGCACTCCTCGCGCAGGCTCCGCACAACATCAACCAGCGCAAAGAAAACCAGCAGGACCGCGTCGCGCAAGGCGTCAAGAGCGGCCAGCTCACCGCCGGCGAGACCGCGCGACTCGAGCATCAGGAGCGCGGCATCAACCGCGAAGAGCGCGGCATGCGGGCCCAGGACCACGGCCATCTCACCCGCCAGGACCGCCGCACCCTGCACCACCAGCAGAACGTCGAGTCCCACCGCATCTACCGCGACAAGCACAACCGCCATCGCGGCTAACGCGCCCGCACTTCAACCTGAAACCACGCACAAAGGCCGCCGATCTCCCGGCGGCCTTCGCATACACCAATCGCATCAGCACGGCCCAACATCGCCGCGCCGCTCGAAGTGAGACCTCAGCTATTCCAGGTGAATCGTATTCACCTTCAGCATGTCACCCTGAACATCGCCGGTGACATTCACGCGCAGATGGTCCGCCTTCTTCGACGCGTTCAGCTGCTGCACAATCTTCGCGTTGCCATCCTTGTCGAACTTCAGGAACTTCTTATCGCTGGTCACGATGCCGAAGCCCGAGTCCTTGCACTCCAGCGCGCACTCGCGCGTGTGCGCATCCGGATTGTCCGCGACCTTGCCGGAACAGTTCACATCGACCACCGGAACATCCTTAAAGCTCTGCGTTGCAGCCAGTGCCGGTGCCGCCATCAGCCCCAGCGCCAGCAGGGAAACGAGTGTCTTCATACTTCCTCCGTGTTTGTTTTAAGTGAACTCGATCTTGCGCCAAACCTGGCCCAAGTACCTTACGCCTGTTGAACAACCAATGTCTCGCCGCGTGCGGTTGAAAGTTGCGCCAGCACAAAAGCCGCGGCCGCAAGCTCCAGATCGCGCACCGCGATGTCGAAGAACATCCCGGTCGTGACCAGGTTCACCGCGATGCAGATCAGCCACGCCATCACAATGTACCCGCCGACCTTCGTCCAGCGGCTGAACACGATAATTCCGGCAATAATCTCAATCACGCCAACGATATGCATGAACGTCACGGCGCTCACCGGCAGCACCTTCGTCGCATACGGGCTTAGGTACATCTCCCAGTCGGCCAGCTTGTTGAAGTACTTATCCAATCCGGCCAGCACGGCCATCAGGCCAAGCGCGATCTTCAGCACCCACCAACTCACATCTAAGTGACGGTCCCATCGGTTCATATGTGGCACCTCTGCCTGGTAGAGGCCGCAGCCGATCAGCGGTTACAACAAAAATTGGTAGGCTTCCCGACAGCTCCAATGCCGCCTTCTTGTAACCTTTTGCCGCCAGGCGCACTCTCTTTAATCAGCATGGCTGCTTTGCAAGCGAACTTCTCCTCCGCATTGGCGCCGTACGAAGTCCTCTCCGACGAGGAGATCGCGCGCCGCGTGCGTGCCGGCGAGTCCGCGCTATACGAGATCATCATGCGCCGCTACAACCAGCGCCTCTATCGCGTCGCACGCGCCATCCTTCACAACGACGCCGAGGCCGAGGACGTGATGCAGGACGCCTACGTCCGCGCCTATGAGCATCTCGACCAGTTCGCCGGCCGCGCGCCCTTCGCCGCATGGCTCACGCGCATCGCCGTGCATGAGGCGCTGGCCCGCCTGCGCCTGCGCCACCGCACTCAGCCGCTCGAAGACGCCGAAGGAGAAACCGCCGTGAACATCGCCTCATCCACACCCGATCCCGAACAAAACGCCGGCACGACCGAAGTGCGCGCACTGCTCGAAGACGCCGTCATGAGCCTGCCAGAGAACTACCGCATCGTCGTGATGCTGCGTGACGTGGAAGAGATGACCACAGCCGAAACCGCCGCCGCGCTCGAACTCTCCGAAGACAATGTCAAAGTCCGCCTGCATCGCGGCCACGGCATGGTTCGCAACTGGCTGCTGGAGCGCGTCGGAACACACGCGCGCGAGGCCTTCCCTTTCATGGGTGCGCGCTGCAACCGCGTCGTCGAAAACGTACTACGCCGCCTGAACGTTGGCTGCGTCCCCTCCGCCATTCAATGAATTCGCCCGCGCCGAATCCGAGCCATCCCGCACGCTGAACAAAATCTCCATCACCGCGCGCGCAAACTCCTCCGGCGTCTCGTAGCCGCGCGCCTCTGCCGTGAACGCCTCCTCCACGCGCAGCCTCTCGTCACCTGTCACGCGAAACGCAAAGCTCCGGGTCACACGATCCTGCTGCGGGTCTCCCGCCGTGCCGCGGCCCTTCGCATAGTCCAGCGTGATCGCATCGTCGGCGCGGATCAGGCGCGCATCCACCCAGGGAAACCGCGCCCGCGTGATGCGCACCTCATCCGGACGCACGCGCTCCAGCGCCATCTCCGCCGAGGTCACATCGCCCTGCAACTCGCGCCGCAGCGCATCCACATCGTCCTGCAGGCACTGCACCACGGTAAAAAAGAAATCCCGCCCGCGCTCCACGGCGACGCCCGCATAGTGCTGCGCCCGTGCATAGTCCTCCGCCGCCTCGCGGTCCTTCTGCTTGATCTCCGTCGCAAGCTGCCCAATCCAGTTCTCGCCCATCATCTCCACGGCTCCTTTGCGGCAATCCAACAACCTCGTCTTGTTGGATGCACAACCCACCGCTCGCCGAGAGATCGCCACAGGTCAAACGTCGCATCAGACACACCAACCCGCCGGCCACGCGGCTCAGTTCTCCGCCGCCCTCTCGATAGGATCGGCGACGAGATAGCGCACCGGCCCATGCGAACGCTGCTCGCAAAAAGTCGGAGTCCTTAGAGGAATGGGTTGCGAACGGTCAGGTCGCCAAACCGCTGGCCATGCTGCAGGTCCTCGGAGTAGAGCACACCGCATCCGGCCTGCTGCGCCGCCGCCACGATCAGACTGTCATACCAGCTCAACAAATATCGCTCCTGAATGCGAATCGCCTCTGAAACGAGCGAGATCGTAGAGGGCACGCTGGCAATCGGGCGAAAAACCTCCTCCAGATAAATATGCGCATCGCGGTGGCTCATCCTCTTTGCGGCCTTTACCAGCGCGAATTGAAAAAACTCATGCACAACCTGGTAGCTGACGGTTGCCGTTCCCTCCAGCATCAGATCTTCAATCAGTTGCCGCGCTTTGCTCTGCTTCACCGGATCGCGAGCGTCGTAAGAATAGATAAAGATATTGGTGTCGACGAACGTCCTACCGCTCATTCAGCTCTTCTCGCGTGTACTTCCTGTCGACCTCAACGTATTTGGTCCGCTCCATGATTTCGTTGAACGCGCGTAAGCGGCGCTCCCCGCCGGCAACATCCTCCAGCCAGTCGCGGAACATAGCGTTGAGCGTGGTATGCCGATCCGCAGCCGCTCTGCGGGCCTGCTCAATCAGGTGCTCGTCCGCAGTGAGGGTAATGTTCTTCACGAGAATAGTGTACACGAGTCCCGTGTAGTCTAGTTCTCGCTCGGCCGCTCCACTTGGTCAACGACGACATTCTCAATGGGAACTGTGGTGCGCGCCACGCGAAGCCCCAATGCTGCAAAATCCCAGTGCGATAGCGGGTCAGGATCGTGAGAAGAGACTGTGCCAGGATGCTCATTCTCATCTCCGGATGACAGCCACTTCAACGTAAAGTCATACCGCCCCGTCAGGCCTGTGCGATCCACCACGATTGCGGTTGTCCAATGGAGATAGTCGGCGAGGGCCTGCATGCTGAAAGAGTAAAAGTCCTGTCGCGATCTATCGCTGCTGGACTTCAGGTAGCCGTCATGATTGGGATAGCTGCCCGGCGGTTGTGGTTCGCCAGGCGGAGAAAGCTTCATCGTAGGTCCGCTCTTCGCCACCATCAGCGCGTAGCCGTCTACCTTTCCCGGCACGCGATGCACCACCAGATGGAAGCGGTCGGCCAGCAGGGATCGCAGCAGGCTCCATCCCAGCGCCTCGGGAGGGTCGCCCATTTTGGGCTCGTGCCTCTGGTACTCCGCGATGTCCTCTGGCGCAACCTTAGCCTCAATGTGCCACCGCTCCCCGCCGAGCCCGGCCCACGCAGGGTAGCCGCTGACAGGATTGCCGGGAACCTGGTTTCCGCCAAAGTACGCCTGCAGGATAAGGCTCCAGAGATCAGTATTGGCCGAGAAGCCCGAAGGCCCCCAGTTCTCAAAGCCTTGCTCGCCCGGCCCGGACGGCTTAATCGATACGACCTCGAACTTCATCTGTGGCGTCGCATCATTTGCAGCAGCAGGCGCCGCAGACGGTATGACCTGGGCATTTATCGCGGCGGCGACCAACAACGTAAGAGCCGTACAACTCAGCTTTCCTCTGAACATGCCCACCAGCCTAGCGCGATTCACTCCCGGATGCCCAGCGTCCTGTGCGTGTTCCTAGTTCTCCGACGGCCGCTCGATATGGTCGATGACAAGAACATCGACCGGCGCTTTCACAGGATCGAGCTTCAGCCCCAGCTGTTCCTGGATCGCCGTGAACAGCGACGGCCCATCCGGATTGCGCGGATCATCCACCGATGCCCACTTCAGGTCGATATCGTACCTGCCCGTCAGGCCCGTCCGGTCCAGCACCTTGCGTCCGGCAAGCTCCCGCTGCATCCATATCTGCCATACCAGATCGTCGATCTTGCCATCGCGCCCTTTGATCCATCCATGGTCCCCGCCGCCCCACCGCGTTACATATGGTTTGGTGTCGTCGAACGGCTTCGCCGGATCGGACCCGTCATTCAGGCCCGGAGGCGGCCCTTTGGAGACCTGCAGCTTCGGCCCATCCTTCGCGACGATCAACGCATAGACAGGCAGCTCGCGCTTCTCCTGCCGGAGCGTGAGCTTGAACCGGTCCGCCAGCAGCGCGCGCATCATCAGCCGCAGCTGCTCCTTCTGCTGGTTCTTCGGCAGCTTGTTCCATGCCTCCAGCTCGGGGCCGTCCAGCTTGGCCCTCAGATCGTACTTGTCGCTCCTGATCCAGTCCGGCCCTCCGACCAGGTCTTGCGCATGCGGAAGATAGAAATGCGCCGGATCCATCGACATGCCAAGCACGGTGTGGATGTCGTATGCAAAGCCGATCATGCTCTCCACCGTCGCCATGCTCGCCCTGAAGTCCTCCGCGCCTCCATTTGGAGGCGACATGAAGCGCGCATCCGGCGGGCTCGGCCGAATCGTCGCAACCGAAAAAGCCGGCGGCTTAGGGGTGGCGAGTTCCGCTGTGTCTGGCAACTCTGCCCCGTCCACGCTCGGTCTCTCGGCAGACTCGATGATGTAGGTTTTGATAGGAACAGTGCGCGGCTCAAACTTCAGGCCAAGGCTGTCCTCGACCTCCTCCATCGCCTGATCGTCGTTGTGACGCGGCTGAGTCATTACGAAGTCGTAATAACCTTTCAGCCCGGTCTCGTCGATCACGATACGGTCGGCCCCGGCGCTCCCGCCAATCTGCCCGATAGCGTGGCTCATCTGGACGGAAGAGGCGGTGCAGGTATTTCCGGTGCACAGGATGCTGCCGGGCAGCGGTTTGCCCGGATTCTCCGCCATATGTTTCTGCATGGCCTCAAACGGATCGCCCTCGGCCGGCGGAGGCGGTGCAACCTCCTTCACCTTGGCGCCCCCCTTCGCCTGCACCAGCGCATAGACCGGCGTCGGCTGCATCTCCATTCTCAATTTCAGCTGGAACCGGTCCGCCAGCAGTTTGCGAACCATAGGCCTGACGCGATCGGTGCGTTCCTGAACCGACAGCTTGTCCCACCCCTTCATGTACGCGTCATCCACCTTCGCGTTGATGTCGAACGTGTTAGACTGTGCCCACTTGGGTCCTCCGCTTACCTTTCCTTTTCCGGGCTCGGGTACATAGGCAAACCATACGAGCGAGCTCAACGAGACGGCCGATGCAGTCAGTTTGCCCGAGCTATCGATGCGTGTACCGAACCAGTGCCGGCCATCGTCGCGATTCGCAGGGCGAATCGTCGCCACTTCGAACTCAGGCCCCAGCGTCTTGTCGTCTGCGGCCGATGCGCTCGCGCCTTGAGCGCCATTCGCATCCGCCGATGTTTGCGCGGGCTTCTGCTCCGCCGTTGCCATAGCCGCGATCGCGAAAAGGACTGCGCCAGCAACGCTCAACCTGCGCCTGAACATGCTCACCAGCCTAGCGCAGATATTGACTCTCGCCTAGTTCCGCGGCCGGCTTTTCAGGGACAATCTTGCGGGGGCCGGGAGATCGGAGGCGTCGCCGTTTGGCACAGACTCAGCCAGCGTTCAACAACTGAGGTGCAGGCGGCTGACTCGCCGCCCGCTGCGCACGATGCCGCGCCCGCCACGTCCGCCGGAAGTGCCACCGCCGCTCATTCGTAAACTCCTCGCTGTACAGCTCCACAATCAGCCTTCGCAGCGCCGCCCGCAGCTCCTCCACCGTCATCCCTCGCGGCTCAAAGTTCACGTCGAACAGCGTGCATCTCTCATACCCCTTCGGCTCGATCAGCCGCCCCTGAATCCTCAGCTGCTCATAGAACGGCGTCCCCGGAAACGGCGTCGGCACCGTCACCTGCACGTCGAACGGCAGCGTCTCGCGCACAAAATCCATCAGCATATCCGCCACCTTGGTCGTGTGCCCATCCAGGCCCACCACAAAGCACGCATTCACCCGGATCCCGTGCCGCTGGATCGTCCGTATCGCCGCCGCATATTCCTCGCAGCGCTTCCACTTGAAGTTGTTGTTCAGCTCAATCCCCATCAGGCTCTCGCGCACCGGGCTCTCAAACCCGATCAGCACCTCCGCACATCCCGCCTCGCGCATCTGGTCCAGCAGTTCCTCGTCCTCGTACACGGAGAGGTCCGTCTCGGTAAACCACTTGATGTTCCGCTTGCGCAGCTCCGGCAGCAGTTCGCGACAGTACTTCCGGTTCACAAAAGAGTTGTCGTCCGCAAACTCGATAAACGGCTGGGCCCACAGGCTTTTGATCTTG
>DATNEM010000039.1:0-8475 GCA_035552995.1 Acidobacteriaceae bacterium | reverse complement strand
CGCAACGCCCACCCGCTCCTCGTCGAGCTCGCCGACACCGTCACCGAGATGCGCGAAGTCAAACACGCCTACCAGAAAGGCATCCTCGCCCAGCGCGGCATCGAATTCTAGCGGGCAACGGATCGCGGGTGGCCCATCCTTCGCACCGCGAAGGGTGGGTTGCCCTTTCGTCTTTGTCATTCCCCCAAGCCGAGTCGAACGGGAGGAGCCCACGCCTTTTATCTTTGTCATTCCCGAAGGGAATCTGCGTTTGCTTTTGCCGTCATTCTGACGCGTAGCGTCAGAATCTCCGTATTTGTCTTTTGCCCGGTGGCCCATCCTTCGCAACGCGAAGGATGGGTTGCCCTTTTAGGTTTGTCATTCCCGAAGAGGAATCTGCGTTTGCCTTTCGCTTGTCATTCTGGATGCGCGCAGCACGTCAATCCCGTATTTGTCTTCCTGTCGCCTGCGTGACGATTTGTGCAAGTCATCCACGTGAGAAACTGTTTTCACACCTCCAGAGCAATGTCCGATCTCACCCATCTGCTGCAAAACACCTTCGGCTTCCCTGCCTTTCGCGCCAACCAGGAAATCGTCTGCCAGGCCGCTGCCGACGGTCGCGATGTGCTGCTCGTAATGCCAACCGGCGCCGGCAAATCACTCTGCTACCAGCTCCCCGCTATCGCACGCCAATCCGCTGGAGAAGCAGCCTCTGCCCTTGTCATCTCTCCACTCATCGCCCTCATGGACGACCAGGCCGCGAAGCTCGCCGCCCTCGGCCTCCGCGTCGCGCGCATCCACTCCGGCCTCTCCCGCGACGACGCACGCCGGGCATGCCGCGACTACCTCGACGGCACGCTGCATTTCCTCTTCATTGCGCCCGAGCGTCTCCGCGTCCCAGGCTTTGCCGAGATGCTCGCCCGCCGCAAGCCGTCGCTCATCGCCATCGACGAGGCACACTGCATCAGCGCCTGGGGACACGACTTCCGCCCCGATTACCGCACCGTCGGCGATCGCCTTCCCGCGCTCCGCCCCGCGCCTATCGTCGCGCTTACGGCAACCGCTACGCCAACCGTGCAGCGCGACATCGTCGCCCAATTGCAACTGCAAGATCCCGCCCTCTTCATTCACGGATTCCGCCGCGACAATCTCGCCATTGAAGTCGTGGAGATGTCCAGGCCGCAGCGCAATGACTTCACCGTCAACATGCTTCGCGATCCTGCCGCGCGGCCCGCGATCGTCTACGCGCCGTCCCGCAAGGCGTCGGAAGATCTCGCCGCCGAACTTGGACGGCACTTCCCCGCGGCTGCGTATCATGCCGGCCTCGAAGCAACTGTTCGCAACCATGTGCAGCGCGCCTTCCAGATCGGCAAGCTTGAGGTCGTTGTCGCCACCATCGCATTCGGCATGGGCATCGATAAGGCGGACGTGCGCACAGTAGTCCACACCGCGCTTCCTGCATCGGTCGAGGCCTTCTACCAGGAGATCGGCCGCGCCGGACGCGACGGCCTTCCCGCACGCACCGTCCTGCTCCATAGCTTCGCGGATCGCAGGATGCATGAGTTTTTCTTCGAGCGCGACTATCCCCCTGCATCCGATCTCACCCGCGTCGCCCGGACACTCACTGACTCGTACCTCGACCCGCAAACCATCGCTGAGCGCCTGCAGATAAATCTCGAAACGTTCAACAAGATCGCCGAAAAGCTGCTGGCACAAGGCGCTGCGTCCATCGATGCCGCCGGGAACCTCCGCCGCGCTGGCTCCGGCTCGCCTGAATCCTGGCGCACCGCATACGAGGCGCAACTATCCTTCCGCCGCTCGCAGTTGGACAGCATGGTCGCTTTCGCGCAGACGCAGCAGTGCCGCATGAGCGCGGTCGTCCGCCACTTCGGCGATACCGCCGATGCTCACCGCCCCTGCGGCAGATGCGACTTCTGCTCACCATCCACCACAAGGGCGCAGTGCTTCGCCGGCCCATCGCCCGCCCAGGCGCGCGACCTCCGCGCCATTCTCCGCACCCTCCGCAACGCACCTTCGCGCGCTACCGGAAAGCTCTTCACCGACCTCGCACCGAATCTCGAGTCCACGTTCGACCGCCGGCTCTTCGATGTTCTGCTCGATGCGCTCGCCCGCGCCGGCCTCATCACTCTCACCAGCGCAACCTTCACCAACGCCGAAGGCCGCGAGCTGCCCTATCGCAAAGCCGCTCTCACCCACGAAGGCCGCGCCGACGATTCTTCCGCGCTCACAGGCGTCGTCCTGCCGGCGCACTCTGCGGACGACACAAATGACCGCACGCCTCCGCGACGAAAGCTGTCACCCAAATCCTCCGCGCGAAAATCCGCGCCCGATCCCACGCAAATCTACACTCTCGCCCAGCAGCAACTGGACGATGCTCTCCGCGCATGGCGCAGAGCCGAAGCCGGCAAGACAGGCAAACCCGCCTTCATCGTGCTCAGCGACGCAGTCATTCGCAACCTTGCCATCGCCTCGCCTCGCTCGATCCCGGAACTCCTCACCGTCGCCGGCATCGGCCCTGATAAAGCGGATAGGTTTGGTCCCAGCATTCTCGCCGTCTGCAACGCCTCTCGCTCCACACCCGGACCGCCCTGATTGCTTTGGATGCTGCTCGCCGCATTGGTCCTCGGCCGCTCCCAGCACACGGCTCCCGCCCCAAAACCCCGTGGAGGCCCACTGAATCGGACCCTTGGATCAACTGCGTGCCCCACCCAAGCTCCGCTTGGGTGGGATCGCGCCACACGAATCTGTGCCCCATTCATCGCGCGTTCTGTGCGCGATGAGTGGGATCGCGCCCAAACCGATCAAACCTGTCATTCTGACGCGTAGCATCAGAATCAAAGTATTTGTCTTTGCCAGAATCCCATCGCATCGTCCGGATTTCCCGAAACGATCAAGCGCCTCCGGCGCTCACCAAATTCCTGTCAAGTTCTTTCTTCCAACCCACTCTCCCGCACATCACATCCCCGCCAAAACTCCCGCACTCATTAGGCTAAAATAGAAGGAGGAGGCAGACGGGTGGGTGTAACCCCGCGAAGTGAGTGCGGAGCGTCGGCTTTCGCGTAAACCTCTTCTTTTCTATATCTTGCGGATAAGTCCTTTATTTTCAAGGATCAATTTCGCTAAGTCATCTGTTTTCTATATTTTGAGAAAATGGGGGGAGGGGGGTACCCCCAGCCCAACTTGAGGATCAGCATTATGGCAAACCCGGACCAGAATTCGCAAACCCTCCGCCTCAAGCTCGGCCTCGCCGAGATGCTGAAGGGCGGCGTCATCATGGACGTGATGAACGTGGCCCAGGCGGAGATCGCCGAAGAGGCCGGTGCCATCTCCGTGATGGCGCTCGAGCGCGTGCCCGCCATGATCCGCGCCGAGGGCGGCGTGGCGCGCATGGCGAACCCGAAGCTGATCAAGCAGATCATGGCTGCCGTCACCATCCCTGTGATGGCCAAGGCGCGCATCGGCCACTTTGCCGAGGCCCAGGTGCTGGAAGCCATCGGCGTCGACTTCATCGACGAGTCCGAGGTGCTGACGCCCGCTGACGAGACCCACCACATCGACAAGCACGCCTTCACCACGCCCTTCGTCTGCGGCGCGCGCAACCTGGGCGAGGCCCTGCGGCGCATCGCCGAAGGCGCCGCCATGATCCGCACCAAGGGCGAGGCCGGCACCGGCGACGTGGTCCACGCCGTGCAGCACATGCGCACCATCCAGCGCGAGATGCGCCAGCTCACAGTGATGGGCGATGACGAGCTCTACAACGCGGCGAAGCTCCACGGCGCGCCGTACGAGCTGGTGCGCATGGTGGCGAAGTCCGGCAAGCTCCCCGTGCCCAACTTCTCCGCCGGCGGCATCGCCACGCCTGCCGACGCCGCTCTCATGATGCAGCTGGGCGCGGAGACCGTCTTCGTCGGCTCGGGAATCTTCATGAAGGAACGCGCTACGCCGCTCGATGTAGAGAACAATTCCACAGAGCGTGATGAGGCCATCTCACGGGCGAAGGCCATCGTGCTTGCGACGACGCATTACAACGACCCGAAAGTCCTCGCCGAAGCCAGCGAAAGCGTCACCGGCACCATGAAGGGTCTCGCCGCCGCGGCGATCGAGGAGCATGAACTGCTGCAGACCCGTGGCTGGTAAGTCGATTTTTCGCCGCTTGACAGTTGGTTTTTGCCTTGCGATAGTGTGAGTTCGCTCATGTCAGCACGGGTTATTCACGTTGGCCAGGACTACTGGCACCGCCTGCAGGTCCTGCGGACAGCCGGCTTGTCTGTCGATGAATGCGGCAGCGTTGAAGAACTCGCGTTCACGCTGCGGACCGGGACTGATCCGCACGCTGTGCTGTTGGCAGCCTCTCCCATGTTCGATCCCGCGCCTGCGACGGCGATGGTCCGCTCGAGCAAGAAGTGCCCGGTAATCCTGTTCTCGGTATCCACGGTCACTCCGGACCCGAACCGCTACGATCTGGTCATCCATCCGCTGACCGATCCGAAGGAGTGGCTCGACGATATCTGGACCATCATCGGAAGGACCCAGCAGCTGCGCGCCCAATCGCGAGCAACCCGCCAAACCTCGGAGAAGCTGAGGCGTGACACCGAGGACGTCACGCAGCGGACGCGTGAGGAGAAGGACCGGTCCAAGCGGCTATTGCGTGAGAGCACCGCAGCGAATCCGCGGAAGCCAGACGGCAAGTAGGCTGCGCGGAATGCGCGTGGTTAGGGGTCGTTAGTGCGCGGTGGAGTGGCCGGAAGCGGAGGCGAGTTTTTCTTCGGCCTCGCGCATCAGGATGTTCGCACGATCATACTGCTCGCCGTCGTCGCCGGCCTCCGCCCAGAGTTTCTCGCCTTGCTGCATCTCTTCGCGCGCCTTATTGATGTCGATCTCCTCAGGATGCAGCGCGGTTTCGGCAAGAATCGTAACACGCTCCGGCAGCACCTCGACGAAGCCCCACGCGACGAAGAAGCGCTGCTCGCCCGCGGAGCCGCCGTGCAAGCGCACCTCGCCCGCGCCAAGCTCGGCCAGCAGCGGCGCAGCGCCGTAGAGCGCTTCCATGTAGCCGGTGATCGCGGGAAGCTCGACGGCCTCAGCGGTCGCGTCGAGCAACAGGCGGTCCGGGCAGACGAGCCGCACGGTGAGCAGGTTCGAGTTGGAGGTGTCAGCCATTTGCGTTATGCGTTCACTGCCTGCATCTTCTCTGCGGCCTTGAGCACGTCCTCAATGCCACCCTTGAGATAGAAGGCCTGCTCGGGAATCGAGTCGTGTTTGCCTTCGATGATCTCCTTGAAGCTGCGGACCGTCTCCTCGATTTTGACGTAAGCGCCGGGGATGCCGGTGAAGATCTCGGCGACGTGGAAGGGCTGCGAGAGGAAGCGCTGAACTTTGCGCGCGCGGGCGACCGTGGTCTTGTCTTCCTCCGAGAGCTCATCGATGCCGAGGATGGCGATGATGTCCTGGAGGTCCTTGTAGCGCTGCAGGATTCGCTTAACGCCCTGCGCAACGTCGTAGTGCTCCTGTCCGACGACCGCGGGCGTAAGAATGCGCGAAGTTGATGCCAGAGGATCGACGGCTGGATAGATGCCGAGCTCCGACAGCGGACGCGAGAGCACGGTGGTTGCGTCGAGGTGAGCGAAGGTCGTTGCAGGCGCGGGATCGGTGAGATCGTCGGCGGGAACGTAGACGGCCTGGACCGAAGTGACCGAGCCCTTTTTGGTTGATGTAATGCGCTCCTGCAATTCGCCCATTTCGGTGGCGAGGTTGGGCTGGTAACCCACAGCGGAAGGCATACGGCCGAGAAGAGTCGAAACCTCGGAACCCGCCTGCGTGAAGCGGAAGATGTTGTCGATGAAGAGCAGTGTGTCGGCGCCCTCTTCGTCGCGGAAATACTCAGCGACAGTGAGGCCGGTGAGGGCCACGCGCAGGCGCGCTCCCGGCGGCTCGGTCATCTGGCCGTAGATCAGCGCGGCTTTGGACTTTGAGAAATCCTTCAGGTCGATAACGCCGGACTCCTGGAACTCGATCCAGAGGTCGTTGCCCTCACGGGTGCGCTCGCCCACGCCGGCGAAGACGGAGAAGCCGCCGTGCTTGGTGGCGACGTTGTTGATGAGCTCCTGGATGATGACGGTCTTGCCGACGCCAGCGCCGCCGAAGAGTCCAATCTTGCCGCCCTTCAAGAAGGGCTGGATCAGATCGATTACCTTGATGCCGGTCTCGAACATCTCCTCTGACGTGGATTGCTCATCGAAGGCAGGTGCCTGGCGGTGGATGGGCCTATGCTCGGTGGCGTTGACGGGACCAAGTTCATCGACGGGCTGGCCGAGGACGTTGAGCACGCGGCCCAGCGTCGGACGGCCGACGGGCACCGAAATCGGCGCCCCGGTGTCGATGGCCTTCATGCCGCGGACCACGCCTTCGGTCGCGACCATCGCGATGGTGCGGACGCGGCCTTCGCCGAGGTGCTGCTGCACTTCGACGACGATGTCGAGCGGCGTGGGAACGGTGAAGCCGTCGCTGACGATGCGCAGCGCCTGGTAGATTGGCGGCATCGCCTTCTCTTCAAACTGGATGTCAACGGCCGGGCCGCTGACGGAGATCACTTTTCCGATGTTGTCTGCCATAGTGGTTTCTCTAAGCGATAGGTCGGGCTTACAGCCCTCCGATCAATTTGGTACAGCTTACCTGGGGCTACGCCCCAGGCTGGTATAGCTTCGCGCCTCCGGCGCTTGAATCTGACCTCAGCGGCTAAAGCCGCGCGATCTTGAACTTCTTTTACGGCGCGACTGGAAGTCGCACCCCTTCAAAACTTCCGCGGGCTGAAGCCCGCTGCCACTCGCTTACAACGCGGCGGCGCCGCTGACGATCTCGATGATCTCGCGAGTGATGGCGGCCTGACGGACGCGGTTCATGGTGAGGGTGAGCGAATCGATCAGCTCGCCGGCGTTCTTGGTGGCTGCGTCGGTGGCGGTCATGCGCGCGGCGTGTTCGGCTGCGGCGGACTCGAGCAACGCGTGGAAGATCTGCGTGGTGACGTAGCGCGGCATCAGGTGGCGGAAGAGTTTTTCCGGCGGCTGATCGTAGATGTAATCCACGTCGGCGGTGCCGAACTTCTTTGCTTCAGCGTCGGCCTCGGTGTCTTCCGGCTCCTGGATGGAGACGCCGGAGGTTGCAGCAGCGCGCGCAGCCGCTTCACGCTGCTCTTCCGACATCTCTTCGAACGCTGTGATCTCATGCGTGCCGAGCTTCTGAATAGGCAGCAACTTTTCGACGACCACGCGCTGCGAGATGACGGATTTGAATTCGTTGTACACGAGGTAGACCGAATCAATCTCGGCGCGCTCATAGCGTTCGATGATCGAGCGGGCCACGTCGGAGACATCGTTGAAGTGGACCTGCGAAAGCAGGCCTGGATGTTCGGCGACTACCTCGATGGGTTGGGCGCGATGGCGGACCACCTCGTAGTGCGTGGCGAGGTCGTTATCGTAGTGGCGCTCAGTCTTCTCGTAGTTGGCAGCGGCGAAGCGCTTCTTGTAGAGGCCGATGGCTTTCTTGCCGATGGGTTCGATATCAATCGTCTGTCCCGCACCGCGGCGCGAATCGATGAACTTCTGCGCGGCCTTGCCAATGTTGGAGTTGAAAGCTCCGGCGAAGCCCTTATCGCCGGCGATGACGACCACCAGCGCGTTCTTTTCTTCGCGAGCGACCAGCAGCGGATGGCGGATATCACCGCTCTGCTCGTTGAACAGATCAGTCCGGCGGACGATCGAGACCAACACGTTGGCCAGCATCTGCGCGTAAGGACGGGCGCGCATGGCACGGTCCTGCGCGCGACGCAGCTTGGCCGCCGAGACCATTTTCATGGCCTTGGTGATCTGCCGCGTGTTCTTCACGCTGCGGATGCGCCGCCGGAGATCGAGTACGTTGGCCATGGATTATTTGGTCGCGACCGCCGCTTGTTTGTCTTTCAAACCTGCAAGGAAGCCTGCCTTGTAGTCCTTGATGGCTTGGGTGAGAGGGCCCTTGATGTCGTCGTCGAGAGCCTTTTTGGTGGCGATGTCGGTGAGTACCGCAGGCGCCGCGGATTCAAGATAAGGATAGAAGCCGTCCTCGAAGGCGCGGAGGTCCTTCACTTCAACGTCGTCGAGCAGGCCCTGGGTTCCGGCGAAGAGGATAGCCACCTGCTTTTCGGCGGAGAGCGGCTGGAACTGCGGCTGCTTGAGCAATTCGGTGAGCCGCTGGCCACGGTTGAGTTGTGCCAGCGTGACCTTGTCAAGATCGGAACCGAACTGTGCGAAGGCGGCCAGCTCGCGGTACTGCGCGAGATCAAGCTTCAGTGTCGAGCCAACCTGCTTGGTCGCCTTGATGGCCGCGGCGAAGCCGACGCGCGAGACTGAGAGGCCGACGTTGACGGCGGGACGGACGCCGGAGTTGAAGAGGTCCGTTTCGAGGAAGATCTGGCCGTCAGTGATCGAGATGACGTTGGTG
>DATNEM010000038.1:0-4718 GCA_035552995.1 Acidobacteriaceae bacterium | reverse complement strand
CCGGCGAGCAGCGGATCGACCGCGACGAGAAATTCCTCGGGCGGAAGGCCGCCCCACTTCGGGTTCCACATCCACTTGTGGCCCATGGCGCAGACGCTGCGCGGAATCTGGTTTGGGTCTTTCACGCCGCAGAGTGTTGCGCCGACCATGTCGCAGTGCTCGAGCGCGGTAACGAACTTGGGGCGCAAAGCTGGATTGTGGCGCAGCCAGTGCAACAGCTTCGACCAGCCCCACTCGGAGGAGTAGACGCCCCCGCACCAGGCAATTCCTTCAAAACCTTTGCCGCCGTGGAAGGCGTGGGCGGCGCGGGTGATCTCCTGGGCCTCGCCGGCGGCGCGATGGTCGCACCAGAGATAGTATTCGCCGAGCGGCTGCAGGCCTTCGCCGACGGGAATGACGCTGGAGCCGGTGGTGTCGAGCGCGAGAGCCTTGATCTCTTTGCCGTCGATACCCGCGGTGCGAATTGCCTCGCGCATTGCCTTCGCCAGCGCGTTCATCTGGTCGTCGTGACTCTGCGTCTTGAGGTGCGGGTCGGTCGGCGAGCTGTGCAGCGGGTATTCGGCGAGGGCGGAGCCCAGCTTGCCGCGCTGCCTGTCAAAGATGGAGATGCGCACGCTCAACGTGCCGAAATCTGCGCCTGCAACAATGCTCACGGTCTGCTGCTCCTGATGTGTTCCGATTTTGTGTCCCGCGCCCCGCCAGAGCATTCTAACGTCCCAAGGGGTACCCCCTCCCCCCCGTATCGAATCGGCTATGATCTTGAAAACATTGGTTGAATACTGCAAAAATCTAGAAAACAAACGGCTTATTCCAAATGATTGATCTGGTTGAGCTTAACCCCCGACCGGAAAGGCAGCCACCCGCCACCTCCCCTGCTTCTATTTTATCGAATTAGGGCCTGGAGTTTCGGCGCGGAAGTCGCGTGGAAAGAGCGCCTTGAAAAGAAAAACTTGACAGAGTTTCCAGCGACTGAGGCGAGCAGAAATCAAGCGGCGCTGCGACCGGAGTAGAGTAGCGGAGTGGTGGGACAGAGGTGGTTTCGAGCGGGGATGCGGGGGGCGATTCTTTGCCTTGCCGTGCTGGGCGTCGCCCACGCGCAGGACTTCCAGGTGAAGATCATTGCGTTCAACGATTTTCACGGGAACCTGGAATCGCCGGGCAGCTTCCGCGCGAATGCGCAGTCGGCGGCCGTTCCCGTGGGCGGCGTGGATTATCTCGCCGGATATGTTTCGCACCTTAGAGCTGAGAACCCGCTGAACGCGGTGGTTTCGGCCGGCGACCTGACGGGAGCGAGCCCGCTGGTGTCCGCGCTGTTCCATGACGAGCCAACGATTGAGACGATGAACGGGCTTGGGCTGGAGATCAATGCAGTCGGCAATCACGAGTTCGACAACGGATTGCAGGAGCTGAAGCGCAAGCAGCACGGCGGCTGCTTCCCCGGTGACCGGAACACCTGCGAGGGCGCGAAGGTGGGCACGCCGGTGCCATTTAAGGGTGCGAAGTTCCAATACCTGGCCGCGAACGTCTACGACACTTCAACGGGAAGAACCATCTTTCCCGGCTACACGATCAAGACGTTCAACGGCGTGAAGATCGCCTTCATTGGCCTGACGCTGAAGGACACACCGACTATCGTGATTGCCAAGCACGTGGCGGGGCTGAAGTTTACGGACGAGGCGGACGCGATCAACGGCGTGGTGCGCAGACTGAAGCCGCAGGGCGTGACCATTTTTGTGGTGCTGATCCATCAGGGCGGATTCCAGAAGCCGGAGGGCGCGGCGGACATCGACGGATGCGCCGGCGGCTTGAAGGGCTATCCGATTGAAGCCATCGTGAACCGGCTGGACGATGCCGTGGACCTGGTGCTCTCCGCGCATACCCACGTTGCCTATGTGTGCCGCGTGGCCAACAGCAAGGGGCGAGAGATTCCGGTCACGCAGGCGTCGTCGTTCGGGCGCGTGCTGACGGATGCCGACCTGACGATCGACAAACGGACTGGACGGGTGACGGATGTGACGGCGCGCAATCTGCTGGTGGACCGGACGAATCCGGCGATCCATCCGGACCTGGGCATGCGCAAGATTGTGGAGGGCTATGCCGCGCTGGCGGCGCCCATCGTGAACCGCGTAGTCGGTTCGATTACGCATGACGTGCCGAAAGAGACGAATGCGGCAGGGGAATCCGCGATGGGCGATCTGATTGCCGACGCGCAACTGGAGGCCACGCGAGCTCCGGGGACAGGCGGCGCCTCGATTGCATTGATGAACGAAGGCGGCGTGAGATCGGGGCTGCCGTTGAAGTCAGGCGCGCCGGGCGTGCCGGAGGGAAAGGTGACCTATGGCGAACTTGTCTCCGCGCAGCCCTTCGGCAACGACCTGGTGACGATGACGGTGACGGGCGAGCAGATCCGCGTCTTGCTGGAGGAGCAGTTCAAAGGCTGCGCGCTGGGCGCACGCGCGGGCGATGGCGATGTGCCGAAGGACGACCGGCGGCTGGAGGTGTCCGCGGGGTTCCATTACACGTGGCATCGCGACGCGGCGCCCTGCCACAAGGTGGACGCCGGCGGCATTCGGATAAACGGCGCGGCGGTATCGCCCACCGCGCGCTACCGCGTGACGGTGAACAGCCTGATGGCGGAGGGCGGTTCGCAATACTACGTTCTGAAACGAGGGACGAACCGTGTGGTGGGCATGCCGGACGTAGAGGCGATGACGGAGTATTTCGCCAAGCACGCCGCAGTGGCGCCGCCGCCGATGGGGCGCATTCGAGTAGAACCGTAGAGGCGAGTTGTCAGGTTGCCAGTTATCAGTTCTCAGTTGCCAGTGTGCGTTGACTGCTCACGCCGTAGAATATGCTGCTACCAAACCTGAAGGAGACTGATCGATGAAGATTTCGAGGGCGCGGCGATTCGCCGGATATGTCACCTGTGCCGTGGTAGCGGTGGGGTGCGCTAAGGCTGCATCTGCTGCTGAGATCCTGATCGGCGACGAGAAGTCGCAGCCGGAGAGCATGACGATTGCGCCGGGAGGTGTGGTGATCGTCGGCAGCGCCAGTTCGCCATACGTGTACAGAGTGCGCGCCGGTTCGACCACGGCCGAGAAGTTCATCGATGCGAGTGCGGAGGGGCCGGGGACATTTTTCTTCGGCATGCTGGCCGATGCGGCGAGCAACACGCTATGGACCTGCCAACTGACATCGGTGCCGAACAGCAAGCCGGTGCAGCGACACACGGCCCTGCGCGGCTTCGACCTTGCGACGGGCGCGTCGAAGCTGCGCTGGAACCTGCCGGGCGACAATACGACCTGCAATGACTTCGCCATCGGGCCGGACAAGGCTCTTTACATTTCGGACACAGCCACGGGAAGAATCTATCGGCTGGCCGCGGGGGCCTCGGCGGCGGAGCTGTACATGGAACACCGCAACCTGATGGGCATCGACGGCATTACGTTCCTGAACGGCACGCTGTATGTGAACAACGTCTTCTTCAACAAGCTGTACCGCATTCCGGTGGACGCGGCGGGCAGGCCGGGCACGCCGGTGGACATATGGATGGACCAGCCGGTCGCCGGGCCGGACGGCATGCGCGCCGCCAATGGGAAGCTCTTTGTCGCTGAGAACGGCAGCGGCAAGATTGCATCGCTGACCATCCATGGAGACACGGCGCATGTTGAGGTGATCAAAGACGGGCTGAAGACGCCGACTGGAATCGAGCCTGCGGGCGATACGCTGTGGTTTACGGAGCGGGCGATCGGCAAGGCGGAGTCCGTGCCGATGCCAAAGTAGCCAAATACTGGTGAGGGTTCCGGGAGAGAAGAGCAATGCGCATCGTAGAGATGTTTTGTCTTGCCGCAAGCATCGCCTGCAGCGTTCGCGCTGTCGCTCAGGCCCCGGCTCCCGCGCCATCGCAAAGTTCTCCCGCGGGCTCCAGCGTCACCACGCTTCAGGTCAACACACGGCTCACGCTGGTGGATGTCACAGTAACGGACTCGAAGGGCCATCCGGTGCGCGGCCTGACGCAGAGTGACTTCACCGTGAAGGAAGACGGCAAGGAACAGCCGATCAAGAATTTTGAGGAGCTCGGCGGCGGCAAGCCGGCGGAGGCCACTCTACCGCCCAATGTTTACAGCAATGCGCAGCCGCCGAACGCTCAGGCGGTCAATATTTTGCTGCTGGACCAGGTGTCTACTGGCATCGGGGAGGGTCTTCAATCGCATCCGGAAGCACTGAAGGCTGCCAAAGACAAATCATTGAGCTTCCTGAAGACCGTGCCTGCGGGAACGGAGGTTGCCATTCTGCAGGTGGACGGGAGCGGGCTGCACACGGTGCAGGGATTCACGTCGAACCGGGATCTCCTGCTGGCAGCGGTGAACTCAATCACGTACCAACGAGTGCCCGAGAGCATTTGGGACCCGCCTCAAAGCGCTGCCGTGCCGGGCCTGCCTCCCGAGAAGCCCAATTACCTGCTGCTGTGCAACGCAGTCAATTACCAGAGTTCCCGGGTACTGAATGCGCTGAACCAGATGGCCCTCTTCGTGTCCAGCGTTCCAGGGAGGAAGAACGTAATGTGGTTCACGCCTGGAATTCCGTGGCTGACGAACTATCTGCCTTTCAGCCAGTCCGAGAATCTGGCGTGCATCAGCGATTTTACGAAGGAGCTGCAGGCGGTCTATGGGCGGCTGACTGCAATGCAGGTTGCGCTGTATCCCATTGACCCGCTC
>DATNEM010000037.1:0-8611 GCA_035552995.1 Acidobacteriaceae bacterium | reverse complement strand
TATGGCAACCATGATGCCGTCCGTCGAACAGCGGGAGGTGCTCCGCTGCGACCACTGCAGTCTGGTGCAATTCCGTACGGCCAACGCCCTTTGCAGGCGCTGCCACAAGTGCCTTGAGGTCGAGGAGCCGGAGCCGGTTGCACCGCTCGCGTTGGTCCCACCGCAGGAGACGCAGGATGGTCTTCAGGTGGCGACCGCGGTCCGCGACCTCCGCCACGTTCGCAACTTATCGCAACGCCAACTCGCTACACGCATGGGCGTGCCTCGCACGTACATCTCGAAGATCGAGAATGGCAAGGCCATGCCTACGCTCAGCTCGCTGGATCGCCTGGCCAGGGCGCTGAAGGTGGACATTGCCGCGCTGCTGCGCGATGCGAATACCCGCCACTCGGACGAAACGGCCGTGCTGACGGCCGATCCCTTCCTGGCGGAGATCGCGGCGTATCTGTCGCAGCTCGACTCGCTGCAGAAGTCGATCTTCCTGAACCACGTTCGCGAACTCGCCGCCGGCCACCGTCGCACGGCGTAGTCCGCGGGCTTGCTCGCCGAGCTTCCGCAGATATGCGGAGGTGCAGATTCGCCGCTGTGCGATTTGCGGCGCGAGCAAAGCAGTGAAGCACATGACATCGGACGGCGCGGCACTCCTCTCCGCCGCGCCTCCGACGTTTTTTCTTCAGGTCCGGATCACAAAGCCGTACGCGTATTCATTCGGCGGCTGGCCTGGCAGCGTCAGCTTTAGCCCATCGGCATCCTGCGTGAACTTCACCGGCCCTGCGCCGATCAATTCCACGCGCTGCACCGGCTTGGGCAGCGCCGCCGCATTCCTCGCCAGGGTCTTGATGGTCAGCTTGCCATCGGTGGGCCACCCCAGAGCGAAGGCGTATAGCGTCTCGCCTTTTCGGGTGAAGCGAATATCCTCCGCCGTATATGCGCGTGCGTTGCGTTCGTTGAAGTTGGAGTTGGTGGTGATGTCCGGTGGTCCTTCCCCGTAGACGGAGAATGGGCGCGTGCCATAGATCGCCTCGCCGTGCTTCGGAATCCACGTCGCGATTGCCTCCAGGAACGCGCGCTCATCGGAGTCAATGGTGCCGTCGCCCTTGAGCGGGATGTTCAGCATGAGGTTGCCGTTTTTGCTGACAATGTCGATGAGCGAGTGGATAACCGACTTCGGAGTCTTGTAGCGGTGCTGTTCAAACACCGCCGCTGAGTAATGCCACTGGCCGATGCAGGTGTCGGTCTGCCACGGCTGGTCCAGGATGCCCTGGGCGCGCCCGCGCTCGATGTCCAACGTGAAGGCTCCCAGGTGGTCCGGCTTGACGTTTTTGCCGGTCACCACCACATCGACATGGCCCTTGTCATGCAGGCTCATGTTGTAAAAATGCGCGGCAATGGCACGCCCGTAACCCTCAAACGGAAGCTCATCGTCATCGAAATAGAGCAGGTCCGGCTTGTAGCTGTCGAGCAGGTCCTGCGTACGCAAAAACCATTTGTGCGCGAACTCGGGATTCGGCGCCGGAATTTCCTCATGCCAGGCGCCGTCGTTCGCTTTGTGAAAGGCATTGGCCTCGGCGAGTGTTTTGAAGCCGTCCGGCATTACAAGGTTGCGGCCGGTGTACAGCTCCTGCGGGTCGAAGCCCTCCCACCACTTACCTTTGCCGTCTTCTTTGGTGAGCGTGTAAGCGTCATAACGGACACCCTGCATGGAGCCTTCAGGGTCATATCCGTACGCCGGCTGGAGCCAGTGCCAGGCATGCGAAGAATGGTTCGTCACGGCGACGCGCAGGCCATGCTCGCGAGCGATGCGCGTGTAGGTGCCGACGATGTCCTTCTTCGGGCCAAGCTTCACCGAGTTCCAGTTGTGGAACTTCGAGTTGTAGTTGTCGAAGTTGTCGTGGTGGTTGGCGAGCGTGGTGAAGTACTTCGCTCCGGCGGCGACGTAGAGCTTCATCAGCTCCTGGGGCTGCCAGTTCTCCGCTTTCCACAAATTGTCGATCTCCATCCAGCCGACCTTCGACGGATGGCCGTATGTTTTCAGGTGGTGGTCATACTGGCGCTGCCCTTGCAGATACATGTTGCGCGCATACCAGTCGCCCTGCTCCGGGACGCACTGCGCGGTCCAGTGGTTCCAGATGCCGAACTTCACGTCGCGGAACCAGTCCGGGGTCTTGTAGGCCTTCAGCGAATCCCACGTCGCGTCGAACGGCCCCTGGGCGATCTTGATCCCGGCGGGCAGTTGCGCGCGGAGTCCGCGGGTGCGGCCTGCGAGGGCGGCGCCCGGCGCGGCTGCGAGGGCGGTCTTCAACAGGCGGCGACGTGTGAGGCGAGGGATTGACATAGCGGCCATCATAGCGGCCTCGAGTCCAATAGTAAACGTTTACTTCTCGCTGCAAGGCGAATGGAATCAGGCGGCACGCGCGGACGCATCGACTCGCGCGCCCAAGTAAAATCAAGTTGAGCCCCAATGCCTCCAGCATCCAAATCCGTGTCGCTTGAGCCCGACGCGCCTGACGCGCTAGCGCCGGAGTCCTTTGAGGGTGACTACCGCCCTTCGGAACCGGCGGGCGCAGAAGCTGCGACGCCGATCACTCCGCTGGCCGCGCCCAGTATCCGCCTCGAACCGCTCCAGGTCGACTTTCTGCTGCGCTTTGCGGACGCGCTCAACACCACGCTCGACCTCAACACCCTGATGCACCGCGTCGCCGACCTGGTGCGCGCGGTCATCGACTATCGCATCTTCGCGATTCTTCTGGTCAACGACCGCACCGGCGACCTGCGCATGCGCTTCCAGACCGGCCACACGCCTGAGGTGGAGCGCCTGCGCATCAAGCTAGGCCGCGGCGTTGTGGGTGAGGCAGCCGACCAGCGCCGGTCTGTTCTCGTGACCGATGTTACGAAGATCGAGAACTACATTAATGCCAATCCCGATGTGCGTTCGGAGCTTGCCGTCCCGCTGATCCACAAGAACCGCATCGTCGGTGTCATTGACTTGCAGTCCGAGCAGGTGGGCTACTTCACCGAAGAACATCAGCGGCTGCTGGAACTCACCGCCTCGCGCATGGCCATTGCGGTGGAAAACGCGCGCCTCTACACGCGGGTCGCGCGGCAGGCGCAGACGCTGGCGGTGCTGAATGAAATCTCGCGCGAGATCACCAGCATTCTCGATGTCGACGATCTGCTGGAGCGCATCGGCCTGCTGCTGAAGCGCGTGGTCGACTTCCAGATGTTCACCATCCTGCTCTGGAACGATCGCACCGAGCGGCTGGAGCATCGTTTCAGCTCGCGCTTCGGCGAGCGCGTGAGCCGCGAGCATAACGTGCGGCTCGGGGAAGGCATCATCGGGAACGCCGCGCAGTTGCGCGAGCCTCTCCTGGTGCCTGACGTGCGCAAGGACCCGCGCTACGTGGTCGCAAATCCCGAGGTGCGCTCGGAGCTTTCCGTGCCGCTGATCTACAAGGGCCGCGTCATCGGCGTGATGGACCTGGAGCATACGCGCGTCAACTACTACAACGAGGAGCACCAGACCACGCTCACGACGCTGGCGGCGCAGGTTGCGGTTTCCATTGCGAACGCGCGGCTCTACCAACGCATCTCCGACGAGGAGCAGCGGCTGGAACGCGATCTCTCGATGGCGCGCGAGGTGCAACTGCGGCTGCTGCCCGGATCGCCTCCGAGCCTGCGTCACGCGGAGATTGCCGCGGCCTTTTTGCCCGCTCGCTCTATCGGCGGTGACATCTACGACTTTATCGATTACGGTTCGTCGGGGAAGAAGCTCTATAAGACCTCGCAGACGGAACGCGTTGCCATCATGCTGGGCGATGTCTCCGGCAAGGCGGCGCCTGCCGCGCTTTACGCGGCGCTGGTCTCCGGGATTCTGCGGTCGCTTGCCGCGCGCCATCTGCCGCCCGCGGACCTGCTGGCTGAACTGAATCAACAGTTGCAGGAGCGCAAGCTCGACGCGCAGTACGTCACGATGCTGATGGCGGTGTGGGATGACGCGCAGCGCTGCCTGAAGGTATCGAACGCCGGCTCCGTACAGCCGATTTTTGTAACCAATGTTGCTACAGATGCGCCGCGAGCCGCCGCGCCTGCAAAGAGGGCCGCGACTAAGCCCGGGGCGCCTCCGACCGAGCCGCGGATCGCCACCATTCGCGCCGAGGGCTTCCCACTCGGGTTGTTCCCGGGCGCCAGCTATGACGAGCACACCATCAACGCGCGCGCGGGCGATGTCTTCGTCTTCTTCTCTGACGGCATTGTGGACGCGCAGAACGACAAGAGCGAGATGTTCGGGGCCGACCGCTTGATTGAGGTGCTGCGGGACAACCCGAGCTCCTGCACGTCGGCGCAGAAGACCGTCGATGCGATCCTCGCAGCGGTCAATGGATTCCAGTCCGGCACCGCGCACTTCGACGACGAGACGCTGGTGGTGCTGCGCGTCCTCTAACGGACCGCCAACTCCGTCACGATCTTCACGCTGGCGCTGGCGCCGATGCGCGTGGCGCCCGCGTGCAGCATGGCGCTGGCATCGGCCAGCGAGCGAACACCGCCGGTCGCCTTCACACCCATGCGGTCTCCTGCGACCGAGCGCATCAGTGTGATGTCATCGACCGTTGCGCCGCCGGTGGAATAGCCGGTGCTGGTTTGCACAAAATCCGCGCCCGCAGCCAGGGCAATCTCTGTGGCGCGATGCTTCTCCTCAAAGCTCAGCAGGCACGTCTCGAGGATCACCTTCACGACCGCACCCGCTCCTCGCGCCACTTCCACCACGCCGCGGATGTCTTTCTTCACCGCCTCGAAGTCGTCCTTCGTGCCCGACTTCAGGATTCCGATGCTCAGCACCATATCGAGATCCAGGGCCCCGATTTTGACCAATCGCCTGGCTTGATCGGCCTTGGATCCCGGCAGCGATGCGCCCAGCGGGAACCCAACCACGGTTCCGGTGCGCACGCCGGTGCCGGCGAGCGTCTCCACGGCCACGCTGACCCAAACAGGATTCACCACGGCGCAGGCAAAGCGGTGCTCGGCGGCCTCATGGCAGAGCCGGATAATGTGCGCGCGCGTGGACTCGGGCCTTAGAAGCGTATGGTCCAGAACGGCGGCCAGCGCCGCGGGGGAAGATAGAGCCTGTGCAGCGAATGCCGCCGCATCGAACGTTGCCGGTTCGGCGATGGAAACAGTTGTCATGTGCATCAAATGCTGTTGCTCCTCAACTGCGGTTCGCGTCCGCAAGCCCTTCAAAGAAGCTTCGCCCGCGCCGCAACCCGATCTTTTCTACCACAGCCGTGTCACTCCTGGCTGAAGCGCTGTGCAACGGAGAAATGTCGCGGTGCCGACGCGTCGTGCGCACTTCAAGTCGTCAGCTCAGCGGTAGCGCGATGGTGATCGTGGTGCCGTGGTCATTCTCATCGGTCGAACTCGCGACGAGGATGGTCCCGCCTTGTTTTTCCACGATGCCCTTTGTTACCCAGAGTCCGAGGCCTGTACCCACATCGCTCTTTGTGGTGAAGAACGGCTCAAACACGTGCGGAAGGTGTTCGATGCCGATCCCGCAACCCGTGTCGGTGACGGCGATCTCCGCCTTGTCGCCCGCGCGGCGGACGGTTACGCGGAGTTGTCCTCCCGGATCGGTCGCATCCACGGCGTTTGAGACGAGGTTCGCCACGACCTGCTTCAACTCTCCTGGAACTACATACGCAAACAGTCCCTTCTCCAGTTCCATCTCGCATTTCATATCGCGCGATGCAATGCGACTGCGATAGACATCCACCGTCTCGCCCACAATCATGCCAATGTCGCTCTTCCGCGGTCCCACTGATTCGCGATAAAAGCCGAGTGTCTGCCGCACGATCTGCGCGATCCGCATCAGCTCCTCATCCACGGTCTTCAGATAGGTTGCGACGCTCTCCGGCAACTCCTCCGCATTGCGGCTCAGATAGATCAGGTTGACGATCGACTCCAGCGGATTGTTGATCTCATGCGCAACGGTGGCTGCGAGCCGGCCTGCTGCAGCAAGCTTCTCGGTCTTGCGCAGCGCCTCTTCGGACTGACGGCGCTCAGTGATGTCCATGGCGATGCCGACCACGCCGATTGCGCGGCCATTCGCGTCGCGCTCGATCCTGCCGCGGGAATGCACCCAGAACACAGTGCCGTCAACACGCAACGCGCGGTGTTCCACTGTGACGAACTCGCCTCCCTGATCGAACGCCTCTTGCATCTCGCGCAATACGCGGTCGCGGTCATCGGGATGGATCAGACCAGGGCCGCCGCCCTCTGTAGACGCGGCATTGTGACTCAAGCCGTGCAGTTCGCGGAACTCGTCGGACCATGTCATGCGTCCATTCACAATGTCCCAACTCCATGCGCCCATACGCGCCGCGGCATGAGCCAGCCGAAACCGGTTCTCCTGCTCCAGCACTGCGCGATGCAGCTGCGCGTTCTCGATTGCTGTCGCCGCGCGCCGCGCGAGGTCCTCGCCCAGCCGGACATCGTCCTCGCGAAATCGACGCTGGCCCGACGCGAGCAGTCGAATCGCTCCCAGCATCTTGCCGCGCGACTTCAGCGGCACGACGATGCTCGCCGTCAGTCCGAGGCGCTTCAGCATCGCGCGCTGCTCGGGATCGGGAATTCCGGCGGCCAATAACTCCTCTGTGATCGTCGGTACAAACTCCGGCTCGCCGGTGCGCAGCACGCGGCCCAGTCCGCGGTCCTCGCGGGGCTGCTCCGGATATCGCGCGAGATACTCCTGCGCCAGTTGCACCATTGCGGGATCGGCATGCGCCACCGCGACGCGCGTCAGTGCGCCGTTCTCAACTACCTGCACGGTGCACCAGTCTGCCACGCGCGGCACCGCCAGCCGCGCCACGCGCTCCAATGTAACCTCGTAATCCAGCGACGAGGCCAGCAGCTCGCTTGCCTCTGCCAGAAACGCCAGCCGCGCCTTCTCCCGCTGGTTCTGTTCGTGCAATTCGCTGATGCGCAGCGCCGCGGAGGAAAGGTTCGCCAGCGCCGAGGCGTAAAAAATGTCCAGGTGCGAGGGCTCGCGTTGCTCGCGCCAGTAGAAGGTGATGGTCCCGCCGTTCGGGCCGTCGGGCAGCGGTTCGGCAAGCTGCAGCGGCACCACCAACAGGCTGCGGATTCCTTCTTCTTTGTAGATCTGTTCATACTGCGCCACCACATCGTCGCGCGTCACGTCCGGAATCGCCTGAAACTGGGGAACGATCGGTTCCTTCGCCAGCAGCTCGCGGCGGTAATCCGACGACAGGCCTCTGGCCGCCAGCACGCGCCAGCAGCGCGCATCGTAGGTGCGCCATACCGCGTACGCGTCCGCTTTGATGATCTGCTGCGCAAGCTCGACGATCCGCGCCACGACCGCGTCCACGCTCACGCTGGCCAGCAACATCGCGGAAGCGTCCAGCAACGCCTGCACGCCCTCGGAGGCAGGCACGACGCCGCCTGCGGTGGCCGCTGCCTCCACGGATGGCGATGCTGAAGTCATCGTTCGCGCCTCTGGACCCTGTTATGGCGTTTTATCGTCAATGGCCTGCGTCATTCGGGAAGAGGCGGATGTCCGGGACGTTGCGGTATACCTCCGCGTAGTCCATCCCGTAGCCGATCACGAACTGGTTGGGAATCTTGAACCCAACGTAGTCCGCCTCAATCGGCACCAGCCTTCTCTCGGGTTTGTCCAGGCAGGTGGCAATTTTGAGCGAAGCAGGTTTGTGCTGCAGCATCAGGCCGCGCAGGTAGCTGAGCGTCAGTCCGGTGTCCAGGATGTCCTCCACCAGGATCACGTGGCGGCCTTCGATCGGGTTGTCGATGTCCTTGATCAGCTTCACCGCGCCGGAGGAAACGCGCGCTCGGCCATAGCTGGATACGGCAACAAAATCGAACGTGTTGTCGATGGCGATCGCCCGCGCCAGATCGCTGAGGAAGATCGCCGCGCCCTTCAGCACACCGATCAGTACCAGCGGATGTCCTGTGGACTGGCCTGCGTAGTCCGAGGTGATCTGACGACCCAACTCCGCCACGCGGTCGGCAATCTGCTGCTTGGAGACAAGCACGTCCATATCGACGGCAGGCGGAAAGGCAGGGGCGCTGGTTGTCGGCATGGCCCTAGCCTAGCGTATGCTTCCGTCGCAGTCGAGTCGCCCCTTTCACGTCTATACTTTAAGCAGCGTTATGTATCCCTACCTGCCCGCTATCGGGCCCATTCACCTCTTCCACACCACTTTCGGACCCTTTCAGCCCGGCACCTTCGGCCTGATGCTCTGGCTGGCCGCGGTTGTTGCGGTGTACGTGCTGCATCGCAACTTTCTTCGCCATCGCGTCGCGGCTGACGCGCTGAATATCGTCGCGGTGGTTGTGATCTTCGGCATCATTGGGGCCAAGACCTGGCATGAGTTGCAGAATCTCCGCGAGTTGCGTTATGCGCTCAGAATCATTACGCAGCCTGGCTGGAGCCACCCCGCGGACGTTCTGCTTGGCCTGCTGGTCTGGTTCCGCGACGGCTTTGCCTGGTTCGGCGGCCTTTCGGCCGGCATCGCCGTGCTGATGATTGAAGGCCATCGCGCGCGCTTCAAAGGGCCGAACTGGAAATCGCTGGAACAGCCCGGAA
>DATNEM010000036.1:0-11689 GCA_035552995.1 Acidobacteriaceae bacterium | reverse complement strand
CGGACGCAACCGCTGGAAGGGCATCCGCCCGACCAACCGCGGCGTCTCGATGAACCCGGTCGACCATCCGCATGGCGGCGGCGAGGGCAAGACCTCGGGCGGACGGCACCCGGTAACTCCGTGGGGCCAGCCGACACGCGGTTACAAGACACGCAACAACAAGCGGACCGATGTGTTCATCGTGAGCCGCAGGAGCAAGTAAGGCAGTTGATAGTTGCTGGTTGATAGTTGTTAGTTGCTACCGGCGACATAAGAGATTTATTAGGAATCTGGAGTAAGAGACATATGGCGCGATCCGCAAAGAAGGGCCCGTTCATCGACGGTCATCTTGAAGTCAAGATCAGGGTGTTGAACCAGGCGAACGACAAGAAGGTGGTGCGCACCTGGTCGCGCCGCTCGACGATCTTCCCCGACATGGTCGGGCACACGATTGCCGTGCACAACGGCCGCAAGTTCATCCCGGTGTATGTGACGGAGAACATGGTGGGCCACAAGCTGGGCGAGTTCGCGGCGACGCGGCAGTTCAAGGGTCACTCAGCCAAGGCGGCAACAGAGACCGCAGCGAAGCCCAAATAAGAAGTTTGGAGTTTGAAGGAAAGAGTTATGGCGAAGACGGCAGTTGACAACCAGAGGGAGTTTCGCGCGGAGGCCCGGTTCCAGCGCACCAGCCCGCAGAAGGCAAAGCTGGTGCTGGACATGATCAAGGGCAAGCGCGTGGAGCAGGCGCTGAACACGGTGCACTTCTCCACCAAGCGCATGGCGCCGGTGATTGAGAAGGTGCTGCGCTCGGCGATCCAGAATGCGAATTATCTGGCGCAGGAGCAGGGCCTGGATGTCGACATCGACAACCTGTACGTGCGCACCGCTGTCGCGAACGACGCGCCGCGCATGAAGCGCATCCGTCCGGCGCCGATGGGCCGCGCGTTCCGCTATCAGCGCAGGCTCGCGCACATCATCGTAACCGTGGCTGAGAAGAAGCCGGGCGTGAACGTGACGACGGTCGTTCGTGCCGAGGAACACGCGGCCGATGCGAAGCCGGCGAAGGGCGCGGCGAAGAAGTCTGCTGCGAAAAAGGCACCAGCGAAGAAGGCAGCGGCAAAGAAGTCGCCAGCCAAGAAATCTGCAGCCAAGAAGGCTGCGAAGTAGGAAGGGAAGCTTATGGGACAAAAAGTCCATCCGTATGGGTTCCGCCTCGGAGTGAACAAGCCGTGGAAGTCGCGCTGGTTCGTGGAGCGCGGCTACGACAAGCTGCTGGTCGAGGACGTGAAGCTGAAGGCCGAACTGCGCGAGAAGCTCAAAGCTGCTGGTGTCTCATCGGTAGAAGTGGAGCGGCCGGGCAACAAGCTGCGGCTGATCATCCGCACGGCGCGTCCGGGCATCATCATCGGGCGCAAGGGCGCGGAGATCGACAAGCTCAAGGCTGACATCCAGAAGCGCAGCTCGCGCGAGGTGTTTATCGACATCCTCGAGGTGAACAAGCCGGAGCTGGATGCGCAGCTGGCCGCGGAGAACATTGCGCTGCAACTGGAAAAGCGCGTGAGCTTCCGCCGAGCCATGAGAAAGAGTGTGGACTCAGCGCTGCGCTTCGGCTGCAAGGGCATCAAGGTGCGTGTTTCAGGCCGGCTGAACGGCAACGAAATCGCGCGGTCGGAGTGGTACCTGCAGGGTCGGCTGCCGCTGCACACGCTGCGCGCGGACATCGACTACGGCTTTGCCGAGTCGAATACCACCTATGGCAAGATCGGCGTAAAGGTCTGGGTCTATCGCGGCGACATCTACGAGCAGAAGAAGCGACGCGACCAGGTGAGCACGACGGGAGTGTTCTAAAGACAGTTGCTAGTTTCTAGTGACTAGTTGCTAGGGGTTTTATTATGTTGATGCCAAAGAAGGTGAAGTATCGCAAGCAGCAGCGCGGCCGCATGAAGGGCAAGGCGTGGCGCGGGTCCGACCTGTCGTTCGGCGATTACGGTCTGAAGGTGGAAGAGTGCGGTTATATCACCGACCGCCAGATTGAAGCCAGCCGTATCGCGATGACGCGCTTCATCAAGCGCGGCGGCAAGGTGTGGCTGCGGCTGTTCCCGGACAAGCCGATCACCAAGAAGCCGGCCGAGACCCGTATGGGCAAGGGCAAGGGCGCGCCAGACCACTGGGTCGCTGTGGTCCGTCCAGGCAAGATCCTGTTCGAGATGGAGGGCGTGTCGCCCGATCTCGCGAAGGAGGCCATGCGCCTGGCGTCGCACAAGCTGCCGCTGAAGACTGGCTTTGTGATGCGCCACGATGTGAAGGCAGTGGCGGCGGCGAAGTAAGGCTTTTCAAGCAAATTTGTTTTTAGTTTTTAGCACTGAGAGAGTTTACCGATGGAAATCGAAAAGATCCGCAACCTGAGCGATGACGAGCTCAAGAGCCAGCAGATGAGATCGGCCGAAGAGTTGTTCCGGCTGCGTTTCCGCATGAAGCTGGGCAATCCCGAGGGCGTGAAGAAGCTGCGCGGCCTGAAGCTGGACATCGCCCGCATCCACACGATTGCGCGCGAGCGTGCATTGCACATTGAGCGTGCGGCGAAGCCGGAGCCGGCGGCGAAGAAACCGGCCGCTGCGGCGTCCGAAAAGAAGCCGGCCAAGAAAGCAGCCGCGAAAAAGGCTCCCGCGAAGAAAGCCGCGACCAAGAAAGCGACGAAGAAGGACTAACCGATGGCAGAGACAACGAACAACGCAACCGCTGCGAATGAAACTCCCGCATCGCGCCGCAATGAGAAAGTCGGCGTGGTGGTTTCGACCAAGATGCAGAAGACGATCGTGGTCGAGATCGAGATGCGCAAGGCGCACCCGAAGTACAAGCGCGTGATGAAGACCAACCGCAAGTTCTACGCGCATGACGAGTCGAATTCGGCGCGCGTGGGCGATGTGGTGCGCATCCGCGAGTCGCGGCCGCTGTCGAAGCTGAAGCGCTGGTCGCTGGAAGAGATTGTGCGGCGCTCGTCGCTTGCGCAACTGGATGAGAAGGAGCCGGTCGAGGCGTAGTCTTGCCGCGATTGAGTAGAGACGCAGATTCCTCCGTCCCGCAGAGCGGGACTGCGGAATGACAAGAGTTTAGGTCGCAGGTTTTGGGGTTAATTCCCCGGCAGGAGAACGCAGATGGTACAGATGAGGACGATGCTCGCGGTGGCCGACAACTCCGGCGCGCGCAAGCTGCAGGTGATCCTGCCGCTGGGCGGCGGGTTGGGCAAGACGGCTGGGCTGGGCGATGTGGTGACGGCGGCCGTGAAGGAAGCTTCGCCCGACGGAACGGTGAAGAAGGGCAAGGTGGTGAAGGCAGTCATCGTGCGCACGCGCAAGGAATCGCGGCGCCGGGATGGCACCTACATCCGCTTTGACGAGAACGCGGCCGTGGTGATCAACGATGCCATGGAGCCGGTGGGTACGCGCGTGTTCGGCCCGGTGGCGCGCGAGCTGCGCGAGAAGAAGTTTTTGAAGATTGTCTCGCTGGCGCCTGAGGTTATTTAGCAACGCAAGGCGGAGTCCGGCTCCGGCAGATGGCCGCGGAAGGGAAGAGAGATGGCAGGGATCAAGGTCAAGCGCAACGACACCGTTGAGGTGATTGCGGGCAAAGACAAAGGCAAGCGCGGCCGCGTGCTGCGCGTGATGGCCGACAAGGACCGCGTGCTGGTTGAGCATGTTGGCATCATCAAGAAGCATCTGCGGCCGAACCCGCAGAAGAACATCCAGGGTGGCATCGCGGAGAAGGAGTCGCCGATCCATATCTCGAACGTGATGGTGGTGGACGACGAGGGAAGCAAGACGCGCGTCGGCAAGCGCATCGAGGGCGAGCGGCTGTTCCGGTACTCGAAGTCGAGCGGGAACCTCATACCTGAAAAGAAGTAGGCTTCCTGGAGCAAGTTGTCCAGTTGTTAGTTCTTAGTTGTTAGTTGGTTCATCCCACGAAACGGTATACGGGCCAGCCCACTCCGAAGCCGTGGAGAAAGAGAAGAAGGAAATGGCAACGCGGTTCAAAGAAAAGTACCTCAACGAGATCCGTCCGGCGATCGCCAAGGAGCTTGGCATCGAGAACGCGATGGCGATCCCGAAGCTCGAAAAGATCGTCATCAACATGGGTTTGGGCGAAGCCACGCAGAACGTCAAGATTATGGATCCGCTGGTGGCGGACCTGGGCGCCATCACCGGGCAGAAGCCGGTGGTAACAAAGGCCAAGAAGTCCATCGCGGCGTTCAAGCTGCGCGAGAACATGCCCATCGGCGCCATGGTGACTCTGCGCGGTGACAAGATGTACGAGTTCCTCGATCGGCTGATCACGATTGCCCTGCCGCGCGTGCGCGACTTCCGCGGCGTGTCGTCGAAGAGCTTTGACGGGCGCGGCAACTACACCCTGGGTCTGCGCGACCAGCTGATCTTCGCGGAGATTGACTACGCGAAGGTGGACAAGATGAAGGGCATGAACGTGACCATTGTGACCACGGCGCAGGACGACAACGGCGCGCGCACACTGCTGAAGGCCTTCGGCATGCCGTTCCGCCAAGGGGCATAAAGTTCAGAAGGAAGAGAAGAAGACATGGCAACGACAGCAAAACGCGTCAAGGACGCACGCAAACCGAAGTTCAAGTCCCGCCAGCACAACCGCTGCCAGCTCTGCGGACGACCGCGCGCGTTTCTGCGCAAGTTCGGGGTCTGCAGGCTGTGCTTCCGGTCGCTGGCCCTCAAGGGCGAGATCCCGGGCGTGGTCAAATCAAGCTGGTAAACACGCGGGTGCGGCGGCTATACTTGGTAACAGTCGCAACCGTTTCACCCTGCCAGAGACCTCACCCGACCGGGGTGCTGAAGTCTGGAAGGCGCAACAAGGTTCCCTGAAGCTGGCGGAGACGATCCGCGCAGCGGCAGTAAGAATCCCAAATCAAGTTCAGCAGCGCATTCCCGCTGGTTCTCGTGTGTGTAAGTATGCGCGAGCGAACGGGGGATGAAGGAGAAGGAATGAACCTTACCGATCCAGTAGCAGATTTTCTTACGCGCATCCGCAACTCCATCCGCTCGCGTCACCAGAAGCTCGACGTGCCCGCCTCGAAGCTGAAGGCGGAGATCGCCCGCATCCTGAAAGAGGAGGGCTATATCGCGAACTACAAGCCGGCGGAAGAGAACGGGATGAAGGTGCTGCGTGTGTACCTGAAGTACGGCGCGAACAACGAGGCCGCCATTCGTGACCTGCAGCGCGTGTCGCGCCCCGGCTGCCGCGTGTACCTGGGCCGCGACGAAATCCGCCGCGTGCAGGGCGGACTCGGCATCTCCATCATGACCACGCCGAAGGGCGTGATGACGGGCCGCCAGGCGCGCCGCGAGGGCGTGGGCGGCGAGGTGCTCTGCGAGGTCTGGTAAGTTGTGACGGTTTAGAAGCAGATTCCTCCGTCCCGCAAAGCGGGACTGCGGAATGACAAGGTTTGAGTGATTGGGTGTATGCCCGGGCTGCAGTGGAACGGAAGTGAACGAGATGGATGTGCTCTCTCCGCGACTCGCAAGCCGCAAAGGAATTTGAAATGTCGCGTATTGGAAACAAGCCGATTCCGCTGCCGCAAGGCGTGAAGTTCACTGTTCAGGACGGCGGCAAGAGCGTTCTGGTGGAAGGTCCCAAGGGCAAGGTGAATGCGCTACTGCCGGGCGGCATCACGCTGGCGCAGAAGGACGGCACGCTGGTGGCTGAACGCCAGGGCGACAATCAGGCGGCATTCCACGGCCTGGCCCGCGCCCTCGTCGCCAACGCAGTGAACGGCGTGACCAAGGGATGGACCAAGGAATTGGATATCGTCGGCATCGGCTACCGCGTGGAGATGAAGGGTAAGGGGACGGTGGTGTTCACCCTCGGCTATTCACACCCCATCGAGTTCCCGCTGCCCAGCGGTATTGAGGTCGCGATCGATCCGAAGCAGACCCACCTGACGGTCTCCGGCATCGACCGGCAGAAGGTTGGTCAGGTGGCGGCGGATATGCGCTCGCTGCGCAAGCCCGATCCGTACAAGAACAAAGGCGTGCGCTACTCCGACGAGAAGCTGAAGAAGAAGGTCGGCAAGACGGGCGCCAAATAAGGGACCAGGTGCTCGGGACTAGGGACTGGGAAAGACAAACCCGAACGTCGCCGGATGCCGGTGACGCCATTAGGAAGGAAGAGACGAAATGTTGAAGCCCCGCGAACGCAATGTGATCCGCAAGCGCGTACATGCGCGCATCCGCGAGAAGATGTCGGGCACGGCCGAACGGCCGCGTTTGAATGTGTACCGCTCGTTGAACCAGATTTATACGCAGCTGATCGACGACTCGACCGGCGCGACGCTGGCTTCTGCTTCTTCGTTGACGAAGAAGGGCGAGTCGAAGGCCTACGGCGGCAACGTCGCGGCAGCGAAGACGGTCGGCAAGCTGATCGCGGAGCGCGCGCAGGAGAAGGGCATCAAGAAGGTCGTCTTTGACCGCGGCGGGTACCTCTACCACGGCCGCGTGAAGGCGCTGGCTGAGGCGGCACGCGAAGCAGGTCTCGAGTTCTAGGTTCGACGGGTTTGGTTTGGCGCGCTCCGGCGCGCGGAATGGATAAAGAGGATGGCGCAGACAAGAAGGAAGGTCGACGGCGGGCGGATGAACCTCAAGGATGAGGTGGTCGCGATCAACCGTGTGACGAAGGTTGTGAAGGGCGGCAAGAACATGTCGTTCGCGGCGCTGGTTGTGGTTGGCGATCCCGGCGAGGGCGTGGTTGGCTACGGCTCCGGCAAGGCCAAGGAGGTCCCGCAGGCGATCCGCAAGGGCATCGAGGCAGCGAAGAAGAATCTGCTGAAGGTGAACCTCACACAGACGACGATCCCGCACCAGGTGCTCGGCCGCTTTGGCGCGGGTTCGGTGCTGCTGAAGCCGGCGCCCGAAGGCACGGGCGTGATCGCCGGAAAAACCGTGCGCGCGGTGATGACGTCGGTGGGCGTGCAGAACGTGCTCACGAAGTCACTCGGCACGGCGAACCCCCACAACGTTATCAAGGCGACATTCGATGCGTTGAGCCAGTTGCGCAATAAGGCAGATGTTGCGGCGCTGCGCGGCAAGACAGTGGAAGAACTTTAAGAGCGGGACTAGTTGCTGGGGACTAGGGACTGGGAACCGCGAGGTTTGGAGAAGGACAATGGCAGCGGCAAAGAAGATCAAGTTGCAGTATTTTCGCTCGAAGATAGCCACGCCGGTGAAGCACAAGCTGGTGGTCAAGGGGCTGGGCTTTACGCGGCTGAACCAAGTCGTGGAGCGCGAGGACACGCCGTCCATCCGCGGCATGGTGGCCAAGGTGCCGCATCTGGTGCGGGTAGTCGACTAGGCCATGATCGCTCTCTTTGTGGGGCTTTTGCTGATCGCGCTTGGTTCGTGGTGGAAGCAGTTTCTGGACGGGCGGCTCGACAGGATTGATCACAAACTGGATGCGATAGAGGACAAGCTCCGAGAGCTGAACGGGCAGCAGAAAGATTTATAGCTTTATCAATGCGAGTCGGCCTCGGGCCGGCGTTAGCGAGGAAATGAAATGGCAATCCGCAATCTATCGAACCTGAGGCCGCCGAAGAAGGCCAACGAGAACAAGAAGCGCGTGGGCCGCGGCATGGGCTCGGGCATGGGCAAAACCTCCACCCGCGGCCATAAGGGACAGGGTTCGCGCTCAGGCTCCTCCCTGATGCGCGGTTTTGAGGGCGGCCAGATGCCGCTGCACCGCCGGCTGCCGAAGCGCGGCTTCAACAACATCTTCCGCACGGAGTATACGGTGATCTCGCTGGACCGCATCAGCGAGGTGCTGGCCAAGGCGCCGGGCACGGAGCTGACGCTTGAGGCGCTGACTCAGCATGGCTTGCTGCGCAAGAAGAATGGCCTGGTGAAGGTGCTGAATAACGGCAAGCTCTCCGGTCCCGTCACGATCCATGCGCACAAGTTCTCCAAGACCGCGCAGGAAGCGATCGAGAAGGCGGGCGGCAAGGCAATCCTGATCGGCGGCGCTGCGGCCTGATTCGCGAACTTCGTCGCGGAAGCGGCCGTATAGCAAAGCATCCGCAATTTCCGCTAGGATTGTGTTTCCCGATCAAGTTTTACCGCGCGAGTGAGCGAGCCAGGCCCGCGCCGGACAAGAGGTACCGATGTTCGAGAAGTTCGCCAACATCTTTCGCATTCCCGACCTGCGCAAGCGTGTGCTCTTCACGCTGGGCCTGCTGGCGGTCTATCGCCTGGGCGCGTTCATTCCCACGCCGGGCGTCAACTCGACCGCGCTTGACCAGTTCTTCAACGCCAACTCCGGGTCCGCGCTGGGCCTCTTCGATATGTTTACCGGCGGCAACCTGCGCAAGCTGACCATCTTCGCGCTGGGCATCATGCCGTACATCACGGCCTCGATCATCTTTCAGCTCCTCACCGTCATCTATGAGCCGCTGGCCAAGCTGCAGAAGGAAGGCGAACTGGGCCGCCGCAAAATCACGCAGTGGACGCGTTACGTGACTGTGATGCTGGGCGTTGTACAGTCCTTCGCCATCGCCATGACGCTGAGCAGCCAGACCGCGAATATGGCGAACATCCCGCGCGGATACTTCGTTCCTCTGTGCGTGATCACGCTCACAGCTGGCACGGCGTTCATCATGTGGCTGGGTGAGCAAATCACCGACCGCGGCATTGGGAACGGCATGTCGCTGCTGATCTTTGCCGGCATCGTCGTCGGCTTGCCGCGCGGCATCGGCGAACTTTACCAGAAAGCGCGCGACCTGGCCTGGGGCCCGATGACGCCCTTCGCGGTCATCTTCCTGGTCGTTGCGATGATTGCCGTCGTGGCCTTCATCGTCTGGGTGGAGCGCGCGGAGCGGCGCATCCAGGTTCAGTACGCCAAGCGTATCGTCGGCCGCAAAATGATGGGCGGCCAGTCAACGCACTTGCCGCTGCGTGTTAACTCCGGCGGCGTTATGCCGATCATTTTCGCCAGTTCCATCCTCTCGGCGCCGCTGTTGTTTTCCCAGTTCAGCGTCGGGGGAACGAAGCTGCAGGACTCTTCTTTCCTGGGGCCGATCCTGCGCGCGATCTCTCCTGGCGAGCCGTGGTATGTGGTGCTCAATGCCGTAGCCATCATTTTCTTCGCATACTTCTATATCTCCATCGTGTTCCGTCCAGACGACATCGCCGACAACATGCGCAAGTACGGCGGGTTCATCCCCGGGATTCGGCCTGGCCGGCGCACGTCGGACTTCATCAATGACGTGCTCACGCGCATCACGCTGGTCGGCGCGGTCTACCTGGTGATCGTGCAGATGATCCCGAACGTCCTCATCAGCGGAATCCATCTGAACCACCTCTGGCTCATCGGCGGTGTTTTTGACCGCATGCCCACATGGGTAACGCAGGGCTTGGGCGTGACCTTCTACTTCGGCGGCACCAGCTTGCTGATCGTCGTCGGCGTGGCGATGGACACGGTGCAGCAGGTGGAGTCACAGCTGATCATGCGGCACTATGAAGGCTTCTCGCCCAAGAGCGGCCGCATCCGCGGACGGCGGAGCTGGTAGGGACAAGCACATTGAGCGCTGAGGCGACGGCAAAGGCGAGCGGTTTTTTGCCCGGACCGGTGCTGTTGCTGGGCGCGCCCGGCGTAGGCAAAGGCACGCAGGCCAAGCGGCTGATGGCGAACTACGGCATCCCGCAGATCTCAACCGGCGACATCCTCCGCGCGGCGCGCAACGAAGCCCACACGCCTGAAGGCCGCGAGGCAAAGCGGTTGATGGACCAGGGGCTGCTGGTGCCGGATGAGATCGTGAATCAGCTGGTCGCCGACCGGCTGTGCGAGCCGGACACTTCGCGCGGCTATATCCTCGACGGTTTTCCGCGCACGCTGCCGCAAGCCAACTGGCTGGATGAGCACCTGGCCTCCGAATGTGCGGGCCATGCGTTGCCCGCGCCTGTGGTGGCCATCTCGATTGTTGTCGAGTACAAGCATCTGCTGGAGCGCATCACCGGACGGCGCATCTCGCAATCCGGCCGCATCTACAACATCTACTTCGATCCGCCGAAGGTGGAGGGTATCTGCGATGACGACGGCTCGCCGCTCACGCAGCGGCCCGACGATACCGAGCGCGTCTTCACGGAGCGGATGCGCACGTTTCAGGAACTGACCGCGCCGGTGGTCGCGCACTACCGCTCCGCCGGCCGCTTTGAAGAGATCGATGGCGATCAATCGGTCGAAGCTGTAACGGCCGCAATCGACGCTGCGCTGCATCGATTGCGGAGCGCATAACATCCAACTTCTTCGGCAATGCGGATTCCGCCTTGCGCCGGATCCGATTTAGAACAACGATGCCTGTCTTCATCAAAACCGCTGCCGAGATCGACAAGATGCGCCGCTCCGGCGAGGCGCTGCGCCGGGTACATGACGCCGTTGCGCCGCTGGTGGTTGTGGGCGCATCGACCATGGATCTCGAAAACGCTGCTGCGGCAAAGATGGCCGAGCTCAGCGCCACTTCGGCCTTCAAGGGCTACCACGGCTTTCCGGCTGTTTTGTGCACGTCGATCAACAGCGAGGTGGTGCATGGGATTCCATCCGTAAAGCGCGTTCTGAAGGATGGCGACATCATCTCCATCGACTGCGGCGTGATTGTGGACGGCTATTATTCCGACTGCGCAGTGACGTATGCGGTGGGCACCCCAGCGCCGGCGACCCAGAAGTTGCTAGACGTAACTAAGGCATCTCTCGAACGCGCGACCGGCGAGGCGCTGCCTGGCGGCCGCCTGGGCGACATCTCCGCCGCGGTGCAGGAGATGTGCGAGGCGGAGGGGTACGGCGTAGTGCGCGAGTTCGTCGGCCACGGAATCGGCCGGTCGATGCATGAAGACCCGCAGGTACCGAACTTCGGCACGCGCGGCAAAGGGCCGAGGTTGAAGGCAGGGATGGTGCTGGCCATCGAGCCGATGATCAATGCCGGCAAGCCGGAGGTGAAGGTACTGCCCGACGGCTGGACGACCGTGACCGTCGATGGCAGCCTGAGCGCGCACTTCGAGCACACGGTAGCTATCACGAAGGATGGGCCTGTGGTGCTGACGCGCTAGATGTTTTTGAAGGAGAAGGTATATGCCCGAAATCCCATCTGTGGGCGCCTTCGCGATCATTCCAAGCAATAACCTGACGAACGCGGTCCTGTTTTGGGAGCGCGTGGGCTTTGCCCGTACAGGCGGTGCCGCCGACTACGTCATCATGACGGGATGGGGCTGCGAGGTGCATCTGATCCAGGCGGGAGCCGGCCCGTGGCGCGTGCCGGAAGCGAATAATCCGTTTGGCGTCTTCCTCCGCACTCCAGAGGTTGAGGCGATTGCGGCGCGCGTGGATGACCTGGTTATCCGCCCAGGCGGGGTCCTGCGCCATCGCGAATGGGGGCTTTACGAGGTCGGAATCAGCGGCCCGGACGGAATGCTGGTTCGCATAGGGTGGCCTTCCCGGCTGATTGGAGCAAATTAGCCTGCTGCCTCAGGATTGGGTAGGAATTCAGCCCGATTCTGGGCTATACTCAAAGATGCTGTGTGCTCAGGTGCATGGCGATGGCGGCTATGGCGTGATTTGCGGCGTCCGGCCTGCCTGAAGGAGAGCGTTTGTCGAAGGAAGATGCGATTGAAGTAATGGCAACGGTCGTCGAGACCCTGCCCAATGCGTTGTTCAA
>DATNEM010000035.1:0-7836 GCA_035552995.1 Acidobacteriaceae bacterium | reverse complement strand
GCGCGGAGTGTTTGAGCGGCCGGTGAGCGCGGTGCAGGATTCGGCGGCAACGCGGCCGTCCGAACAGGGATCATCCACCGTTACAAATCCGGACCACGAGATTGAGTGGTGCGAGCGGCGGATATTGCAGCGGATTCATCGGTTGACGCTGGCGACGGCGCGCAAGCAGATTGAGCCTGTCACGCCCGCTGTCTATATGCGCTGGCTGCTGGGCTGGCAGCACCTCGCGCAGCAGACGCAGCTTGCGGGCGAAGAGGGCGTGCTGACCGCGCTGCATCAGCTTGAGGGGTTTGAGGCGCCGGCCGTTGAGTGGGAGCGCACGCTGCTGCCCGCGCGTGTGGCAAATTACGATCCACGCTGGCTCGACCAACTCTGCCTCTCAGGCGCAGTCGGATGGGGACGTATCTCGCCGCATCCTGCGTGGGCAGAAGGCGATGGCTCCGCTCCGCGCCGTGTGGTGCCGACGAACGCTGCGCCGATCACGTTCTACGTGCGCGAGACGGCGGAGTGGATGCCTTATGCGCTCGCGCAGCAGTCGGTGGATGAACAGCTTCTCGCCGCGGCGCTTACTGAGGATGCGGTGCGGGTGCGCGCGCTACTGGCGCAACGGGGCGCATGTTTCGCGGCCGACCTGCAGCGGCTCACCGGCTTCACGCGCCAGCAGACGGCGCATGCGCTGTGGGAGTTGGCCACCGCAGGGCTGGCATCTGCCGATGGCTTCGATCAGCTGCGCGCGCTGATGGACCCGCGGCGGAAATCCGCTGCGCCGGAGATCGCGGCGAAAAAGCCTGCGCGCGCAGGCGCAGGGCGTACGACCGCGGGGCGGTGGTCACTGCTGAATGAAACGCCGGAACGTCGCGACACGACTGGGAAAGAACAAGCGATAGCTGCCGCGCGGCAGACCGATCGCGCGATGGAATCCTTCGCGCGGATGCTGCTGACGCGTTACGGCGTACTGTTCCGCGACCTGTTGACGCGGGAATCCAACGCGCCGAAGTGGCGCGAGCTTTTGAACATTCTGCGCCGGCTGGAGGCGCGGGGCGATGTTCGCGGCGGGCGGTTCGTGACAGGTTTCGGTGGCGAACAGTTCGCGTTGCCCGAGGCGGTCGATTCTCTGCGGGCGGCGCGACGAGACACCACCGAACAGGAGATTGCGGTTGCTGCCGCGGATCCTCTGAACCTCGCCGGGATTGTCGTCAACGGCGAGCGCGTGCCTGCGGTTCCCGGCAAAGAAGTTCGTTACCGCAATGGTTCGCTGGCGGATGAAGGTGGCGACGGTGACGCGAACGCCAGCGAGATGCCGCCAATGCCAAAGAGCCGAGCAGTGATCGCCGCGCGCCGCGGGAGTATCATTCCGACCGCAACGCCGCACGTTCTGCTCGACAACACCTCTGTGGCGCCCACGCTATTCTGAAGCGATGTCGCAGGCGAACAATACATCTCGTGCAACGGAAGAGGAGTCCGAACCTGGCTCGAGCGACCTCAAGCCTGAGGACTATTACTTCGATGGCGCGTATCTGGTCTTCACGGAGGCGTATCACCGGAAGCGCGGATACTGCTGCAACTCCGGTTGCAGGCATTGTCCGTGGCGGGAGGGAGCGCATGATTCCGGCGCAACGGTCTGATTCTCCACAGCATTGCGACCTCTGAATCGAATCCCGCGATTTACAATCCAATCATCCGCCATGTCTGAAGTCACGACCGCCAACTCCACGCGAGACACCGTCATTCTCGGCTCCGGATGCTCCGGGCTGACCGCTGCCATCTACACCGCGCGCGCCAACCTGAAGCCGCTGGTGCTGGAAGGGCATGAGCCCGGCGGGCAGCTCTCGATCACCACGATGGTGGAGAACTTTCCCGGCTGGCCGCAGGGCATTCAGGGGCCGGAGCTGATCGAGAACATGAAGCAGCAGGCGACGCGCTTTGGCGCGGAGCTGAAGATGGCGCACCTGGTTTCGGTGGACCTCTCGAAGCACCCGTATGAGTTGAACATCGGCGCGGGCAAGGAGCCGATCCGCACGCGCACGCTGATCGTCGCTTCGGGGGCGAGCGCGCGCTGGCTGAACCTGCCCAGTGAGCAGGCGCTGATCGGCTATGGCGTCAGCTCCTGCGCGACGTGCGACGGATTCTTCGCGTCGGGCAAGGAGATCGCGGTGATCGGCGGCGGCGACTCCGCAATGGAGGAGGCGCTATTCCTCACGCGCTTCGCCAGCAAGGTAAACATCATTCACCGCAGCGAAAACTACCGCGCCAGCCGCATCATGCTGGATCGCGCGATGGCCCACCCGAACATCCAGTTCCTGTCGAACACCATGATCGAAGAGGTGCTGGGCGTGGAAGAGAAAGAGGTACGCGCACTGAAGCTGCGCAACACGAAGACGGGCGCGCAGACGGAGTTACCTGTTGCGTTCATGTTCCTCGGCATCGGGCATATTCCCAACGCGAAGATGTTTCATGGGCAGCTCGATCTCGACGAAGACGGCTACATCCTGACGCAGAACAATGTCTTCCCCACGCTGAACGGCAAGCCTGTTCCGGGCGTGTTCGCGTGCGGCGACATCCAGGACCGGCGCTACCGGCAGGCGATTACGGCTGCAGGCACAGGCTGCATGGCCGCGCTCGAGGTGGAGAAGTTCCTCGAAGAGCACGGGCGGTGAGAGAACCGCATATACTGGTTTCGGTGATGCGCCATGACCACGATACAGATTCCGGACGAGTTGGCTAGCCAGATTGAGCAGGGCGCACAACGTGCCGGCGAGTCCAGCAACGACTTCCTGCGTCAGGCCGTATTATCGCGCCTTGAAGACCTCGAAGACGTTGCTGCGGCAGCAGATTGGCTTGCCGGGCCTCAGGAGATGATTTCCCTGGAAGAGCTGAAGAAGAACCTTCGCTTGGATAATTAAGCCCACGCGCAGGTTCGAACGAGAGCTGGGCCGCCTCGACCGCTCGATCCAGCGAAAAATTCTAGCTTTCCTCGAGACACGCGTTGCCCCCGCAGACAATCCAAGGGCCTTCGGCAAAGCTTTGGGTTACGACCTAGCCGGCTTTTGGCGCTACAGGGTCGGCGACTATCGTATCCTCTGCAAGATTGAGGACGACCAATTGGTAATTGTCGCTGTATCGGTCGGCCATCGCAGCACGGTCTATGACCGCTGACTCAGCGATCGCAGCACGGTCTATGACCGCTGACTCAGCGATCGCAGCACAGTCTACTGAAGCCATCACACCTTCTGCCCTGGCGCTGCCACGTTTCTTACCGCGGTGTCTCCCAGCCGGTCGCGGAGCTGTGTCAGGTACAGGCTGCGCGGAGATACGTGGGTGTCCAGCGACTCGATGTAACCACCCTCCTTGGAGGGATCCTGAAACGCGATGTTGAACGCGATAGAGTCCACGCCGATGTGGCCGAAGGAGTAGTTCTGTGCGGTGGGCGGCTTCTGCACCAGAAACGGCCCTTCGCAGTTCCAGAAGACGGTGTTTCCGCCGCCCCAGCCGATGACGATGTCCTTCCAGAACCGTGCGGTCAGCGGCGCGTGCACGTTGTCGTAGAGGCCGCCGGTGGCCCACTGTTCATGCGTCTCGCTGGAGGAGTATGGCTTGGTTGCCTCGCAATCGAGAAACACGTTCGACGTCGCGGTCGGCTGACCCATCATGAAGGAGTGGCGGCCTTTGTCCGAGTGGCAGCGCTGCACGAGGGTCTGCTCGCCGCGCAGCGCGAAGGTGAAGCGGCGCGCGCCCATGCGGCGGGAGACTGGCTCGCGCGAGACGCAGTCCTGCACGGTGATCCATTTCGCGCCACGTTGCGCGCCCACCAGACTGTTGACGAAGTGCAAGGCGGTGACGTTGCGCACCCAGGCGTTGCGGATGTTGTCCATCGTGATGAGGTTCCAGTAGTGGTCCTCGTCGGCGTAATACTCCTCGGTGGAGTAGTTGGGGCGGTCCATGTTGCCGTAGTCCTTGGTTCGCACGGTGGGGTTGAACTCGGACATGCCGCGCAGGTTTTCCACGCCGACGTTCTGGATGCGTCCGGGGTCCTCGTACTTCAGGATTTCTCCGCCGCCCCACTTCTTTTCAATCGCGCAGGTGATGGGCGCGTCGATGAGAATTGTGTTGCCCTGAACGTCGACTACGACGCGGTCCCACTCGACGTTGAACGGGCGCCATGTTGTCGCCTGCGTGGTTCCGTTCATGCCCATCGCGGCGATCCAGTCGGCATTCCCGATGCGGCGCACGATTACCGTATCGCCTGCATTGAAGCCGCGAGCGTTGGCGACGCGGATGCTGCGGGAGCCGACCGGAACATAGTCGTCGGTGACGGTTTGCTTCGTTGAGTCGGTGGGAACCCATCCAGCTTTGCCGGCGATTTTGATCAGCGTCGGCTGGCCTCCGCCAGGGCCGCGACCTCCGCCTGGTCGTCCGCCTGGTCTGGCAGCCTGGCCCGCCGGACTGGCAGCCGCAGCGGGCGCGGGGCCTGCCGCAGTTGCCCGCGTGCCTGTGCCGATGAGGATGGTGCCGGTATCGCCCATGCCTTCGCCGCGCAGGACCACGCCGCTGGCCTGGATGTTCACCGGCGTTGCCATGGGGTAGTAGCCCATGCGGAGCAGTACCGCGCCGCGAAAGCCGCTGTCATCCAGCGGCAGGGCAGAGACTTTATCGATTGCCGCCTGCACATTCGCGGTGTTGTCTCCCGCGACCGGCCATATGGTCTCTTTCACCGGCACGGAGGGGATCGCCACGCCACCACCGCCGTATCCTGCGTGAGAGAAGTCGGGGATGGTGTTTCCCTGCTCGTCGGGCGTGTAGATGAGTTTGCCTGACGGGCCGGGATGGACACGCGATACGGTCGGGCGGAGGTCTGTTTCCTGTTCAGTCTGCTGGGCAACGCCAGACTCAGCAGCCAGCGCCGCCGGCGCCAGCGCCATGGTGATCTGCAGCATTTTGCGCCGCGATAAATTCATTGGTTTCGCTCCGGCCTCCCACTATACCCGGACAAGCGGCGGCCGGCGGCAGACGTTGGTACAAAAGAACCGTAGGGATTGCTAGAATCCCCACACGCGGGGAAGCGTCATGACTACTGGCTATTCCATCCCGTCGGTCGTCGCATCCGCAGTTCTTTCGCTGCTCTGTGTTGCGCCGCTTAGCGCGCGAACGCCGGACCTCAAGAAGTATCCGCTGCGCGTGCATATTCTCGCGGCAGACCGGACGGACCGCGTGGAGCGGATGAAGCCCGGCGAGTCGGTGGCCTGCGACGCGATCGGCGACATGGTCTCGTCGATCAGCCCGAATCCGGATGGGCCGGTGACGATGACGGGCGTTTTCTCCGATCCATGCTCGTTCCGCGCGGATGTCATCGTCGGACGGCAGCTGAACATCAACAACGGCTATGTTTATTCGGGCACCGGCCGCGGGGACCTGGTTTCGCCACCGGGTGGGACGCAGGGATTCAGCTTTCAGTACCGGAACTGCGGGCGGCTGCGCGTGATGCCGGGGTTCCAGTCGCTGCCGGCGCGATGGAAGAAGCCCGGGCAGCTTGAGGTGCTGCTGCCGTCGGATGAGATTCCGACCAGTGGGCGGCCGCTGCGGCCGGAGCGCTGCACACTGACCGCGACCGTGCATGACTTCGTCTACCTGCTGTTGCGCACCGGCCAAGTGGTGCAAGTGTCGCAGGAGGCGTATTGGGAGCATCCGGCGATGCGAGCTTTCCTGCGGGGCAATCCGGAGACGGTGGAGCAGCGAGTGAAGGCGTTTACGGTTGCGGCGCCGCGAACGCAGTAGCCGGTACCCCCCGGGGGGACTTTGGTATTAAAGTATCCCTTCTAAAGGGGTTAGATAGCGTGGGTATTGCCGAGGCATCCAGCGAAACGAAAGCCCGGCGCGAGGCCGGGCTTCTTTTATTCCTTAATCCAATTTTAGCTGTTTGCGCAAAACTAAAATGCCACTTCGGCGAACTTTATTTTTTGCGGTCAAGTGACTGAAGGTGTGGAGGTTATTGAAGCGGGCCGGTTTGGAGGGGGCTTGACAGAGTTTGAACGACGCGCGGGATGCTGAGGCCTAACGCGCAGCTGCCGCTCGGTCTACTCGCCGATGTCTTCGTTCCAGATTTCGGGGTAGTTGCGGATGAAGCCGCCAAGGAGGTGTTTGCATTCGTCGGAGTCGAGGTCGATCACCTCGATGCCGTTTTCGCGCAGCCAATCGATGCCGCCGCGAAATGTTTCGCTCTCGCCGACGACGACGCGCGAGAAGCCGAACTGGCGGACAAGGCCCGAGCAATACCAGCAGGGCGCGAGCGTGGTGGCCATGGTCATGCCGCGATAGCTGCGCTGGCGTCCGGCGTTGCGGAAGGCGTCGGTTTCGCCATGGGCGCTGGGGTCGCCGTGCTGCACGCGGCGGTTGTGGCCGGCTCCGAGCAGCTGTCCATCGGCAGAGAAGACGGCGGCGCCGATGGGGATGCCGCCTTCAGCCAGCCCTTTGCGGGCCTCGGAGACCGCGGCGGCGAGCATTTGCTCTGGGGTGCTTACCTGGGCCATAGAGACAGGGTAAAGCAGCGTAACTCGGTCTTAACCCATTGTCCTACCTTCCGGTAAACTCCGCCGCCACCGCCGTCATCGCGTCCCAGTCATCCGTCCGAAACGGCCCCGCCGGCAATCCCGCGCCATTCACCAGGTTCGCCCCGTCCGGATAGTTATCCCATGCATACCGCACTGCGACCGGCGCGCTCACCTGCGGACTGCTCACGATCACCGAATCGCCATCGACCTTCGCATCCGCGTCCACAAACTTTTCATCCGCGCCCGCAATCTGGAACCACTTCAGCGGGCCGCCTTTGCCCGCAAGCCCCTCCGCATGCGTAAACTTCACGCGAATTGCGTTCCCCTCCACCTTCATCCCCGCATACACCGGCCCGGAGTACTCCATCTTCTTGCCGTACGCCTTGGCCAGTGCCAGGTCCGTCAGGCGCACGCCTAGCGGCTCCTTGTTCTTGGGATGAACGTTTGCCGGATCGCCAATATCCAGCGTCACCGCCAACCCCGTGTTCGGGACGGAAAGGATCTTCGCCTGCTGCTCACGCACCAGCGGATTGTTGCTCACATTTTTCAGCGGCGGCAGTTGCACCGCAAAGAACGGGAAGTCGCCTTCGCCCCACGCCGCGCGCCACTGCATCACCAGCGTCTCCATCGCATGTGAGTAGCGCATCAGTCCTTTTGGCCCATCCACAATCGACTCGCCCTGATACCAGATCGCCCCGCGAATCGCATACGGCACAATCGGCGCAATCTCGCCGTTCCACAGCACCGTCGGCTGGTGCTGGTCCTGCACCGGATCGCGCAGCGGCCCCGGCCTTCCCGGCCGCGCATTCAGCGTCTGCGGAGCCGGCGGCGCGTCCGCATCGTTCGATCCCGGCATCTCCCGGAAATAATTCTCGCGCGCATCGAAGCGATCGATCATCGGCTTCAACTGTGCGTCATGCATCATGGCCTCGCGCGGCAGCCACGCCTCCGCCGTGCTCGCGCCATAGGCCGCCAGCACAATCCCCACCGGCGTCTTCAGCGCCTGGTTCAGGTCGCGCGCAAACAAATAACCCACCGCGGAAAAGTCCGGCACCGTCTCCGGACTGCACACCTTCCACTCACCCACCACATCCGTCTTCGGATCGTAGCTCTTGGTGTCCTTCACCGTGAACATCCGCACCTGGGGATAGTTCGCTGCCGCAATCTCCTTCTCCTCATCCATCAGCCCGTACGGCGCGTGCCCCTTCTTCGACACGTTGAACACCATGTTCGACTGCCCCGACCCAAGCCATACCTCGCCCACCAGAACGTCATGCACCGTAATCGGCGT
>DATNEM010000034.1:0-29517 GCA_035552995.1 Acidobacteriaceae bacterium | reverse complement strand
GGCAGGGAACTGGGGCTACCTGACGCAGCGCGTGACCGGCATCATTGCGTTCCTCTACATCATTCAGCATGTGCTGCGGCAGCGTTTCATGGGCGTGAGCCTGCCGGAGCATCCCGGCGCGGCATTCCACAAGGTGCAGGTAGAGTTGTCGAATCCGTGGATGCTGGCGGTGTACATCATCGCCATGGCGGCGACCTGCTGGCACTTCGCGTATGGGACGTGGCTGTTCGCCGCGAAGTGGGGCATCACGCCGGGAGACAAGGCGCGCAGGAAGTTTGGGTTTGTATGCACGGCCGGCGGCATCATTCTCGCGGTGCTGGGCTACGCCAGCATGTATGCCTTTGTCGGGAATCCGAAGTACAAGAACGCGCCGGAGGATGTAATGCCGGCGCAGCCGTCCGGCGTGGTCGCACCGACCATGCCGGCGAATATGCAGATGGATGGGCCGATGAGTATGAGTTCGGGGCAGGGTGCCGCGCAGTGAGGACTGTTTATGGACATCCACTCCATAACGGGCGCACAGATAGTCTTCGGATGCTTTGTGTGTTCGATTCTGGCGACCGGCCTCACATGGAGCCTGATCGACCAGGATTTAACGCGTCTCAACGCATACCCCTTACCAAAGCCCTTCACTTTTCGGTTTTGGGCGAGATCCGGTTGTTACGGATCACTGGCGCATCGCAAGTTAGTGCTCAAAGCACATCGGCAGCTATACCCATCCAGTCCATTAAGGATTGTCTTTGGAATCGCTGTCACGGTCCTTGTGGCTGCTTTCACCGCTTTATTTGCGCATGCGATCTTTTTTCAGAGCGGCAGGTAGCCCTGCTCTCGGCAAATTTCTGTTAGGGAAGAGTTCAATGGCAGCAACACCACGCATCATCGTCGTTGGCGGAGGCCTTGCAGGCCTGGCTGCCGTAATCAAGATTGCCGAGGCTGGCGGCAAGGTGGACCTGTTCTCGATTGTGCCGGTCAAGCGGTCGCATTCGGTGTGCGCGCAGGGCGGCATCAACTCGGCGAAGAACCTGAAGGGCGAAGGCGACTCGGTCTGGGCGCACTTTGACGACACCGTTTATGGCGGTGACTTCCTCGCCGACCAGACGCCCGTGAAGCAGATGTGCGAGCGTGGGCCGGCGATCATTGACCTGCTGGACCGCATGGGCGTGCCCTTCAACCGCACGCCGGAGGGCCTGCTGGACTTCCGCCGCTTCGGTGGCACTTTGTTCCATCGCACGGCGTTTGCCGGTGCGACGACGGGGCAGCAGTTGCTCTACGCGTTGGATGAGCAGGTGCGGCGCTACGAGTCCGAAGGCAAAGTGCAGAAGTACGAGGGCTGGGAGTTCCTCTCGGCGGTCCTGGATGGCAAAGGTGTGGCGCGCGGTATCTGCGCCATGGACCTGCGCACCATGGAAGTGCGGACGTTTCCTGCGGACGCCATCATCATCTGCACCGGTGGCAACGGGGCCATCTTCGGAAAGTCGACCAACTCCGTCGTCTGCACCGGCTCTGCTCAGTCCGCTCTCTATCAGCAAGGTGCGTACTACGCCAACGGCGAATTCATCCAGGTGCATCCGACGTGCATTCCCGGCGACGACAAGCTGCGCCTGATGAGCGAGAGCGCGCGCGGCGAGGGCGGCCGCGTGTTGGTGCCGAAGGACAAGAACGACAAGCGCGCGCCCAAGTCGATCCCCGAAGGTGAACGCTGGTACTTCCTCGAAGAGTGGTACCCGAAGTACGGCAATCTCGTTCCGCGCGATGTGGCTACGCGCGCGATCTTCAAGGTGGTCTACGAGCACCATATGGGCATCGATGGCCAGGCGATGGTCTATCTCGACCTCACGCACATCGACCGCGCCACGCTCGACCGCAAGCTCGAAGGCATCCTCGAAATCTACGAGAAGTTCGTCGGCGTCGATCCGCGCGACGAACCGATGAAGATCTTCCCCGGCATGCACTACACCATGGGCGGCCTGTGGGTGGACTTCAACCAGCAGACCAACATCCCGGGCATCTTTGCAGCGGGCGAGGCCGACTTCTCCATCCACGGCGCCAACCGCCTCGGCGCGAACTCGCTGCTCTCGTGCATCTATGGCGGCTTTGTCGCAGGACCGAATGCGATGGCTTACGCCAAGGGCCTCGCGGCGCAGGACGGTGACGGCGGCGCGGCGGCGGAGCTGGCCAGGCAGAACGAAAAGAACCGCGCATTGCTCAACAATCCGGGGACGGAGAACCCGTTCAAGATCTGGCGCGAGCTCGGCGAGACCATGACCAAGCACGCGACCATCATCCGTTACAACGCGGGCCTGGACGAGGCGGACGCGAAGATCGTCGAGCTGCTGCAGCGGTTTGAGAACGTGAATCTCTCCGACAAGAGCCAATGGGCAAACACCAGCTTCGCCTTCACCCGCCAGCTCTACAACATGCTGGAGCTGGGGCGCGTGATCGTGCAGGGCGCGCGCATGCGCGATGAGAGCCGCGGCGCCCACTACAAGCCCGACTTCCCGGAGCGCAACGATGAGAAGTTCCTGAAGACCACGAAGGCGAGTTTTGTAAACGGATCGCCGAAGTTCGAGTTTGGCGATGTGGATGTAAGCCAGCTCAAGCCGCGGCCACGGCGGTACGACGCGGCGAAATAACGTGAAGGCAACGTTTTGAGGTGCGAGTGACGGCAGGGCTGCAGCGGCGGGTTGACCTTTCCCACGATTGGGACCATCCTACTGTGCATTATGGATGCACACCCAACGTTGACCATGACCGTTTACGTGCTGGCAGTGGCCTTCGCGCTGCTGGTGATCGCCTACTGGGTGCTCTACACGCGGCGGCTGAAGGTTCCGCGCAATGTGGGCAAGGAAGAGGGCATCGCGATGGCTACGCAGGAAAAGGAACGCACCGGGCACACCGGAACGTTCTAAGGGCCGAGCCGGCCACGCGGGCATTCCGCAGAGGCGCGGGGAAAGTTCTGGCCGGAGCCTGGCCGACGGTAAGTTGAAGCGGATTGAGGGTGAACTGAGCATGGCGACAGCAGCAGGCAGAACAATCGAAGTTGAGGTCCACCGGCAGGCGACTCCGGAGCAAGCCGCGCGCACGGAGCGTTTCTCCGTGCCGTACCGCCCCAACATGAACATCACGGCTCTGCTGGGCGAGATCGCGCTGAACCCCGTCACGGCCGACGGCAAGGCGACCACACCGATCACCTACGACTCCAACTGTCTGGAAGAGATTTGCGGCAGCTGCGCCATGTTGATCAACGGCCGCGCGCGCATGGCATGTTCCGCCCTGGTCGACAAGCTCGACCAGCCGATCCGGCTCGCGCCGCTGTCGAAGTTCCCCGTCGTGCGCGATCTTGCCGTCGACCGCAGCGTGCTCTTCGAGAACCTCAAGGCCGTCAAGGCATGGGTTCCGATCGATGGCACCTACGACCTTGGCTCGGGGCCGCGGCAGTTCCCGCAGGTACAGGAGCAGCGCTATCCGCTCTCCAACTGCATCAGCTGCTGCTGCTGCATGGAGGTCTGCCCGCAGTTCAACGAGCACACGAACTTCGTCGGCGCGGCCACCATCGCGCAGGTCAAGCTCTTCAATATGGACCCCGCAGGCGCCGTGCTGAAGGAAGAGCGGCTGCGCGCGCTGGCCGGCGAAGGCGGCATCCAGGAGTGCGGCTACGCGCAGAACTGCGTCGAAGCCTGCCCCAAGGCGATACCGCTCACCGAGGCGATCTCCGACATGGAGCGCGACGTGGTGGTGCAGCAGGTGAAGGACCTGTTCAACCGCTAATGGCGGCTCAACAGGGTGCTGCCCAAGCCTCCATCCGTTCCGTCTCTACCGTCCCAGCCAGCCGCCGTCGACCACTAACACATGCCCGGTGACGTAGTCTGAGGCAGGCGAGGCGAGATAGAGCGCCGCCCCGGCAAGTTCCTCCGGCTGGCCCCAGCGTCCCGCAGGAATGCGTTCCAGGATCTGCCGGTTCCGCGTGGCATCGGCCTGCAGCGGCTCGGTATTGGTCGTAGCGAAGTAGCCAGGAGCAATCGCGTTCACCTGGATGTTCTTCGGCGCCCACTCGTTCGCCAGCGCCTTGGTCAGCTGCGCAACGCCACCTTTGCTGGCGGAATAGGCCGGCACGCGAATCCCGCCCTGGAAGCTCAGCAGGGAAGCGATGTTCACGATCTTCCCCGGCGCCTGGCGCGCGATCATGTCGCGTGCGGCCAGCTGCGAGAGCTGGAAGACGCTGGTCAGGTTCACCTGCAGAACGCGGTTCCAGTCCTCCAGCTTCCACTCCTCCGCTGGATCGCGATGGATCATGCCCGCGTTGTTGATGAGGATGTCGACGCGGCCGAACTGCGCGACGACCTCCTTGAAGAGACGCTCGGCGGCAGCAGGATCGGACAAATCTGCCTGGAAGGCATGAGAAACGCTGCCCGCCCCGGCGATGGCTGCGGCGGTCTCGTCGGCGGGGCGGCTGTTGCCATGCACGGCGACCGCGGCGCCTGCCTGCGCCAGGGCATGCGCAATGGCAGCGCCAAGGCCCGTGGCCGAGCCGGTCACGAGGGCGACGCGGTTATCGAGGCGAAACTGCTTGAGGATATTGGGCGCGATGCTGTCCATGGTCACCTCCCCAGCTTATGCGGTCGCGAAGCAGCGCGGCAAACGCCTGCGCGTGGGAATCGCGCCACAACTCGCACTTGTCATCTGGTGTCCCCTCCCCCCGGTATCAAAAACGCTATGATTTAGAAAACAAATCAGTTGAGTATTATGATCTTGAAAACAAATGACTTGACGGTCCTGCGTCTGTCGGCCTCGGTTCGATGTCGCCTCCCCCACCCCCATACCTGGGTATCTAAGGTATCCCATTGAATACGAATAGGCCGGGCTTTCAGCCCTTGGATTTTTTCTTGCACGGATACCTGGGACTGCGCCCCAGGCTGGTATAGGGCCGCGCCTTCGGCGCTCGCCATCCGCACCAAAGCGGAGCTTGGGTGGGCACGCTAGCATTCTTCCACGCCACCCGTCCCGCTTCGCGGTACGAATGGGGCACCCAGCCCGTTGAGCTTTGCCTTTGAGATCCTGAAGTCGAGCATGGATTCCCTTCGGGAATGACAAAGGCAAATACGGGGATTCTGGACGCGATGTGCGGTCCAGAATGACGAGCCAAAGGCGAACGCAGATTCCCTTCGGGAATGACAAAGGCAGATGCGGAGCCGATCACAAAGAAGTCCGCCCCCCGACCCGCGTCGAGAACGGCACGAAGTACTACTTCGAGAAGTCCACCTTCGGGGTTTCGCGCGAGCTCTGGTTGGCGAGTAGCCCTGGTTCCGTGGGAGCAGCCCAGGCAAAGAAACGTCCTGCAAAACTTCTGATGAGCACCCTTGAAGTTAGGCGGTTGTCAACGCGTCCGGCGTGACCATTTTGTGGGCCACGTAGTTATACGGGGCGACCGTCTGCCCGCGCAGGATGGAGAGGCCGAGGTGGATCAGGTTGGGGCCGTAGGAGCCGGCTTCGTGCGAGACAGAGCCGATCAGAGGCGACGCGGGCTTCTTCATCTCTGCCATGGCCTCGGCGATGCAGTCCTGGCCGACGATCGCGACATGCTTCTCGCGCTTGCGTTCGCGGACAGCGTCGAGCGCGCCGAGGGCGCTGGTGTCGGTAGCGGCGGCGATGAGAATGTGTCTCTCGCGCGGATGGCGATCGAGGAAGTCGGAGACGAGCTTGCGGCCGCGATCGCGCATGCCGCGGCAGTCGATGCGGACGAAGCATTCCACAGGCAGGTCAGGGATGCCGGCGCGGATGCCCTCGAAGGCGCCGGTGATGCGGCTCTGGACGAGAAGGCCGGCTTCGGGAAGATCGAGACCGAGGACCCATTCGACCTGGCCGCTCCACCATTTGAGCGCATGCTGCGCAAGGACTTCGCCCGCCTCGAAGCCGACACGGTAGTTGTCGACGCCGAAGTAGGTGGCGTGAGGGTGCGGGATGTCGATGGCGATCATCGGGATCTTGGCGCCGGCGATCTTGTCGGCGATGACCGGCGCGGCTTCCTGCTCCACCTGGAACTCGATGACGAGATCGACGCGGCTCTTGACGAACTCCTCGGCATTCTTGATCGCGGTGGCGGCGTCGTAGCAGTTGTCGAGGATCAGGAGGTCGACGCCAACCGATGAGGCGGCAGACTTGAGGCTTTCGGTGACCTCGACCGAGAATGGCATGTCGACGCTCTGGCAGCCGAAGCCGAAGCGCAGTTTCTTGGGGCGAGTGACCTGGCGATAGAGACCGTCGGGGGACTGCGAGAGATAGCCGCGGTGCACGAAGGTCTTGAGCACGCGATAGACGGTGGTCTTGGAGATTTTCGTCTGGCGATGGATGGCCTCAAGCGTCATTGGCTGGTTTTCAGCCTGGAGAAGTTCGAGGATGTCGAGTGCCTTGGACAGAACCGGGATGAGGTAGAGGCGCCGCGATTTACGTAGAGTCATATTTGGTCGAACTTGTGGTGGGAGCCATTATGCCATGTTTCGGTAATGAAATGGGCGGGCGATTTCCTCCGCACGTGCAGATAACTTAGTGACGCAGCGCCAACCGGTGGGATATTATGGGCCGCCCTTCTGGAGCCTTTCTCCCGTGCTTTCCCCCCCACGAGCCGTATCAGGACTCTGTTTGGCAGGCGCTATATTGACGGTGGCGCGGCCGGTTCTAGGACAGCGGGCTGAAGGCTTGGCCAAATCAGCCGCGGCATCCTTTCGGACAGCGCATGTGCAGCCGGACTATGGCCCGGTCCCTCTCTCCTTTGAGGCTTCGGAAGATGATCATTCGTTTCTAGCGCGCGGCAGAGGGTACTCCGTGCTGCTCAGTCAGGATGGAGCATTGCTCAGCCTGGGCAAAGACGATGCCGTCACAATGAAGCTGGCAGGCGCCAACAGAATTTTGCCCGCAGTCCGAGACCTGCTGCCGGGAACGGTCAACTACTTTATCGGCAACGACCCCAAGCGTTGGCGGAGAAATGTGCCGACATACGCCAAGGTAGAGTACGCGAACGTCTATTCCGGCATCGATCTGGTCTACTATGGCAACCATCGCGCTCTGGAATATGACCTGGTAGTTGCTCCGAATACAAGCGTGAAGCCGATTCGCCTGAAGATTGATGGAGCCAAACTGAAACTCGAAACGAATGGCGATCTAAAGATCGAGGCTGAAAACGGCACGGTTGCATTTCATCGGCCGATCGCTTACCAGTTACGGGGCAAAGACAAGCAGGCAGTCCAAGCACAGTTCACAAAGATCGGCGATACCGAGATCGGTTTTACGGTCGGCAGCTATGACCACAGCCGTGCCCTGGTCCTCGACCCACAGATTGAATATTCAAGTTACTTCAACAACGTGTTTCCGGGGGCGATCGCGGTGGACAATGCGGGATCGGCTTATATCACGGGCACCGCCGTGGGCAACCTTCCGGTGACGCCAGGCGCATTTGACACCATCGACCATGAGGGCACCCTTGCGCCGACGACGATGAACCCGCACCCCCAGCAATATCAGAGCGCCTTTGTCACAAAATTCAGCCCTGACGGCCAGAGCCTGGTCTATTCGACTTATCTGGGAGGAACAGGCGGAGAGGGTGGCAATGCAATCGCAGTAGACGGCAGCGGCAATGCGTATATTACCGGCATCACAAGTTCCGACGACTTTCCCGCAATAACAAGCGCATTCCAGTCTCCGCGAAAGATGTTTGTTGCTAAGCTGAATTCATCCGGGAGTGGTCTGGTCTATGCGGCGTACCTGGGTGGAACGAAATATGGTGGCGACTACCCCACCGGGATTGCAGTTAACGCGCACGGCGAGGCCTATGTCACGGGAATAGCCGGCACGATAGACTTCCCGGTTACCGCAGGGGCCTATCAAATAACAAACAAAGCAGCTGGAAATTTCACCACCAACATCTTTGTCACCAAATTCAACGCAGACGCGACTGGGCTCATCTACTCGACGTATATTGGCGGTTCAGGGGTCGCCCACCAAGGCTATACATTCGGTCCTCCGAGTTGGTTTACTGCTACCGACAAGGCGACTGGCAATAGTAGTAGCGGCCCGATCATGTCCATCCCCGCTGATGTGGGTGATAGGTCGGCAGGAATCACGCTGGATAGCACAGGGAATGCTTACGTGGTTGGGAGCACCGGATCATTGGATTATCCAACCACACTCGGCGCTTTCCAGTCCTCGAATCCCACCGACATTGGGTCACGCCTTGGCCCTGCCGATGCACCAATTGTTACGAAACTGAACCCTACAGGGACGGCGCTGGTCTATTCCACCTACCTCGGAGGCAGCGGCACGTTATGGCCGACAAGCGATTACAAGGGCAACCAGTTCACGGTTGAGTACTCCGATCATCTCCTGGCGATTGCGGTGGACGCTGCGGGCGATGCGTACGTAGTCGGGAGCGCGGGCTCCCCGGACTATCCCGTCACGGCTGGAGCCTTTCAGAAGACGAACCTGGAAGTCGGCAACGCTGGAAATGTCCTTACCTCGGTAGTTAGCGAACTGAACCCAACGGGAACAGATCTGATCTATTCCACGTACCTCGGAGGAAGCAAAAGCCTGGGGACACTTCTGTTCGCGGAGGGGGCAACGGGAGTCGCATCGGACAATAACCACAACGTGTACGTCGCGGGTAATACGGACGCGACGGACTTTCCCGTCACGAGCGGAGCTTTCGGGGGCTACAAAGGAGGTCCGTATACCTCTTATTTCACGATTTTGAATACGACGTCCTCACAACCGGTCTTTTCTACTTATCTGGGCGGCAGTGCAGGGGACAGAGTATTCGGCACGGCCTATGACGGTTCCGGCGTTTACCTGACTGGAGATACGAGTTCCTACGACTTTCCCGTTACTCCCCATGCGTTTCAGCAGACGCTGGAGGTGACTCCGAAGAAGATCGGAGACATAATCGTCTATGGGACTGCAGGGTTTGTTACGAAGATTAACGTCGGCCAGTCAGGGAAGATCCTGACGCGGGCGACACTGACAACCAGTCAGGCAACCAGCAATCAGACCACGCTGGTTGCGACGGTAACTCCGTTCAGCGTTGCGGCAGGCCACCCGTTGAGCGGCACGGTGATGTTTTACAACAACGGTGCGGTAATTGGCGGCCCGGTGCCGGTGGGGAACCCCGTGACTACCGCCTCGCTCACGACGAGTCTTGCGACGGGCGCGACTTCCTTTACATGCGATTACTCGGGCGACGCCTACTATGCCGCAAGTAATTGCCCTTTGCAGCCGGACTTCTCCATAGCGCTGGCCGACCCAACGGTTACCGTGCAGAGCGGAGGAAAGGCTACAACCTCCGCCACGCTGACCAGCATTGGGGGTTTTACGGACGGGATTGGCGTGGCATGCACCAACGTTCCAGCGCACATCACCTGCAAGATCAATCCTGCGACGACAGGAGTGCCGGCGTACGGCTCTACCTCGGTGTCCATATATTTGGATACGACTCCTCCCCCGTTTTCTGCAAGAAATTCCTCATTTGGGGGAAGCACGCGGCAATTTGCTTTTCTGCTGCTTCCTGCGGGGCTGCTGGTCGGCGGCGTTCTGCGAAAGCGACCGGGACGGTTCGGATCGATGAGCTGCGCGGTGATGCTTTCCCTGGTGACGATGGGCCTGAGCGGATGCGTTAATATCGTCGTTCCGTACAAGCTGCCCTCAGGGACATATACGATCCCAATTACAGGCACCGCTCAGAGCAGCGGTATCACTCATACTGTCCAACTGACCCTTGTTGTGACGCCGTAGAGACTATGACCGTGCACTTGAACTGCCCTCGATCGGAGCGGTTAGGCAATGTGTGCCATGCTAGACAGGACGAGCGAGGTAGATGGCAACTCTGAGGGAGATTGCGGAGCAGGTGCGAGCGCCGAAGCCGGCGATTGAGCCGGAGATATTGCGCGTGTCGAGCATTGAGGGGGCGACGCCGGTGACGCTGGTGTTCGCGACGGATGCGTTGGCGCTGGCGGCGGCACTGAAGTCGCCGGCGGGCGGGATTCTGACGAACCCTGGCCTGCTGGTGGGCAACGTAGCGGAGGAGCGGGAGATCGATACGGCCGACCCGCGGCTGCTTCCGGTGACTGATCCGCGGTATGCGTTTGCGCTGGCGGCGAGGTTTCTACAGGGGCATGACGACGCCGGAGATGGCGAGGCGCCGCGCGTTCATGCGACCGCGGTGCTGGGTGAGAACGTGCGGCTGGGAAAAGGAACCAGCATAGGGCCGCACGCAGTACTTGGCGGTGGTGTGACAGTTGGCGATGCGTGCACGGTGCTGGCCAACGTGACGATTTATTCCGGGACGACAATTGGCGACCGCGTGGTAGTGCAGGCGGGCGCTGTGCTTGGCTCGACGGGATTTGGCTATGCGCGGAATGCGCAGACGGGTGAGTATCTGGCGTTTCCGCAGCAGGGGACGCTGGTGATCGAGGACGATGTGGAGATCGGAGCAAACACGACGATCGACCGCGGCGCGCTGGGAGAGACCCGCATCGGTAAGGGAACAAAGATCGACAACCTGGTGCACATTGCGCACAACTGCGTGCTGGGACGGAACGTCATTATCGCTGCTCAGACGGGGATTTCGGGATCCTGCACGATTGAGGATGGCGCGATCCTGGGTGGGCAAGTTGGGCTGGGGGAACATGCGCATGTGGGGCCGGGAGTGATCCTGGGCGGCGGCGCGGGCGTGTTGAGCCACAAAAAGGTGCATGGCCCGGGCGAGGTCTTCTGGGGCCGGCCTGCGCGCCCGCTGAAGCAGTATCTGCGGGACCTGGCGAAGCTGTCGCGGGGCTGAACGATGCCAGTCGTCGTGATCGGCGGGCAGGCGAGTGGCGTGGGGAAGACCGGTGTCATCTGCGCGCTGATTGCCGCGATGCCCGAGCGGCGATGGACTGCCATGAAGATCACGCAGTGCAGCCACGGAGGCGCGGATACAAAGAAATGCGACTGCGAGCTGGACGGCGCGAAGTTTGCTATCAGCGAGGAGTTGATTGCGGATGCGAGCGCGGACTCATCCCGCTATCTCGCCGCGGGAGCGGTGCGCTCGCTGTGGGTCCGCGCCCTGCCCGGATATCTGGCCGACGCGATGCCTGCCATTCGCGAGGCGATCGGCAACGCGCCCAACAGCATTCTCGAATCGAATTCCGTCCTTGAGTTTCTTAAGCCCGATGTCTGCGCGTTGATCGTCTCGCCCTGGGTTGAGGACTTCAAGCCGTCTGCAAGGCACTATCTCACTCGTGCTGACGCGATCCTGATGGAAACGCCATCTGGCCGCGGCGCGCCTCAACCTGCCTGGGGCGATAGGTTGCAGGACGAGCTCGACCGCGTTCCGCAATTCGCCATCTCACGCGGCGAGCTTGCGCCGAGCCGATGGCTTGATTTCGTTCGAAGGAAGATGGACCGCTAGTTCGCGTCGTCGCTGGAGGCGTCCATGTAGGCGACGTCGAGTGCCGTGCCTTGAACCGTGACCAGGGAGTTGTTGATCTCGGAGCCGTCGACGGTGGAGAAGATGTGCACCTGGCCGCCGTAGGCGGTATAGACCTTATTGAAGGTCTCCACCCAGCAGATGCCGGTGAGGTTGCCGTAATACCAGAGGTTGGCGTTCTGGTTGGGGTAGGGAACGGTCGCTGTGGGCGAGTTCGGGGTTACATTGGGGACGATCTGCGGGCAACCTGCCGGTGGCGAGGCCAACGGAAAGCTCTGTGGGCATGACGCTAATTTGCTGAGATCGACCCGGCTGAGACAGTTGTAGTTGACGCCCAGCTTCTGGCGCTCGCCAGTGGCGCAGTACTGCGACCCGATCCACAGCGTGTTGTTGTCAGCGAACAGCAATTTGGTGTGGGTGCCGTCGGAGATCGCGTATTTTCCCGTGACCGTGTTGCTTGCCAGGTTCATGGTCGAAAGGAAGCCCTCGAACAGGCCGTCGGACTGGAGCTGCTGCCCGGCGATGTACAGGGTTGTGCCGTCGGCGAGCGCGGTAGTTGCGCCGCCCGGCACGGGCACATTGGCGATCTGGGGATTGGGTTGTGTCGGCGAAGTGGGGATGACGTTATTGTTCAGCGGCCCCTGCTGCAGCAGGGTGATGCTGGCAGTAGTGCCGCCGCACTCCGGCCCGCAGTTCAGCACATAGGCGGTTGTGCCATCGAGCGAGAAGTAGACGTTTGCCGGCCGGTCAAAGGTCCCCGGAACCTGAACCGCGCAATAGACGGGCTGGATCTGCGGCTGGCAATCGACTGCGCCAGTGGCCGCCATTGCCGCGGGAGCGTTGATGTATTGACCCTGATTGAGCTTGAAGACACGGTAGACCGCGTTCGAGTTGCGCACCATTGCCAGAGCCACGGTATCGCCCTTGTTCGCTGCGACGCGGTAGACATTCGGAATGTTCAATGCATAACTGCCGCTCGGCGACAGGTTGTCGACGACCTCCAGAATGCCTGCCGCCTCCTCCGCACCGTAATAGCGGGTGAAGGTAGTGGGAACGGCAACGGAGTTCTGGCCGGTCTGAAATGTGCCGACGGAGCCGGATGCGCTCTCAGTGGAGTAATTGATCCTGTTCAGGCTGCCGTCACTGGAGGAATAAACATATCCAGCGAGCTCTACCGGGAAATTGAAGATGGTGCTGGGAAACCCGGAGCCGTAGCCGCTGATTTGAAACGTGGGGATCGTGTCCTCGACATTGTTGCGGATGTCGCGCAGGGCGTCTACGATCTGCAGGCTCCCGCTGCTGCCGTTGGCGCTTACGGCGATCATCACGCGCTCGGCCAGCTTGCTGGGCGGGATGGGCCTTCCGGCGTAGGTGTATTGGGGAAACTTGTAGTAGTAGTAGGCTGCGGAGTGGCAAGAACTGAGGCCGACCGTGATCGAAGCCAGGAGCAGCCCGATGGACAGGCGTCCCAGGGCAGCAATCCGCGAGGTGCGTGCCGGATTCGTGGAGATACCCTCTACGCTGGATTCCGGTTGCGGCGAAAAAGTTGGAGCAGGTACAGCGGGCAGACTTCGATTCTTCAACGTGAACAACTCCAACCTGACTTCCTTGAGAGGGGAAATTCCTGCGGAAAATCTGCTGCGAGTATACCAAAGTAGACGCGGTTTCCGGGCGCGGGTGAGCACGCTGGTCGGTCGACGAAATCAGGCAGCATTTGCGGTTTTGCCGATGGGCCGGACGGCTGGCAAAGGATGTAGACTGCGAGCGAGGAGAGGGCGGGAGCGATGGCGGCATTTGAGGAGCGGCTGACACAGCTGGAGCAAGTGGTGGAGAAGCTGGAGCGGGGCGAATTGTCGCTCGATGAATCGGTGCGTTTGTTTGAGGAAGGCGTGAAGCTTTCCGACGAGTGCAAGGCGGAGTTGGAGAAGGCTGAAGGGCGCGTCCAGGTGCTGGTAGAAGGCCGCAACGGGAAGATGCAAACGGCAGAGATGGATCTCGACGAAGAAGAAGAGGCGTAGGAGGGTTTGCCTATTGGCCGTATGCGATCCGCCAGATTCGACCTTTGGATCCGTCCGCGATATAGAGCGAGCCGTCCGGTCCCAAGGCTGCTCCGGTGACACGGTATGCAGGTGTGATCCGCCCGTTTGTGCCGGGTTGGGGTGACCCAGCAAAACCGGATGCGAACACGGTAGCCCCGCCGAACTTTCCGTCGCTGCCTCGGGGCACGAAGATCACATCATCGCCCGTCTTACCACCCGAAATCTCCTGCCCGCCCGATCCATGCAATACGACAAACATTCCGCCGCGATATGAGGCGGGAAAATTCCGGCCCTGGTAAAAGAGGAGATCGAGCGGCGCGGCGCGCTTAGCCTGCAGCGTGAAAACCGGCTGCGAGTACTTGCCAGTTACGGCAGTCTTCCCATCTCCACCATATTCCGGTGCTGTAAGGCGGACATTTCGCGCGCCATCGTAATAGGTGTAAGGCCATCCGAAGTCGGCCCCCTTTGCCACAACATGCAATTCATCCGCGATATTGGCCTCGTCGCTATTGCTTACGATTGCGGGAAACTGTCTTGAGGTGGTGTCCCTGCCGTGCATGAAGCCATACACCGTGCCATCGGGAGCGATGTCCATCGCGTTCAGATCGCGAACGCCAGTAGCGATCTGTTCTCCCTTTGCGAAATCCTGGTTCGACTTAGCCGCGGAAAAACGCCAGATGCCTGCCCGCACCCCCAGATCGGGACAAGGCTTGAGGCCCACCGGTTGCGTGTTTGCGGGCGTATCGGGTGCGGTGCAAATATTGGCTGATCCATCGATCGAGACATATAGGTCGCCCTTTTCATCCAGGGCAATGGCGTGATTGGCCGCGCGGCTCTCGGGAATATTGTCAACGACCACGAGGGGCGGCCCGGTGGGCACGAGTTCGTTGCCCTGAAGATTGTAGCGATAGATCTTCGTTGCATCCGCGACAAACAGCGAGCTTCCATGGATGCGAATTCCGGTTCCGGCTGAGGCGCCGAACCGCTCCGTTTGATCGACCTTGTGATTGGCATCCTGATGCAGCGCGATGATGCCTGTGCCCGGCGCCAGCTTGCCGCGCCCGGTAGAGGCGTAGATGTCATTGTTGCTTCGTACTGCGATGTGTCTGATTGCTCCCAAACCCTCAGCTACGACGGTCGCGTGGAAGCCCTGGGGCAAATTCAGACCATCCGGTTGCTGTGCAAACAATGGCGTGACCAGCAATGTGCCAGCCGCCACGATCAAACAAGCCATACCGCGCGTGTTGATTCGGGTAATCATCGCGTATCTCTCCCCATAAAAGGATGTGCCCGACTCAGATGGCCTGTCAAAGGCTTGCTTTCGACTACGTATCAGGACCGCCTACGCGCAGGGATTGGCATGGGGCGAGCTTTAGTAGCGAACTCGGTGTTCAGCTCGATGCAGGCTGATTTTACCGCCGGAGTTCAGGCGTAGCGGAAGAGGGCTTTGAAGCCGTAATCCATGTGCATCTGGATGTGGCAGTGGAAGAGGGTGAGGCCCGGCTGGTTGGCAGTGAATTCCACGGCAGCGCGGCCGTAGAAGGGCACGACGACAGTGTCTTTGATAAGGCCGGCGGTGGGCTTGGTATTGATCTCGACGAGCTCGAGCAGATGGCGGTGCAGGTGGAGGGGGTGCGCGTCGTCGGTGCGGTTGTGGAAGGTAAGGCGGTAGCGCTGGCCCTGGTGCAGGACGAATTCATTGTCATGCGGGTAAGGCTTGCCGTTGACGGTAAAGGTGTTGAACTTGCCGGGACCGCCGCCCGGGATTTTCTCGAAGATCATGTCGATGTTCTGGATGGCTGCGCTGGCTTGTGCGGACGTGGCTGCGGGCTTCGCGAAGGCGGTGTAGTCCCAGAGGATTGAGCCTGGCTTGATCCACTGCGGCTGGTTGTGCGCGTTCGCATACTCGACGATGAGACCAAGACCTGCGGTGCGGATAAGGTCGGTGGGTTCACCCATGATCCATACGCCTGGATTGTTCATTTCAACGATGGCGCAGACGCGCTCCCCGGCGCCGAGGAAGAGGGTTTCGACTGTGGCGGGATTGGGGACTGGGTTGCCGTCGAGCGCGATGACCTGGAATTTATGGCCACCGAGCGAGATGCGGCGGTTCTCGATGGCGCTTGCGTTGAGGAAGTGGAAGAGGATGCGCTGACCCTGGCGCACGCGAAGGGGTTCGCCGACGCCGAGGGCTCGGTCGTTGATGGAGTAAGTGGTGGAGGTGACCTCAAGGCCGTTGGGTGCCGTGTTGAGGACCTGAGGCTTTTCGGGCTGCGGGGCGTTGGGGTCGTCCATCTCGTCCATGTCGACCATTTGGGTGGTGAAGAAGGGGTCCCAGTCGCGGAGAGCGAGGAAGAGTTCCTGATCGTAGGCGCCGGGATTTGAAGCGGGTTCGACGTAGACGAAGCCGAACTGGCCGGTGTAAGTTCCTTTGCTCAGGTCGTTCATGGCCATGGCGTGCGAGTGGTACCAGCGCGAACCGGAGGGCGTGGGAGTGAACTTGTACGTGCGGCTGCCGTGAGGAGGGACCGGCGGCGTGCCCTCCTCTTCGGCGCCGTCGGCGTCGGAGGGGATAAGGAAGCCATGCCAGTGAACGAACTCAGGCGTGTCGGTGTCGTTGTGGACGGTGACGGTGGTGGGTTGGCCCTCCTTCATACGCAGGACTGGACCGGGCGAGGTGCCGTTGTAACCGATGGTGGAGAGGATGCGGTCTGGGGCCAGTTCGACCACGACGGGAGCGATGCGGAGGGTGATGTCGGAGGAGGGGGCCGCGGATTGGTTAGGTTGCTGGGCCGGCTGCTGGTTTGGGCCCATGCCGGGCAGCATGACGATCTGGGCCGCCAAATCACGGCTGAGGGCCTGAGAGGCGAGCGCGGCGGGTGCGAGTTTGAGGAGATCGCGGCGATTCATTCGGCGGGTGCGAGCGTGCGGTCTGTTAGTTAGACGGCGAAGCAAGTCCAGACGCTGATGGTCTCATGGCGCGCGATGGAGGTTCAAACGTACCTGATCAAAGCCGCGCTGCAACCTGAGCGCGGGCGATTCGTCTATAAATGGAGAACGACAAACGGGGATGTAGGCGACCGTTCAGGGCAGCGCGCGCAGGGAGGGCTGATCGCCCATGAAGCTCCTGATGAAGTCCGCGATGGTTACGGTGCTGGTGCTGAGCGTCGCGCTGGGCGCGTTCGGCTTTCAGCGCATTGCGGACTGGGGCTCGATCAATACGCAGACCGGGGATAAAGCTGAGTTCTACTGGTCGCGCCTGAGCTATACGGTTGCGATGGGCGGCGGCGGATATGGCGGCTTTGGCGGAGGCGGCGGTTACGGGCGCGGCCGGTTTGGCGGCGGTTATGGATGGGGCGCCACGTGGCAGCGGGACTATCCGAAGGCCGACCGGCAGTTTCTGATGGCGCTGAACCGGCTGACGCGGATCAACGGGCGCAGCTACGAGCAGGTGGTGAGCCCGGATTCGGATGACATCGATAACTATCCGTTTGTGTATGCCGTGATGGTGCAGACATGGAGCTTCAACGACGCGGAGGCGAAGCGGATGCGCGAGTATCTGCTGAAGGGCGGCTTCCTGATGGTGGACGATTTCCACGGCACGCAGGACTGGGAAGACTTTATGCGCGGGATGCGGCAGATCTTCCCGGACGCTGAGAAGTATCCCGTGGAGGATCTCACGGACAAAGACGAAATCTTCCATGTGCTGTATGACATGGATGACAGGTTTCAAGTTCCGGGCGAGCAGTATATCCGCAGCGGGCAGACCTATGAGAAGGACGGGTATGTTGCCAAGTGGCGGGGCATCCGCGATGAGCATGGGCGGCTGATGGTGGCCATCTGCCACAACATGCACCTGGGGGACGCGTGGGAGTGGGCTGACGATCCGGAATATCCGGAACAGTTTTCATCGATGGCATTCCGGGTGGGACTGAATTACGTAATGTACAGCATGACGCATTAGGGCGAGGTTCAAGCGGCGAGGGTCAAGGTTCGAGGGAGGACGGCAAAGCAAGAACGAACCACGGATGAACACGGATGAGCACGGATTGGCGGAGTGGTGCTCTTGAACCTCGAACCCCGAACCTCGAACCTGAACCTTCCCTCCCATGTTTGAATTCTTCTTCAAGTATCCAGCTACGGTTTTCACCAGAGGCAAGTACATCCTGTTGGGCGCGTGGCCGGGATGGCTGTTGGTGCTGCTAATCGTTCTGGCTGTTGCCGGGTTGGTGGGGCTAGTGTGGCGTGCGCTGCCTGCGGCATCTCCGCGGATACGGAACTGGCGCGCATGGCTGATCTGCGGGTTGGAAGTGGGGATGGCCGCCCTGCTGTTGCTGCTGTTGTGGGAGCCGGCCATTACGGTGGCGGAGTTGAAGAGCCAGCAGAACATCATTACGGTGCTGCTGGACGATTCGCGCAGCATGGCGATTGCGGATTCAGGGCAGGATGGAAAAACGACTCGCGAGACGGCGGCGGTGAAGGCGCTCGAGGGTGGCGTGCTGGACGGGTTGAAGAAGAAGTTCCAGGTGCGGGTGTACCGGCTGGATGCGGGGTTGGCGCGGGTGGACGGAGGCGATGCTCCGGCAGGTGACAGTTCGTCTCAAAAAGACGCGTGGAAGGATCTGACTCCCGGCGCAGCGGCGAGTTCCGGGGCGACGCACATCAATGCGGGATTGCGGCAGCTGGTAAGTGAGACGAGCGATCTGCCGGTGGGCGCTGTGGTGTTGTTGAGCGATGGGGCGGAGAACGGAACGGGAGGCGCGGGCGGATCAGCGAATGCCGGCGGGTTGGATGTCGATACCATCAACGCTCTGCATAACCGGCGGCTTCCCGTGCACACGATCGGTTTTGGGAAGGAAAAGCCGCAGCATGACCTGGAGATCGATGATGCGGTGGTCGCGGCGAAGGCGATGGCCGGCGCAAAGATGACGGCGACCGTGAGCTTTCATCAGTACGGGTACACGGGGCAGAAGGCGACGGTGGCAATCAAGGACGGCGACAAGCTGCTGGCAGCACGTGAGGTGGCGCTGGAGCCGAATGGGGTCGAGTCGAGCGTGACGATGTTTTTCAACGCGGGGGATGCGGGCGTGAAGAGCATTGGGTTTGCCCTGGAGCCGATGACGGGCGAAGAAAGCCCGGCGAACAATGCAACGACGCGGCTGATCGATGTCAGCGCGGAGCCGAAGCGCGTGCTGTATGTGGAAGGGGAGCCGCGGTGGGAGTACAAGTTCATCCGGCGGGCGGAGCAGGAGGACAAGGGATTGCAGGTTGTCTCGATGCTGCGCACGACGGAGAACAAGATTTACCGGCAGGGGATCTCCGATCCCAGCGAACTGGCGGACGGATTTCCGACGAAGGCCGAGGACCTGTTCAAATACGACGGGATCATCATCGGCAGCGTGGAGGCGGGGTACTTCACGCCAGTGCAGCAGGAGTTGCTGCGCGAATTCGTGGACCGGCGCGGCGGCGGATTGCTATTCCTCGGCGGACGGTTTTCGCTGGGTGATGGTGGCTGGGCGTCGTCGAGTCTGGCAGATTTGTTTCCGACGTTTCTCCCGAACTCGCGTGGCGCGTTCCATCGCGATGCGGCGACCGTGATGCTGACGGCCGCGGGAGTCGAGAGCCCGATTACCCGGCTGCTGGACGATAAGAACCTCAACGCCGAGCGGTGGCGCAAGCTGCCGGCACTCGCGGATTACGAAGACCCGGGCTCGCCCAAGCCGGGCGCGACAGTGCTGGCGCAGATGGTGGCAGGTCGCACAATGCCCTTCCTCGTGACGCAGAGCTATGGGCACGGGCGGACCGCGATCCTTGCGACGTCCGGAACGTGGCGCTGGCAGATGCAGTCCGCGCTGGGCGATCCGTCACACGATCTGTTCTGGCAGCAGCTGCTGCGCTGGCTGGCGAAGGATTCGCCGGGGCAGGTGACGGCGGCGATGCCGCAGCAGACACTGGAGGATGATGGGCACCTGCATATCACGGCGGTTGCGCGGGACAAAGACTTCCAGCCGGCGCCGGACGCGAAGGTGCAGGCGCACATGATTGGCCCGGATGGGCTGTCAGAATTTGTGGAACTTGCGCCGGTGCCGAACCAACCGGGAACATTTGCCATGGACTGGACGGCGGTGAAGCCGGGAAGTTACGTTGCGGAGGTGACTGCAGCACGCGGAAACGATGAGCTGGGGAAGGATGTTGTGCAATTCCGGCGCGAGGACGGCGTGGCGGAGAACTTCCACACTGGGCAGAACAAGGAGCTGCTGACGAAGCTGGCGGACGCGACGGGCGGGCGCTATTGGGAGCAGAATGAGCTGGATCGGCTGCCGAAGGAGATCTCGTATTCCGAAGCGGGCATCTCAGTGCGGGATACGAAGGAGCTGTGGGACATGCCCGCGGTGTTTCTTCTGCTGCTGGGGTTGATGGCCGCGGACTGGCTGCTGCGCCGGAAGTGGGGCGTGGTATGAGAAACAGTTGTCAGTTGTCAGTTGTTAGTTGTCAGTTGCGCAGGATGAGATTGCGGTGGCTGACGATAATGGGATGCGGCGCGTTGTTGACCGGCGCAACGTGTGCGCGGGCGGCGACGTTTTATGTGACGGTGGCGGGGCTGGGCGGAGAGCCGGACTATGAGCAGCGGTTCACGGCGAACGCGAACGATCTGGACAAAGTCTTCAAGTCGATTGCGGGCGCGCATGTGATCACCCTCACGGGGAAGGATTCGACGAAGGCAAAGCTGGCCGCCGCCATGGAAGGCGTGGCGCGCGATGCCAAGCAGGATGACGATCTGGTGCTGACGCTGATCGGGCATGGAAGCTTCGATGGGACAGATTACAAGTTCAACCTGGTGGGCCCTGATGTGACGGCGACGGAGCTTGCCGCGATGTGCGACAAGGTTGCGGCGAAGCGGCAACTGATTGTAGACACAACCAGCGCGAGCGGCGGGGCCGTGGCGGCGTTGCAGAAAGCGGGACGCGCGGTGATCGTCGCGACGAAGAGCGGCACGGAGAAGAACGCGACAGTGTTCGCGCGCTACTGGGTGGAGGCGTTGCAGGACCCGGAAGCTGATACGGACAAGAGCGGATCGGTGAGTGCGATGGAGGCGTTTACCTATGCCGACCGCAAGACCGCCGACTTCTACACGTCGCAAAAGCGGCTGGCGACCGAGCATCCTCAATTCGAAGACACAGGCAAGGGCGAAGCGGTACGGTTGACGACGATGGAAGGCCGTGAGGGCGCGCTGCTGCGAACATTCACGGTGCTGCGACTGGGCGCGGCGCAAGCGGCGATGAACGATCCGGCGAAGCGCGACCTGATGACGAAGAAGGAAGCATTGGAGCAGAAGATCGACGAGTTGAAATACGACAAGGCAGCAATGGAGCCGGGCGAGTACAAGAAGGAGTTGACGGCGGCGCTGCTGGATCTGGCGAAGGTGCAGGCGGATCTGGATAAGTAAGAGCGAACCACGGATTTACACGGATGAACGCGGATTAAGAACAAATATGGAGATTCTGGATCGCGTGAGGTGTGATCCAGAATAGCGGGCAATATGAGATTTGCGGGCCAATTCGGAGCGGTAATCTTTTTGATCATTGCGAGCGCAGCTGTGTCGACGGATCATGCGCTCGCGCAGGCTCGTGCGAATGCGACCGCTGCAAGCATCACGCCGGAAAGTTGTGCGAAGCTGCGGCTGCATGGAAAGAAGGCGGAGGCGACCCGTTGCTTTGAGGCGCTGACGGAGAGCAGCGACGCGTACAAGGCGGCGGAAGGTTTTTGGGGACTGAAGCAGTGGGAGGATGCGAAGACGCAGTTTGAGGTAGCCATCAGGAAGCCGGGGGCGCCGGCCTTGTGGAAGGCGCGCTACGGGATGCTGTTGCATGAGCGGTTCAACGATGTCGATTCGCCGCCTCTGTTTGCAGAGGCGCTGGAGCAGGACCCCAAGTGCGCCGAGGCTCTGCTGGGAGTGGCGCAGATTGGCGCGGCGAACTTTGACGATAAAGCGGAGAAGTATCTGAGGGACGCGATTGCGGACGATCCAAAGATGGTTGAGCCGCATGAACTGCTGGCCGATCTGCTGCTGGCGGACGCGCGGACCGACGATGCGGTGAAGGAGGCACAGGCGGCCATAGCGCTTGCTCCTTACGACGGCGCGGGGCCGGCCGGGGGCGGTACCGACGCGTTGAATGCGGAGGCGGAGCTTGCAGCTGCCGCATTGCTGACGGACAAGAACGCCGAGGCGGATTCATGGTTCGCGAAGATCAAGGCGGTGAATCCCGGATATGGGGAGAGTTACCTGATCGTCGCGAAGCACATGATGCTGAACCGGCGGTATCCGGAGGCGATTGCGTACGACCGGAAGGCGGTGGATGCGGACCCGGAGTTGTGGGCCGCGCATTCCGACCTCGGCATCAACCTGATGCGCATGGGGCAGCAGCAGGAGGCGAGCGAGCAACTACAGCTTGCCTACAACAACGGGCAGACGGACGCCGCGACATCCAACAGCCTGAAGCTGCTCGATCTCTATCCCAAGTTTGTGACGACGAAAGACGCGACGACGACGGTGCTGCTGTGGAACAGCGAGGACGAACTGCTGCGGCCCTACATTGAGGAGCAGTTGCACAAGGCGATCGCGACCTATCAGGCGAAGTACAAGATGACGCTGCCCGGGCCGGTGCGGCTGGAGGTCTTTCCCAACCACACAGACTTTGAGGTGCGCACGACGGGCATGCCGGGACTGGGCGCGCTGGGTGTGACCTTCGGGACCACTGTCGCCATTGATTCGCCTTCAGGACGGAAGCCAGGGGACTTCAACTGGGCGGCGACATTGTGGCACGAGATGAGCCACGTCTACATTCTGTCGATGACAAACTTCCGCGTGCCGCGCTGGTTCACGGAGGGGCTGGCTGTGCATGAGGAGGGCCAGGCCGATCCACGCTGGGCGAACCGGCTGACGCCTGAGGTGGTCGCGGCCATCCGCGACAAGAAGCTGTTGCCGGTCGAGGACCTTGACCAGGGCTTCATCTTCCCGAAGTATCCCGACCAGGTGATTGTGAGCTACTGGCAGGGCGGAACGGTGTGCGACTACATTGCGGAGCGATGGGGAAGCGATGCGCTGCTGGGCATGGCGCATTCGTTCGGCGAACTGAAGCCACTGCCACAGGTGTTTCAGGAAAATCTGAAGATCACGCCGCAGCAGTTCGATACGGACTACATGGCATGGATGGACAAGAAGTGGGGCGAGACGGCGAAGAACTTCGACCACTTGCGTGAAGCGTTGAAGGCAATCATGAAAAGTTCTGAGGCAAAGGACCCGGATGCGGTGATCGCGGCAGGGCCCAATGCCATAGCGCTTTATCCGGAGTATGTGGAGGATGCGAACGTTTATCAGTTGGTGGCGAATGCGCAACTGGCCAAAGGCAACAAGCAAGCGGCGGCGGACGCGTTGAAGCAGTATGAGAAGCAGGGGGGCGAAGACCCCAAGACGCTGAAGCAGCTCGCAACCTTGGAAGAGGAACTGGGACAAACCAAGGAAGCAGCCGCGACGTTGGATCAGCTGAACTTCATTTATCCCGAAGATGAGGGACTGCATCGTGAACTTGGAAAGCTGTGGCTGGCGCAAGGCAACAATGCCGGCGCGTTGCGTGAGTATCAGGCGGTCCTTGCGCTGAAGCCGCTGGACAAGGCGCAGGCGGAGTATGACGTGGCGAAGGCGTATCTGGCGGCGGGCGACAAGGCGAAGGCAGAGGAGAGTGTTCTGGCGTCGTTGGAAGCCGCACCGGACTTTAAGGATGCGCAGAAGATGCTGCTGGAGTTGGAAGGGTCGAAGTGAGCAAATCGACCGCGGATTTTCGCGGATGATCGCGGATTAGAAAAGCAGGTCCCTCGACTGCGCGCGCCCTAACGGATCGCGCTCCGCTCGGGATGACAAGAAGATGGATGAGAGGGGATGCAGGGGATGAGTGCGATTGCGGGATTGACTGAAGATGTGGCGGGGCTGCAGGGGCGGGTCGAACGCTTCCAGGCGGTCAGGGACGGCATCCTGTCGCAGGTGCGGCAGGTGATTGTCGGGCAGGATGAGGTGCTCGATCAGATTCTGATAGCCCTGTTCGTCGGCGGGCATTGCCTGATTACAGGCATGCCCGGCACGGCGAAGACGCTGATGGTGCGCACCATCGCGGAGACGCTGGGGCTGACGTTCCGGCGCATCCAGTTCACCCCGGACCTGATGCCGAGTGACATCACGGGCACGGACATTATCGAAGAGGACATCACGACCGGCCACAGGAAGTGGACGTTCGTCGAGGGGCCGATCTTCGGCAACGTGATTCTTGCGGACGAGATCAACCGCACGCCGCCGAAGACGCAGGCCGCGATGCTGGAAGCGATGCAGGAGCGCAGCTGTACGGTGCGCGGACATGTCTATAAATTGCCGGCGCCGTTCTTTGTGCTGGCGACGCAGAACCCGATTGAGCTGGAAGGCACCTATCCGCTGCCCGAGGCGCAACTGGATCGCTTTCTCTTCAACGCGGTGCTGGATTATCTGAGCGCGACGGATGAGGTGAAGGTAGTCGATCTGACCACGGCGACGAAGAATCCGCAGGTGAAGGCCGTAACGAATGCGGAAGAGCTGCTCGAGTTCCAGCAGTTGGTGCGCATGGTTCCGATCGGCGATTCGCTGGCGCGATATGTGGTGGACCTAGTGCGCGCGACGCGGCACAAGAATGACAATGCGCCGGACTTCGTGAAGAAGTACGTGAACTATGGCGGGTCGATCAGGGCCGCGCAGTTTATCGTGCTTGCCGCGAAGGCGCGCGCACTGAGCCGCAAGCGCTATCACGTGACCTATGAGGACATCACCGCTTTGGCGATACCCGTGCTTCGGCACAGGATTCTGCTGAACTTCCATGCGGAGTCCGAGCGGATCGACTCCGATGAGATTCTGCGGCGGCTGGTGGAGCATGTGCCGAGGCCGAAGGAGTAGATGCTGTGATGAGACCGGGTGCACTGCCGATGTTCGATCAGGTTCTCCTCGACTTGTTTGTGCCGCCAGTCGGCAGTTGTGTGTGGTGGTTGATGAGCAGGGGGTGGGCTACCAGTGTTCAGGGAGATGCGGTCAGTGACGATACAAAGAAACGTCAACGAACTGAGTTTTGGGCTGTCCTTTGCGTGGCGTATTTCATAATGATTTCGATCACTGTCTATGGGTATTTTTCTTGAACATCCGCTCTGGCTTTACTGTGACGGGAGATATTGAATGCTGCAACGGTTTTTAGATCCGGCGGTGCTGCAGGGCATCAGCGGGCTGGACCTGGTGGCGAAGACTGTAGTGGACGGCTTCGTCGCGGGTCTGCACCGTTCGCCGGAGTTCGGCTTCAGCCTGGAGTTTGCGGAGTATCGGGCGTATACGCCGGGTGACGATCTGCGACATGTGGACTGGAACCTGTTTGCGCGCACGGAGCGGTGCTATCTGAAGCGGTATCGCGGCGAAACCAACAGCCAGATGACGCTGCTGCTCGACGCGAGCAATTCGATGAAGTTTACGAGCCATACTGTGACAAAGATGGACTACGCGCGGTACACGGCGGCCTCGCTGTTTTATCTTTCGCTGCAGAACCAGCGCGATCCTGCGGGGCTAATTGTTTTTGACGACGAGGTGCGCAACTATATCCGCCCGTCGACGCGCCAGGGGCAGCTCTACCGGCTGCTTGCAGGGCTGGAGCAGGCGGAGCCCGCGGCGCGGACGGATTTCGCCAGGCCGATGCAGTACTTTCAGGAGTTCCTGCGGCGGCGGGGCATCGTGCTGATCGTCTCCGACTTTTATGAGCAGCCGGAGAAGATTGTGCGCGCGATCGAGCCGCTGCGTTTTCATGGCAGCGAGGTAGTGCTATTCCACATCCTCGATCCGGAGGAGATCAAGCCGAAGCTGAAGGGGCCGTCAGTGCTTGTCGATTTGGAGACGGGTGACCGGCTGGAGGTAATTCCCGACTACGTGAAGACGCAGTACCGCGCGAAGATGGACGACCACCTGGCGCAGATGCGCGAGCGCGCGCAGGCGGCGGGAATGGGCTATCACCTGCTCGTCACGGATAAGCCGCTGGACCGGGCGCTGATGGAGTATCTGACGCTGCGGCACTCGGCGATTGCAGGAGCGGCCTGATGGGATTTCTCGCTCCGTGGTTTCTGGCAGGCGCGTTGGCGGTTGGGTTGCCGGTATTTGTGCACCTGCTGCGCCGGCAGACGACCGAGCCGAGACCGGTGAGTTCGCTGATGTTCTTCGAGCGGGGCACGCAAAGCTCCGTACGTCATCGGCGGTTGCGCTACCTCCTGCTGTTCACACTCCGTACGCTCACGGTGCTGCTGCTGGCGCTGGCGTTCGCGCGACCGTACTTCAAGCACAAGACGGTGCTCGCGAGCGACAAGCTGCTGCTGGTTGCGATTGACGATTCGTTCAGCATGAACGCGAAGCTGGGCGGGGCGGCTACAGGCACCAAACTTGATGAAGCAAAAAGACAGGCGGTCGATGTTCTGGCGCACAAGTCCGCGGGCCAAAAGGCGCAGGTGATCGAGTTGGGCGGGCAGATGAAGCTGCTGACCCAGCCCATTGCGGATGCCGGCGAATTGCGTGCCGCGGTCGAAACCATCCAGCCGGGCGATGGGCACGCGACCTTCGGCGAACTGGGTCGCGGTATGCGCGCCATGGCGGAGACAGTGCACACGCCGATGGAAGTCGACCTCTTCAGCGACATGCAGCAGTCGAACATGCCGGGCAATTTCGCCGACATGGTGATGCCGGGGAACGTCGATTTGAAATTGCATCGTATCGGCGATGCGAAGACAGCGCCGAACTGGACGGTAGAGAGCGTGCAGGCGCCCGGGCAGCTGGTGGATACGAAGAAGGCGCGTGTGATCGCCGTCATTGCAGGACATGGGACGCCGGCGGCGACGCGTGTGGCGCAACTGCTCGTCAACGGCAATGTCGTCACGACGAAGAAGGTGGATGTGCCGGCGGACGGGCGCGCGACGGTGGTGTTTGAAGGGTTGGACGTGCCGTACGGCGAGAGCCGGTGCGCGGTGCGCATCGACAGCTCGGATGCGTTTGCGAATGACGACACGCGCTGGTTCGCAGTGAAGCGCGCCGATCCGGAACGCATGCTGTTTGTGCATCGTGGTGATGACACACGCTCGCCGCTCTACTTTGGCGCCGCGCTGGGCGCGGCGGCGCAGGCGGAGTTTGTGTTGCAGCCGATTACGCCGGAGCAGGCGAGTGATATCGATCCGACCAAATATGCGTTTGTTGTACTGAGCGATGTGCCGCAGATTCCATCGATCTTGGAACACACGCTGGAGCGCAATGTCGCTGCTGGCGGAAACGTCTTGGTGGCAACCGGTCTCGCGGAGTCGCGCAAGGGGGCAATCCCGGTGTGGGGCGGCAGTGTGCAGGACGCGCGCTACTACACGCAGTCGGGCGAAGGTTACGCGACGGTGGGCGAGATGGACGGCTCGCATCCAGCGCTGAAGAGCGGGAACGGCTGGCAGGGCACGAAGTTCTTCTATGCCGCAAAAGTGGACCCCGGCGATGCTCGCGTGGTGGCGAAGCTGGGTGACGGAACTCCGCTGGTGATGGACAAGCAGATTGGCGAAGGGCATGTGCTGCTGTTCGCCTCTGGTCTCGACAACATCGCCAATGACCTTCCGCTGAAGCCGGCGTTTGTGGCATTCGTGGATGAGGCCGCGAAGTATCTTTCGGGCGAGGAGCGGGCAAGCGGCGCGCGCACTGTGGACTCGTTCGTCCAATTGCGTAATCCGGTGAACGGAGCCAGTTCCCAGAAGGCTGCCGGAGCTACCGTAGACATCATCGGGCCGGATGGGAAGCGGCCTCTTTCGTTGAAGGAAGCCTCTGCTGCGCAGTCATTTCAACTGGAGCACGCGGGCTTCTATCAGGTGCATTTTGCGAACGGACGCGATGCGCTGATCGCCGTGAATCCCGATCCACGCGAATCTGACTTAGCCACTGTGCCGGACGACGTTTTGAAGCTATGGAGCGGCGCCGGAGCGCCGGGTGAGACGAAAGGGGTCGAAGGTGCGTCTCAGGAAACAGACAATCGTGTATCCGGATTGTGGTGGTGGTTTATGCTTTTGCTAACGATCACCGCGCTGGCTGAGGTCGCCGTGGCCAGCGGCTATCTGGGAACGCAGCGGGAGCAGCCGTGAGCAGGGGAGACCGGCCATGAGCAGTCATCGCCAGCAGCTCAATGCGTACATCGCGCAGGTGCGGCGCAGGTTGCGCTTCGATGCCGGGCTGCGCGGCGCCGCGGTCGTTGCGTTGACTGCGCTTGCGGCAACCGTCGTTCTCACCATCATTCTGAATGCATATGCCTTCCCGCAAGGCGGACTCGCGCCGGCTCGCGTGGTGCTGCTCGCAGTGGTGGTCGGGGCCATCTGCTTTGGCCTGGCGTGGCCGCTGTGGCGGCTGACGGTCAACCGTTCCATAGGCCGCGCGGAGAAGCAGTTTCCGGATTTCGAGCAGCGGCTGGTCACATTCCATGAGCGCGAGAATGCAGAGACGACCGATCCGAATGCGGGCCTGTTTCAGGAACTGCTCGCCGCCGACACGCTGAAGGTTGCGGAAACCTCACAGCCGGAGTCGCTGGTCCCGCAGAATCGGCTGCTGTGGATGGTCGGTGCTGGTGTGTTGTGCATGGGCGTGCTGGTATGGCTCATCGCCGCGCGACCGGGATTCATGGGCTATGGCGCGTCGCTGCTATGGACCGGGCCGCACAAGGATATCCCGCCGATCTATCAGATTGTGGTGAAGCCGGGAGATGCGGCAGTGCGCCGCAACAGCGACGAGATAGTGACGGCGCAGGTGATCGGGCTGGAGACGAACAAGGTCAACCTGCTGGCGCGCTACGGGACGGGGTCCAAGTGGGAGACGGTGGCGATGCAGCCGGTGCAGGATGGCTCCGGCTATCAGTTCCTCTTCGCGGGCTTGCCGGAGAACGTGGAGTACTACGTGCAGGCGGGCGCCGCTACGTCGAAGCACTTCAAGTTTCGAGTGGTCGATCTGCCGTCGGTGAAGACGATGGCGGTCACGTATCACTATCCGAAGTGGACCGGCATGCAGGAGGTTTCGGAAGAGCAAGCCGGCGATCTGCGAGCGATTGAGGGCACAGACGCCGCACTCACGGTAAGCATGACCGCTCCGCTGAAAGACGGCATGCTGGTGATGGACGACGGCCAGACGGTGAAACTTACGCCGGGTACTGCAAAAGAAGGCGCGGGCGTCTATCACGGTGTCGTTCATATGACCAAAGACGGCGCCTACCATGTGGCGGGCGTGGATGAAGGCCAGCAGGTGCGGCTGTCGGAGGACTACTTCATCGCAACCAACAAGGCGAACCCGCCGACGGTCGCGATCGACCGGCCGGGCGGCGACTATCGCGCCAGCCCGATTGAAGAGGTGACGGTTGGCGTGCGGGCCGGAGCGGACTTTGGGCTGAAGCATGTTGCGCTGCACTACTCGGTGAATGGCGGCCCGGACCAGACGGTGAACGTGCTGAAGTCGGGTGGTGCGAAGGATAGCGATGGCACGGCGACGCTGAGTCTTGAGAATTTCAAGTTGCAGCCCGGCGACGTGGTGAGCCTCTACGCGACAGCGGAAGACAACCACGCCGAGGCGAAGACGGATATCAGCTTCATCCAGGTGGACCCGTTCGAGCGCGAGTTCTCGCAGTCGCAGGCGGGCGGCGGAGGGGGTGGCGGCGGCGGGGGTGGTGGGGCGCAGAACCAGACCGACATCTCGCGCCGCGAGAAGGAACTGATTGCCGAGACGTGGAAGCAGGTCAACACCAAGGGCGCCGCGCCGGAGAAGGCCCAGGCCGAGGGCAAGCTGCTGGGTGAGGCACAAGCTGCTCTGCGGCAGCAGGCGCTGGCGCTGAGTGCGAGAATGCAGACGCGCGACCTGTCATCCGCCAACGAGGAGTTCAATAGCTTCAACAAAGACATGGAACAGGCGGCGGCAGGCATGCAGCCCGCAGC
>DATNEM010000033.1:0-5280 GCA_035552995.1 Acidobacteriaceae bacterium | reverse complement strand
CCGCCAGCACCGGCGTCTGGTTGGAATCGTAGTCAAACAGATTGTGCGGGCTGTACTGGAAATACCATTTCAGCCTGCCTGTATCCGGATCGAGCGCCACCAGCGAGCACGTATACAGATCGTCGCCTGGCCTGTCCGCGCCGTAAAAATCCGGCGCCGGATTTCCACGCCCCAGTACAGCGTATTCAGCTCCGGATCGAACGTGCCCGGCATCCACATCGTCCCCCCGCCATGCAGGTACGTGTCGCCGGGCCAGTTCTCGTGTCCCTTCTCACCCGGTCCAGGAATACTCCAGAAGCGCCAGAGCTCTTTGCCGTTGAGCGGATCGAACGCCGCGACAAACCCGCGCACTCCGTCATCGCCGCCGGAGGCACTGACCAGAACCTTGTTCTTTACGATCAGCGGCGCGCCCGTCGCGCCATAGTTTCTGTTTCCGCGTGTGTAGGCCACATTCCATAGCTGCTCTCCAGTACGTGCGTCCAGGCACAGCAAGTGCGCGTTGTCGGTCTCCATGTAGACACGCGTTCCGAGGACGGCCACGCCGCGGTTGATGTGCCCTGACGCATCATCGACCAGCCCGTCCGTCACGGCGCGCGCGTGATGCCAGAGCAGGTTGCCCGAGCGCGCGTCGATTGCATAGGCATCGTTCGACCGCGTCACATACATCACCCCGTTCACCACCAGGGGCGTTGCCTCCATCGCGCCGGCGTTCTGCGTGTGCAGCCGCCAGGCGAGCTTGAGCTTCGCGGCATTCGCGGCTGCGATTTGATCCAGCGCACTGAAGCGGCGGCCCGTGTAATCGCCGTGGTACGAGGTCCAATTATCGGCGAGCGTTCTCTGCGCGACATCGGCGGGCTGCACGTCGATGGCATTGAGCCCTGTGCGCTCCGCATCTGAAAGGACCTTTGAAACGCTGGGGGACTGTGTCGCCGCAGCAACAGGCGTAGCGTTCGGGGCTTGTGATGCAGCAGCGAGACCGGTTACACCGGGTGCCTTCGCTGCCTGTTGTTGCAGCTGCCGCAGATACAGCACCAGCGCCGCAATCCTCTTATCGCCGAGCGCCGCCATCGCCGGCATGCTCTTGCCGGGCACACCATCGTGAATGATGCGAAAAAGGTCAGCGTCGGAGAGCGCGACAATCTTCGGTTGGCCGGAAATGTCTGCGCCTTTGCCCGTGCCGCGGCCGTCGAGCCCATGGCAGCCGGCGCAGTTCGCGGCAAACTGCGCAGCACCACCGGCGGTCTGCGCAAACGCCTGTGCTCCAGCCGTCGCGGGCAAACAGCAGGCAAGCAGAATCCGGGTGAGCCACGCGCGCCTTCGCAATGGATGTGCCTCCACGAAGCAAATCAAGCATATAGGACTCCTCTGCCACGACGGCCGGAGAGCGTCCTTGCCCTGCCACTTGAGGCCATTTACGCTGGTCTCATGTATGAAGAGTTCACCGCGACGGATCGCTGGACTGGCGAGGCGCTGCGCTGTAGCTGGAAGGGCACCATCGTAGCAATTGCAACGCGCCACGCCGACGCCACGGATGTCCGCTTTGCCGTGAACGGACGGCCGGTATGGATTGCGCTGCCCAACGCCGCGTGGGTGGAACAGAAGCGGCGCAACGGCAGGGTCATCACCGACTATCTCGCCGCGCAGATCGCCGGGCGCTATCTGAAGCAGGCTATCGAGACCGGCTACGACAATGGGCGCGAGATGTACACCATGACCGTCGATGAAGTGCTGGAACACGCCGAAGCGATCGTCCGCGAGGCGGGCAGCACACTGAAGCTGCCGTCGCTCCCGGTGATCAACGAGGACATGCCGCCGGAGCAGGAGATGCAGATGGCGCTCCCCGGCGAGCCGCCAATGCCCGGAATCCAGCCGCGCAAACTCGCGATCCCCTGATCTGTTTATGCAACGCGCCGAGCGCATGAGAATGGAGCAAAGGCTGCCATGCTGAACCGCCGACGATTTCTGCTGCAGCTTCCCGCCCTCGCCGCACTGCCATATGCTGCGCTCGAAGCACAAGGCCACGCGGCCGCACAGTCGTTTACGCAGCGGTTCCATAAGAAACCCACCGTCCCTCCACCACCCAGCTTCGTTTATTTCGGTACGGACACGGCGAAGGGAGTCGCCAAGGGAATCTACCGCGCGAAGTTCAACCCTGCGACAGGACTGCTCACCGCTCCCACGCTTGCAGCCGAGACGCTACGGCCGTCGTACATGGCTATCTCCGCGCCGGTGGCTGGACATCGGCGATTGTATGCCGCGAACGAAGCGGAGAATGACGCCGCCACGCTGACGAGCTTTGCGATGGATCCCGGTACCGGCGCGCTGCACGAGATCAATCGCGTGACGTCGGCGGGCGCAGGTCCGTGTTACGTGTCGCTGAATTCGACCGGCAGTATCGCCTTCGTCGCGAACTATGCCGGCTCTTCGATTGCCACCTATCGCGTGCGGCCGGACGGCAGCCTCAGCGAACCGGTCGAGCGCATCTCATTCAAGGACCCAAAGTTCGGACGCAGAGGCCCAGTCGCAGCGCGGCAGGACGTGCCGCATCCGCACTCGGTCCATCTTTCACCAGATGGCCGGTTCCTGCTGGTTAGCGACCTCGGCTCGGATGCGATCTCCGTCTTCGCAGTCGATCCTGCGGCGGCACGGCTGGGACCACCCGCTCTCTTCCGCAGCGAGCGGCGCGGCTGCGGCCCACGCCATATCGCCTTCCATCCCAGTGGCCGCTGGATCTACTCCATCAATGAGCTCGATTCCACCATCGACCAGTTTCTTTGGACAACGACCAGCTCGCGCTCGAACCCGCAGGGCATCCTGGTCGATACCGGCCGCTTGGTGAAGACCATCGCTTCCGGCTTTCCCGCAGCGAAGAATACGGCTGCGGAGGTGGCTATCTCGTCCGACGGCAACTATCTCTACGCATCGAATCGTGGCGAGGACACGCTGGTCGTCTTCTCCATCGGGGACGACGGCGCTCTGAAGTTCATACAGCGCATTCCGTGCGGCGGCAAGACGCCCCGGCACTTCACGCTCGATCCCAGCGAGCGTTGGCTGCTCTGCGGCAATCAGGACTCGGCAACGGTGACAGTCTTCCGGCGGGACGGCGGGACCGGGCGCATCGCTGGCCCGGTGCAGACGGTCCCGCTCGATTCCGTCATGTTCACACTCTTTGCGTGAATGCCCCGCAAAAAAGGTCCGCGGATTTGCGGAACCACTCCGGCCCTGAAACGTATCTGATGTTGAATTCTCATTGGCATTCCGGAGAAGCGCTATGAATTCCCTCTCCTCCCCACAGTGGCGGCCCGTTCTATGCGTGGCCGCGCTTCTGGCGAGTGCGGTTCCACACAACAGCAGAGGGCAGATAGCCTCCCAGCCGCGATTTGACGTATCTACCGTTCGCACCAGCGATCCGAACGCCGGCCATGGCATGTCGCTGAACGCGCGCGGCGATAGCCTGACCGGCCACAACATTACGGTCGCCATGCTCATTCGCGTCGCTTACGGCCTCAATGACAACCAGATCTCCGGCGGCCCGGACTGGATTCGCTCCAGGCGCTTCGACATCTCCGCCAAAACCGACGCGCCGATGGACCCAAACCTCAAGCCGGAGATAGCTCGGCCGTTGCAGCAGCAGATGTTCCAACAACTGCTGGCCGACCGCTTCCACCTCCGCGTTCATCACGAGACCATAGACATCCCTGGCTATCAACTCACGGTGGCAAAGAACGGCCCTCGCGATCTGCACGCTGGCAGCGGAAATGAACGTGGCATCACCATTACCGACGGCAAGCTTAAGGCAAGCGGCATCACCATGGATGAACTCGCCATGGTGCTGGAACAGCGTGTCATCGAGTCGCCGGTAAAGAATGCAACTGGAATAGTAGGCAAGTTCGACATCGATCTCACGTGGGACCCAAAGCAGACCCGCGCCGCGGCAGCAGCGGACGCCGTTACTGACAACGGCCCATCCATCTTTGTCGCTCTGCAGCAGCAGCTTGGACTGCGGCTCGAGCCTCACAAGACCGCGGCTGACGCCGTCGTGATCGACAGCGCGGAGATGCCGCAGGAGAACTAGGCCCTCAGCAGGAAGGAATAAAGAGCGCGGAAATCGGTTTATGTCTACGGGGTACTATCCAGATATGCACGTCCTTCGCGCCATGGCTCGTCCTCGGTCTTTGCCGATCCTGCTGTTCGCAATTGCCGCCGCGCTCTCCGCTGCTCCTGCATTCGCCCAGACAGCGCCTGCCGCTGCGGTTCTTCCACTGCCGCCAACACCGCCCGACGTTGACGCGCCAACATATAAGCCTTCGCTGACCTTTGATATCACATCTGTTCGTGAGACCCAGCGTGGCAATCGCCAGGTGGACATGGGCATCATGAACCCTTCGCACAAAAGCGAGTTCCGCGCCAGCACCTCCAGCCTGAGCACGCTCATTCAGCTCGCCTACAGCTTTGGGCCATTCCAGATCGTCGGAGGCCCTGACTGGATGGAAGACCGCTATTTCACCGTGGAAGCGAAGTCTGATCCCTCCGTCGACGAGCAGCTCGCAAAGCTGAGCGAAGACGATGGCCGCCAGGAAAAGCTCCACATGGTCCAGGCAATGCTCGCCAATCGCTTCCAGCTGCGCGCGCATTGGGAGGTGCGGCAGCAGTCCGCCTACGTCATGACCATCGCGAAAGGCGGCCTCAAGATGCAGCCCACCAAACTGCCCGTGTCGGAAGGCGATCCCAGTATGGCGCCGACGACGCCCCAGACGGTCGTCCACGCGCACGGCGGCCCCCAGGGCATCGAGATCGACGGCGAGCGCTTCTCCATGCGGGCGATCGGGTTGATGCTCGCGGGCCAACTGCACACACCCGTCATCGATAAGACCGGTGACAAGGGATACTACGACTTCGCCTTTCAGTTCTCGCGCGACACACTGGGCGACACACCCGCCGACGCGTATCCGCGCATTCCCGACGCTCTACAGGAGCAGCTTGGGCTGAAGCTGGAGATGCAGAAAGGGCCTGTGGACGTGATGGTGATCGATCACGCGGAAAGCCCCTCGGAGAACTGAGGACCGATGTTCGCGCGGCGCATTTGCATCGAGCGTATCGACGCCAGTGGCGCGGCGCATTTGTGTCCCATCGCGCAGATCGATAACTTCGCCATGCGCAACTTCACCAACGACGCCATCTTCGACGACACGCTTCCGGTTGACGATGGCGTGCTCGAAGCGGGCCATCGCGTGCCACTCGACCGGCTGCAGTCAGCGATGGAAGACTGGTTTCGCCGCA
>DATNEM010000032.1:0-11366 GCA_035552995.1 Acidobacteriaceae bacterium | reverse complement strand
GCATCGGGCGCCACGCCGCGCTGCTCGATCAGATAAGCAATGCGGTGCGTGATGACGCGCGTCTTGCCGGAGCCTGCGCCCGCCAGCAGCAGCACGGGGCCGTCGACGGCCTGGATGGCCTCGCGCTGCTGGGGGTTCATGTTGTCGAGAAGGCGGGACATATTACCGACGAGGCGAAGGCTCCAACCTTTATGTTAATCGCCCGTAGACGGGAGTGCGAATGCGGCGTGGAAAGGCGGAAGAATTGCGTGCCGTATGCGGAGTTTCGGTTTTGCGTAGGGTGTTGCGATCGGATTCCGCAGAAATTTCGGCCAACCATAGCGCGCAATATTTTTTACAAAATCCGAGCCGTACCGATTCTCATCCACTGCGTATAACGAAGACGACGGACTCCAATTTCACGACGTTGCAGTCTGTCATCCATCTCACTTCCGAGGTATCCCCATGCTGCGCATGTCTCGCACCCTTAGCGGTATTACTGCAGTCTTTCTTGCGGCGGGAGCCGTTGCCCCGCTGTACGGCAGCGCCATGTCGGCACGCGGCAACGACCGCGTCTCCGTCCACCTGGTGAACAAGGGCGACGACGCCCAGGACATCAAGGTAGATGGCCGCGTCTACCTGGTGAAGGCGCACGACGGCGTACAGGTGAAGGTGGCCGCCGGCAGCATCGTCTATTCCGCCGGCAAGAGCGCGCACTACCAGGAAGGGGACAAGCTGATCACGATCACTCCGGCGATGAAGGACTCGACGGTGTACTTCAACTGTACGGACTGCGTGGCGAGTGGGTCATAAGGTTGTAGAGTCGTGCGGTCATACGCTGGCTCATAATTGAGGGAGATGCCTCCCAAAGATTTCACAGCTTTGCCTGCCGTAAAGAACGTGGCCGTCTTCTGCGCTTCTGCGGATGGAACTGACCCCGTGTACCGTGCTGCCGCGGCCGAACTTGGCCGTGAGCTGGCGCGGCGCGGGGCCGGTGTCGTTTATGGCGGCGCGAAGGTTGGGCTGATGCACGCGGTGGCCGAGGCGGCGCTGGCCGAGGGCGGACGCGTGATCGGCGTGATCCCTGAGGTGCTGGTAGAGCTGGAGGTCGCGCACGATGCGCTGACTGAGCTGCACATCACGGACACGATGCACTCGCGCAAGGCACTGATGAGCGAGCGGGCGGATGCGTTTATCGCGTTGCCCGGAGGCTTTGGGACGTTCGAGGAGCTGTTCGAGGTGCTGGCATGGCAAACGCTGAAGCTTCACGCCAAGCCCGTGCTGCTGCTGAACACGAACGGCTTCTACGACCGGATGCTTGAGTTTTTCGACCATTGTGTGGAGCAGGGCATGTTGAAGGCGAAGAACCGCGAGATCGTGCTGGTGGCAAATACGGTGGAAGAGGCGCTGGAGAGGTTGGGAATTGCGAGGCTGGCCGTATAAGCGTCTTTATGAAAAATATTCAAATCATCGACGGGGCCATAAATGCCACTTTCAGCATTTTTCAAGCGACCGATGAAGAATTTGGTTCGATCTTTCCGCAACCTGAACAAGATATCGAAATAGTCGAAGATTTTATTGATCGGGCGGGTGAAAGCGAGGCAGACAGAATCCTCACCAAGTTGTGGACCCGACCGATCCGTAAACCAGACGTACAAGGAATCCACGGCACTCTCTACTACGACTACAAAGACAAAACACAATATCTGCCTAAGTCAAAGCGCGAGATCGACCGCAAATAGAGTGTTAGTTGCGCCCAGCGCGGCACTGCTCGCAATCGCAGACGCGGCGCAGGTATTCCCAGGAGTAGATGCCGGCCTCGTGGCCGTCGTTCCACTTGAACTTGAGGGCATACTTGCCGACGGGCGTAACTTCGACGGGCTTCGGCGGCTCCTCGTACATTGCGAGGAGGGTTTGTGGCTTGGGCTTGGGTTCGCCGGGCTTGCGGCCGGAGGCCTCGCGCTCCTCATGGCAGGTGGCGCAGGGGCAGGCGTCGCGAAGCCAGCGGAAAGACCACCCGCTCTTGTGCCCATCGCGCCAGTCGATCTCTACGCCGGTGCCACCGGACTTGTCCACGCGGACCTTCAGCGGCGTAGCAGCGTCGGCGGGCAGCTTCCGGTCGGTCTGCGCGCCTTTGCGAGCCTCTTCTTCGCTGACGATGCGGATGCCTTCATGGCTCATGGCTTCGGCTCCTTATGGTGCGGCTGCAATTCTTCGGCGGCCTCGCGATCGTAGCGCAGCTTCAGGACCACCATGCTGAGTGCCAGCACCAGCGTCACACTGTTTGACGCGATGACTGGGCGCGAGCCGATGTCGATGCCGTAGATCAGCCACATGAAGACTCCGACAGAGAAGAGGAGGAACGTCGGCAAGGAGACATCCTTTGCGGAACGGCGGCGGACCACGCGGACGAGCTGCGGGATGAAGGCGATGGTGGTGCAGAAAGCCGCAGTGAAACCGAGGTCCTCGATGGAGATTGCGGCGGCATGCGCGGTTTGTGCGAGCAGGATCATGCCCCTCTCCAGAAGAAGTATGCGGCGACGGTGCAGCCGGTGATGACGACGATGGCGCGCAGTACGTTGGGGTTCATGCGGCGTGCGTAGATCGCTCCGATCCATCCGCCGAAAGCGGCGAAGACCATGGAGATGACGCAGTAGTGCCACTCAATGGCGCCGCCAAAGATGAAGGTGACAACCGCGCAGAAGTTCGCGGTGCAGGCGGCGAGCACCTTCAGCGAGTTGAGTGCGCGCATGTCGTCCAGGCCAAAGAGGGCGAGGACGGTCATCAGCAGAAAGCCGGCGCCGGCGCCGAAGTAGCCAATGTAGAACGTGACAGGCAGGATCAGCACGAAAAGCGGCAGCATGGCCGGAGTGCGCGGGGCGTGCGGTTCGGCAGGATGTTCAGCCCGGCGGCGCAGCCATGCCGAGATCGGTCCGCTGATTCCGAAGAGCACGGAAGCCACCAGCAGCAACCAGGGCACGAGATGCATGAAGGTGCGCTGGCGCGTGTGCAGCAGGACCCAGGCGCCGGCGACTCCGCCGAGCACAGCGGCCGTCGTGACGACCGCGAGCAGATCGCGCCGGAGGTCAGTACGGAGCGCCCAAACGGAGACCAACTGACCCGGCCAGAGTGCGACCGTGTTGGTTGCGTTGGCCTGGATCGGCGGGACGCCGACGGCAAGCATCGCGGGAAAGGTAATGAATGAGCCGCCGCCGGCCATCGCGTTCATCACGCCCGCAATGAGGGAGGCGACTACCAGCCAGGCATAGCCGGCGTGCGTGCTCAGGCTGGAGAACATTACTTCTATTCTAGCGGTGCAGCACTGGCGCGAGAGCGAGTCAGCAAGTCAGCAAGTCAGCGAGTCAGCGGACAATCAAACTGCAGCAGGCAGCTCGGGCGTGGCGGCGATGAGGGTGCGGGTGTAATTGTGCTGCGGTGACTCGCAGACCTGTATCGCATCGCCGATCTCGACGAGGCGGCCGTGCTGCATCACGGCGACGCGGTCGCAGAGGTAGCGAACCAGCGGCATGGAGTGCGAGATGAAGAGATACGTGAGGCCTAAGTCGCGCTGCAGATCGCGCAGCAGATTGATGACCTGCGCGCCGACGGAAACATCGAGCGCGCTGACCGGCTCGTCCAGCACGAGGAACTGCGGCCGCAGGGCGAGTGCGCGAGCGATGTTAATGCGCTGACGCTGGCCGCCGGAGAACTCGTGCGGATAGCGGACGAGGGCTGAGTCGTCAAGGCCGACCGATTGGAGGAGCGAGCGCAGGCGGGCGTCGAGGCCTTCCGCCGGGCGCTCGCAGTGGATGGCGAAGGGCTCGGCGAGGATGGCGCGCACCTTCATCCGCGGATTGAGTGCGGCGTAAGGGTCTTGGAATACGATCTGCATGCGGCGGCGAAGGGCGCGTATTTGCGCTGAACTTGCGGGCGGAAGCGATACGGCGTCGAAGAGGACTTCTCCTGCCGTCGGTTCGATCAGACGGAGCAGGATGCGCGCCACAGTGCTCTTGCCGGAGCCGGATTCGCCGACCAGACCTAGGGTTTCGCCCGGATGGATGGCAAAGGAGACGCCGTCAACGACGCGGGATGTGCCCCCATCGCGCGGGTATTCCTTAATAAGGTTGCGGGCTTCGGCGAGCGGGGCGGCAGCAGATTGCGAAGACTCCATAGGATCAGGCCACACTTACGGAAGCTTTGAGTTTTCGCCAGACGCCTATGAAGGTGAAGCTGGAGGCTATTGCAGCAATAACTAGTCCGCCAGCGAATGAAACGCCGTCATGATAGTGAGGATCAATTGCGAGCAACAGATAAAAGCCGGCGAAAAATGCGATTGGCAGCACGATTACGGAACACAATAACGAAATCGACGCACGCGTAAGTGCGCTCATAATTTTTCGATAATACTGGTTTCGTTGACCATTCAGATAGCCATATCTGGGTCGAGGCTAACACTGCTGCCGGTGCTCCAGTCTTTCGTGTATGCTGTTTTCCACCCAGGCGCGGCGCATTTTCCCGCTGGGCAATTTTTTTCGCTGGACGGGTGTTCTGGTGGGCGTAAGGCCTGTCCCGGAACGACCGACTCCCTGGGGCGAGGGCACAAGTCCCACCGGGCCGATCGCGAAGAGACCGACTCCGCTCGCCGCTGCAACCGCGCAGCCGGGAGATGGGCTTCAATGAGCGAGACCTTCACGATTGGGATCGGCGGCGCCGCGGGGCAGGGCGTAGCCACCCCGGGCGACATTCTGGCGGTGCTGTTCAGCCGGCGCGGCCTGCACCTGAATGCGTATAACGCCTACCAGTCCATCATTCGCGGCGGACATACATTTCTCACCATCCGCACGGGTGTAGATCCCGTGGAAAACATGGGCGACGACCTGGACTGCCTGATTCCGCTGAACCAGGACACCATGAACCGCCATCTGCGCCTGCTGACCGACGGCGGCGCCTGCATCTACAACGCGGACTCCATTAAGCCGGGCGAGGCGGCGGCAGGTGTGCAGCTTTGCCCCATCCCCGTCAGCACGCTCGCGGACATCACGCGCAACAAGGTGGCGCAGAACACGCTGGCGCTGGGCGCGGCGCTGAGCATGATGGGGGTCGGTTTTGCGGCGATAGAGAGCATCATGGCCAGCCAGTTCGGGCGCAAAGGCGAGGCGGTGGTGAAGGAAAACGTGGACATCGCGCGCACCGGCTACGACTACGCGACCAAGAACTTCAAGCCTTTCGCCAAGCCGCTGCCGATGACGGACAACAAGTACGCCGTACTCAGCGGCAACACCGCGCTCGCGATGGGCGGAGCGGCCGCGGGCGTGAAGTTTTACTGCGCGTATCCCATGAGCCCATCGACCGGCGTGCTGCACTGGATGGCCGGCCACGGACGCAAGGCGGGCATCATGGTGCGCCAGGTAGAAGATGAGATCGGCGTCATCAATATGGCCATCGGCGCGGCGCACGCCGGCGTACGGTCCATGTGCGCCACCTCCGGCGGCGGCTTCGCGCTGATGAGCGAAGGCCTGGGCCTCTCAGCGATGGCGGAGATTCCGGTGGTGGTGATCGATTGCATGCGCGCCGGCCCGTCGACCGGCGTTCCGACGAAGACCGAGCAGGGCGACCTGTGGCAGATGCTGGGCGCGGCCTTCGGCGACTATCCGCGCGTAATCGCGGCGCCGGTGGACATCGGCGACTGCTTCACGCTGATGGCCGAGATCTTCAACGTAACGGACAAGTTCCAGGTGCCAGGGTTGGTGCTCTGCGACCTGCTGCTGAGCGAAGGGCGCCTGAGTGTCGATCCCGCCAAGCTCGACTTCAAGCCGCACATCGACCGCGGCGAGATGATTACCTCGAACGGCACACCGCACGGCGAATACCTGCGCTACAAGATAACCGACAGCGGCGTGTCGCCGCGCGCCATCCCGGGCGTCGAGGGCCACACGCATGTGGTCTCGTCCGACGAGCATGATGAGAACGGCGTGCTGATCTCCGACGAGTACACCAACCACGCCAAGCGCCGTCTGATGATGGAGAAGCGCATGCGCAAGGTGCAGGGCATTGAGGCGATGGTTCCGAAGCCGAAGCTCGAAGGCCCCGCGGATGCCGACGTGACCCTGATCGGATGGGGCTCGACCGATGGAACAATCCGCGAGGCGCGCGCGCAGCTTGCGCGGCAGGGAATCAAGGCCAACCAGCTGCAGATTCGCTGGCTGGTGCCGCTGCACGGCGACGAGATTGTGCGGCTGCTGAAGGGCGCGAAGAAGACCATCATTGTGGAGAACAACTTCAGCGGGCAGTTTGCGCGCTACCTGCGCTCGGAGACGAGTTATGTCGCCGACGGCCATATCCGCAAGTACGATGGCGAGCCCTTTATGCCGCACCACATCACGGAAGCGGTGCGCGAACAGCTTGCGGGTTCGACGACGCTGTCGGTGCCTGCGCATGAGGTCATGGTCTAAAAGTTTTGCTTAAGGGCATGGCTTCAGCCATGCCGTAACCGGCGGCAAAGTAACGCGGCTTTAGCCGCTGAGGTCACAAGGAGACCCGATGGCGACGATCAACATAGCACCTCCCAAGCCCATGGTGATGGCGGACCTGAAGGGCAAGGTCGATCCGGACTGGTGCCCGGGATGCGGCGACTTCGGCGTGCTGGCGGCCGTGCAAAAGGCGCTGGTGGAGCTGCAGATTCCGAACCATACCGTCGCGACGGTCTCCGGCATCGGCTGCTCGTCGAACTTCCCCGGCTTCATCAACACCTACGGCATGCACACGCTACATGGGCGGTCGCTGCCGGTGGCCTCAGGGCTGAAGCTCGGCAACCACGACCTGACTGTGTTGGTGACGGGCGGCGACGGCGACGGCTTCGGCATCGGCTGCGGCCACTTCGTCCACGCCATGCGCCGCAACATCAACCTGACCTACCTCGTGCTGGACAATCAGATCTACGGCCTGACCACAGGGCAGACCTCGCCGACCAGCCGCATCGGCATGAAGACCAAGTCCAACCCATACGGCAATGGCGACACGCCGGTGAACCCGATCACGCTGGCGCTGTCGGCGGGCGCGACGTTCGTGGCGCGCGGCTTCTCCGGCGACCAGAAGCACCTGACGGAGCTGATCAAGCAGGCGATCCAGCACAAGGGCTTCTCATTCCTCGACATCTTCAGCCCATGCGTCACCTACAACCACGACAACACCTTCCAGTGGTTCCGGCCGCGCGTGAAGCGCCTGGAGGACGACGCCACGTACGACGCCACCAACTGGGTGCGCGCGATGGAGAAGGCCACCATCTGGGGCGAGGAGATCCCCATCGGCAAGTTCTACGAGACCACCGACGTCCCCACGCTCGAAGAGACCGAGCCGGTGCTCGAAGGCGGCGCCATGATCTCGCGCCCGCTGCACATCGCGCCCGACGTGGCGAAACGCTTCGTGGAAGAGCTGATGTAGAGGCAGGTGTATATGACCGGCTGGAGCCACTACATCCTGCTCGCAGCTGTCGGTGCGTGTCTCATCGTGGTTTATGTCCGTAATCAGAGGATGAAGCCATAGCGCGGTAGTCGTGGGGTTCATTACGGAAAATGCCGAGCGACGCTCGGCATTTCTATTTTTAAGGAGGGAAGGCCGCCAATTGTGATGCTTTTCAAACTGTCACAGTCGTCATCCTTCACATTGTTCACGATCTACAATCCTTGAATCATGGACAAGACGACGAGTTGGATGGTGGCTCGCGCAACTGCCATTGCAATATCGGCCGGATTAGCAGTCGGATTGATAGCAACCGCAGTCAAGTTTGGAGTACATCTGGGGGTTCTGCTGGATGTATTGCGGTTCTGGCTTAAGGCATCCAGTAACCTCTTCACGTGGCCGCTTGTGTTTCAGGGGCCGGCAGCCACGGCGGCCGTCGTCATCCTCTGGATAACCGTTGCAAGGGGTGTCCGGCCACAGGACGTCGGATTTTGGAAACAGGGCGCCCTTCTGTCAGGGTTATTCGTCATCACACTGGCAACGCTCTTAGATTGGATCTCAATCGTCGCAGACTATCGTGAGAGGTATCCGGCTGCGGTCGATCCTGCGACGTACGATATGACAGAGAATGTGACCAAAGCAGTTTCTATCCTGTGCGGTCTTGCGATTATTCTCGCTGCAGTTGGGCGCGGAAAGGGCAAGGCCCGGACAGTTTTTACATCAATACTCCTGCTAGTCGCCTCACTGGAAATGGGGATTATGGAAGGATGCAGGGGCATCTCTTTCTGAAAAAATAGAAGCGATTCGGATACTGCGGAGCCTCCCATCGCTCCCCGACTTTAGATGTCCAGGTTCTTCACGTCGAGGGCGTTCTCTTCGATGAACTTGCGGCGGCTTTCGACGTCCTCGCCCATGAGGGTGGTGAAGATCTCTTCGCAGGCGGCGATGTCGTCGGAGTGCACCTGGAGCAGCGTGCGGCGCTCGGGATCCATGGTGGTCTCCCAGAGCTGCGGCGCGGTCATCTCGCCGAGGCCCTTGTATCGCTGCACGTCGTACTCCTTCTTGCCCTGCTCGACGACGTACTCGAAGACTTCGCGTGCGGTCTTCTTCTCCACCGGGTCTTGCGCGACGCGCGCGGCGGCGCTGCCGCGCTTTGGGGCTTTACCCTTGGCCGCAGCACCTTCAGCAGCGGCTGCCTCGGTCGGTTCGCCCTCGGCGGCTTCCGTCTCTTCTTCCTCAGCGCCTGTAGCGGCAGCGGCGCCTTTCGCCGGCTTCGCGGCATATTCGATGTAAAAAGGCGGCGCGAGCTTGTCGCGCAGCGCCGCGAACTTGCCCAGCATCTGCCGTGTCTCCGCGGCGGAGGCCAGCGCCCAGTCGATGCGGCGGACGGCGCCCTGCGAGTCCGTAAAGCTGAGCGAGTAGAGCTTGTGCTCCTCGTCGAAGGCGATCTCGCCTACTTCGCGGAACTGGTGCGCGCGCGCCATGTCTTTGAGGCGCTTGGCCATCTCCTTCAGCTTGGTCTGCGACTCAAAGTCCTCGCGCTTGACCGGGTCCTTGCCCTCGCGCGCGAAGATCTGCGCAAAGGCCTCGGTTACGTCCCCATTCCGCAGGCGCTTCTCCACCTTGTCCAGGACGGTGAGGTACTCGTTCAGCGACGACATGAACTTTGTCAGGTCGCCGCCTTCGAGCTTGGCGCCCCCATCGCCGTAGCGCAGCACCATGCCGTCGGAGGCGCGCTTGACCATCACCTGTACGTACTCGCGGTCGTCCTTGATGTACTGCTCGAAGCGGCCCTTCTTGATGCGGTAGAGCGGCGGCTGCGCGATGAAGACGTTTCCCCGGCGGATCAGTTCGCCCATGTGGCGGAAGAAGAATGTCAGCAGCAGCGTGCGGATGTGCGAGCCGTCGACATCGGCATCGGTCATCAGGATCAGCTTGCCGTAGCGCAGCTTGGCGTAGTCGAAATCGTCCTTGCCGATGCCCGTGCCGAGCGCGGTAATCATGGCGCGGATTTCCTCGTGGCCCAGCATCTTGTCGTAGCGGGCTTTTTCGACGTTGAGGATCTTGCCCTTCAGCGGCAGGATGGCCTGGAAGCGGCGGTCGCGGCCCTGCTTGGCGGTGCCGCCGGCGCTCTCACCCTCGACGAGGTAGAGTTCGCACTTGTCCGGCTGGCGTTCGGAGCAGTCGGCGAGCTTGCCCGGCAGGCCTCCACCGTCCAGCGCGCCCTTGCGGCGGGTCAGGTCGCGGGCCTTGCGCGCTGCCTCGCGTGCGCGTGCGGCGTCAATGGCTTTGTTGATGATGCGGCGGGCGACGGGCGGGTTCTGCTCGAGGAAGGCGCCGAGGCGCTCATTGACGAAGGCCTGCACCGTGCCGGCGATGTCCGAGTTGAGCTTGCCCTTGGTCTGGCCCTCGAACTGCGGCTGCGAGAGCTTGACGGAGATCACGGCGACGAGGCCTTCGCGCACGTCGTCTGAGGAGAGGTTCTCCTTCACGTCCTTGAACAGCCCCATCTGCTGGCCGACGTAGTTGATGGTGCGGGTGAGTGAGGTGCGGAAGCCGGTGAGGTGCGTGCCGCCGTCGACGGTGTTGATGTTGTTGGCGAAGGTGAAGATGGTCTCAGAGTAGGCGTCGTTGTACTGCAGCGCAATCTCCATGGCGACGGCGTTGCGCTCCGCCTCCATGTAGATGGGCTTGTCATGCAGCGTCTGCTTGCCGCGGTTCAGGTGCTTCACGAACTCGGCGATGCCTCCCACGTACTTGAAGGTCTGTTGCTTGGCTTCGCCGGTCTTGGCGTCGGTAGTGCGTTCGTCCGTAAGGGTGATTTCAAGGCCCTTGTTCAGGAAGGCCAGCTCGCGCAGGCGCTGGGCCAGCGTGTCGTAGCTGTATTCGGTGACGGTGAAGATGGTCTTGTCCGGCAGAAAGTGGATCCGGGTGCCGAGGCGTTTGGACTGGCCCATCTTCTTCAGCTTGCTCGTCGGAATGCCCTTGGAATAGGTCTGCTCCCACGCATGGCCATCGCGCCAGATCTCGACCTCGAAGTCTTCCGAGAGCGCGTTGACGCAGCTGACGCCGACGCCGTGCAGGCCGCCGGAGACTTTGTAGTTCGAGGCGTCAAACTTGCCGCCCGCGTGCAGCATGGTCAGGACAACCTGCACCGCGGGCATCTTCTCGCCGTTGATGACCTTGTCGTCCACCGGAATGCCGCGTCCGTCGTCGACCACGGTGATGGAGTTGTCGACGTGGATGGTGACGTCGATCTTCGTGGCGTGGCCGGCCAGCGCCTCGTCGACGGAGTTGTCGACCACCTCATAGACCAGGTGGTGCAGCCCCATCTCGCCCGTGGAGCCGATGTACATGGCGGGACGCAGGCGAACGGCGGTAAGGCCTTCGAGCACAGTGATGTTTTCAGCAGAGTAGCCGCCACCCTCCTTCGGAGCCTTTGCTCCGTTTTTCGAGGCTGCTTCCTGGGTTTTCGCTTCCGCTTCCGGGCTCACTGCGGTGGTTGCCATTCATGCTCCGCGCGGCCTGGTTTGGGCCGCGAAAATCTGGTCATTTTTCGGGACTTCTTTGTGCGTGCCGCTGGCCTTTGAAATAGCAACCTTGGGCCGCTCGAAATCTTCACAAAAGCCGCGCCAAATCAGGGGTTTCCGCGATCCGGCAGACTTTCTTCGACTCTTCGATTGTATCACGCGAAGAGGGGTATTTCGGCGACTGACAATGCCTCCAAACAGTGCAAAACAAGGCACTTTTTCGGGATCAGGCCGGCTCTTCAAAATGGCGCGATCTGATAGACTTACAAATGCTGTCCAACCTGTAGTTCTGAGTCAGGAAACACCATGCCAAAGTTGAAGACCCATTCGGGCGCAGCCAAGCGCTTCACCAAGACGGCCTCCGGCAAATTCAAGCGCGGCCAGTCCAAGATGCGCCAC
>DATNEM010000031.1:0-4223 GCA_035552995.1 Acidobacteriaceae bacterium | reverse complement strand
GGTTACTATGCTAGAGCTTTAGAAGAGCAGCAGAAGGAAGGAACGCGAGATGCAGAAGATTGAAGCGGTGATTCAGCCATCGAAGCTGGACGCGGTAAAGGATGCGCTGGTGGAGATCGGCGTACAAGGCATGACGATTACCGAAGCGCGCGGGCATGGGCGGCAGAAGGGCCACACAGAGTTCTACCGCGGCCGCGAATACTCAGTGGACCTGCTGCCAAAGGTGAAACTGGAGACGGTGGTCTCGGACGAGATGAAGGACCGCGCGGTGGAGGCGATCATCGGCGTGGCGCGGACGGGAACGATCGGCGATGGAAAAATCTTCGTAACGAAGATCGATGAGGCGATCCGCATCCGCAACGATGAGCGCGGAGAAAATGCTCTCTAGGGAGTGCTGCGGCTCTCCTGCCTGGAACTCAGTACCTGGTTCCTTATAAGTGAGGCTGTATAGTGTAGGTTCCAACTTACGCCACAGCCATGCAAACAACACCAATTCCGGAAGACGGGATGTGCGCGGAGTACCAGCAAAAAATGCTGGCGCTCCGTGCCGCTTTTGAAGCGGGGGCCAGCGGGGCTGCGACGGTGGCTACGCGCGCGCAGGCGGTGGACCAACTGATCCAGACGCTTTGGACTCGAGCAGTCGCGGAGACGCCGACGCTGGGGCAGGGCATTGCGCTGGTGGCGCTCGGCGGATATGGCCGGCGCGAATTGTTTCCGCAGTCGGATGTAGATCTGCTTTATCTGCTGGACGCCCGCGTGAATGAAGCGGCGGTGAAGCTCTCGATCCGGCGGGTAAGCCAGGCGCTATGGGATTGCGGAATCAGGCTTTCGCCGCAGACCCGACGCCGCGGCGACGCAGAAAAATTTGAGCCGGACAACGTGGAGTACGCACTGGCGCTGATGGACCACAGACTGCTGGGCGGCGATGCGGGGGTCTATGAAAAGTTCGCCGATTCCGGGCTCCCGAAGATGCTGGAGAAGGAGCACCGCGCGATTGCCGCCGGTCTGGTGACTCTAACGCGGCAGCGGCACGGCAAATATGGCCACACGCTCTTTCATCTGGAGCCGAGCATTAAAGAGTGCCCGGGCGGACTGCGCGACGTACATGTCTGCACATGGATGGAGACGCTAGGCGAGATTGCCGCGCGATTCGAAAAAAAAGATCCCGCTGCCAATGTGACAGCGTGGGCCGCAGGCGAGCGCGAGGAATTTGATGAGGCGGTGGCCTTCCTCTTCGGAGTCAGATGCTTCTTGCACTTTCGGCATGAGCGCGACGACAACACCCTGGACTGGCAGGCGCAGGACGCAGCCGCGAAGACTGGCTTAGGTATTACACGCCGCGATGCGGACGCGGCCTACTGGATGCGAATGTATTTCCGCCACGCGCGGGTGATCGAGCGCCGGCTGGAGCACATGCTGGAGGCCGCGCCGACCAAGGAGCCAGAAGGTCTGCTGGCGGCAGTGGGCCGCGCGACGTTCGGACGGATGCGGCGGCGGCCTGAAAGCGCCCCAGTCGGCTACCGGCTGGAGAAGGACCGCGCAGTACTGAATGCAGCCTTTGGCGGGAATGATCCCGCGGAAAGTCCCGAGGCGGTACTCGGGCTCTTCGGGGCAATGGCACGGACGGGGGCAAAGCTGGAACGCGCCAGCGAGGTGCGCATCTCGCTGGCGCTGCCGCTGCTCTCCGCGCACATGGAAGAGGGGCCGGCGCTCTGGCGGCAGCTGCAGGAAATTCTCGTCGGATCGCACGCGGGCAGGACGCTGCGCACGATGCACGCGATGGGACTGCTGGAGCTTCTGGTGCCGGAGTTCCATGGAATCGACGCGCTGGTGATTCGCGACGCGTACCACCGCTACACCGTGGACGAGCACACCATGGTGCTGATCGATACGCTGCACGGGCTTGAGACAGGCGGATCGAGCGCGATGGGAGAGTGGGGCTCGCAATTCGGAGGCATCCTGCGCGATGTGCAGCATCCCGAGTTGCTGTATCTTGCCGCGCTGTTGCATGACACCGGCAAAGGACGCAGCGGCGACAACCATGCTCGCGAGAGCGCGATGATGGCGGAGAGCGTCGCGGCCCGGTTGGAGCTGGACGCATACGAGAGCGAGTTGATGCTGGGGCTGATCCGCAACCATCTGGAAATGTCGGCTGCGCTGCGGCGCGACATTTTCGATCTTGAGACTGTAGCGACATTCGCCGGCAAGGTGCAGACGCCGGAGGCGCTGCGCATGCTGACGCTGTTCACTTATGCGGACATTGCCGCAGTACATCCGGATGCGCTCACCCCCTGGAAGGCGGAGAACCTATGGCGGCTGTTCCTGGCGACTGCGAACTATCTCGACCGCAATGTGGATGACGAACGCGTCGGTGCGCGTGTGGGGCGCGATCTGGTCCGGCGTGTGACGGCGCTGATGCCTGGTCGAAGAGTGGAGATCGAGTCGTTTCTGGAAGGCTTCCCGGAGCGGTATCTGCGCACGCGCACGCCCGACGAGGTGCGAATGCACTTTGAGCAGTCAGAGAAGTTTGGCGAGGATGCGGTGCAGCTCGACTTCCGGCATTCGCCGGATGTGAGCGAGATCACGCTGGTCACTCCCGACCGCGCAATGCTCTTCGCGGATATGGCCGGGGTGCTGGCGGCATGGGGCATGAACATTGTGACGGCGGACGCGTTCTCGAATGCGAAGGGCGTGGTCGTCGACAACTTCCGTTTCACCGATACCTTCCGGACTCTGGAGTTGAATGCCTCGGAGCACAAGACGTTTGTCGACAGCGTGCATGACGTAATGGCTGGCAAGATTCCGGTGGAGAAGCTGCTGGCGGCGCGCCGTCGCGGACGCAGGAAGGCGCCGCTGACGGAGGTGGAGACCCGGATCGATTTCGACGATGAGGCCTCCAGCCACAGCACATTGCTGCAGATCGTGGCGCAGGACATGCCGGGCCTGCTGCGCGCCGTGAGCCAGACCATGGCGGCGTTGGGCTGCAACATCGAGGTGGCATTGATCGACACCGAAGGCGAAACCGCGATCGATGTGTTTTACGTGACGCGTGCGGGCGGGAAGCTGGATCGCGAGCAGCAGGCGGCCCTAAGGGACGCGTTGCTGCGGGCGATCTCGGCAAATGCCGGATAGGTTCATGCTGGGTTCCCCCGCATCGGCCAACTGCGTCCGGCAAGGTGAGCATCGCAGTATCAAAGAATCTTCGGACGAGCATCGCGATTATCGCCCATGCGTTTCCGGCGCCGAGATTTATACTGGCGGAGCAATGACATTACCTGCCGAACAAACGAGCAGCAGCGGCCGGCCAACGGATGTGCCGCAGAAGGGCGACCGGTACATTTTTGGCTCGCTGGACAGCTTTGGGAAGAACCGCGAGAAGCTCCAGGAAGTGAACTGGGGCTACGACCAGCCTGAGGGCGTGGTCCTGGCTTCGCTGGATGCGGCGATCAATTGGGTACGAAAGAACTCGGTCTGGCCAATGACGTTCGGCCTGGCCTGCTGCGCCATTGAGATGATGTCCATGGGCGGATCACGGTACGACATTGCGCGGTTCGGCGCGGAGGTCTTTCGTCCATCACCGCGGCAGAGCGATCTGATGATTATTGCGGGCCGGGTCTCGCAGAAGATGGCGCCGGTCATTCGCCGGCTATACGAGCAGATGCCGGAGCCGAAGTGGGTGATCTCCATGGGCGCGTGTGCGACCTCGGGCGGAGTGTTCAATAACTATGCTCTGGTGCAGGGCGTGAATCAGGTGATACCGGTGGACATCTACGTGCCGGGATGCCCGCCGCGGCCGGAACAGTTGCTGTACGCAATCACCTTGTTGCAGGAGAAGATCCAGCAGGAGCGGGGTACGGTGCGCAATACACTCAACCTTTAGCCGTGACTGACGGCTTGTATTGCGGGTCTCGACGCGTTTAGCCTCTCGATCAGATAGGCGAGTTTCCCGCAGAGGAGACCGCGATTCGGAGGTAAGCCGTTCTATTGGAAGTACTAGGGCGCAATTTGCCCTCGACAAGGCGGCCAACTGCGGTACACTTTTGGTTGACCTGAATCACGGGAACGGGGCGCGCCTCAAGACGTGTCCGTTCATTAACTTGCAGTAGTGGAGGAAGTCGAATGACTTATCGCCCGTTTCGCAGTCGTGGCCTTTGCGCGCTGGCTGCTTGCGCCCTTGGCCTTGGCACGGCAAGTCTGATTGCCCAGACAGCCCCATCTACCCC
>DATNEM010000030.1:0-2243 GCA_035552995.1 Acidobacteriaceae bacterium | reverse complement strand
GCCAAAGCCGCTGGCACGACAAAGAAGCAGGTCGTCCCCGAAGACCTGCTCGAAGAGGCCTTTGAGCTGAACATGCAGCTCGAAGAAATGCGCGCCGCAAAGAAGATGGGTGAGGATGATCCGCAGTTGCGTGGGGACCTGCTCTCAGCTAAAGCGGCGTTCGAAGCCCGGCTTCTCGCCACCGACGCCAACCTTACCAAGCTGCACGCGCAGTGGGACGCCGTCTTCGACGCCAACGATGCAGCCGCAAAGGCTGCGGCGCGCGATGCCATGGTCGATGTGTTGAACCGGCGCAGCTATTTGCGCAATCTGGTGCGCGACGTGAATGAGGCGCTGGAAGGTTGATTTCGCTGCGAACGATGACCTCAGCGGCTGAAGCCGGTCTACTAGAGCCAACTCGTACGGCATGGCTGAAGCCATGCCCTTAAGCAAGACGGAGTCTGTGTCATTCACGATGCACCGGACCGCCCATACGTCTCTTTCGAGGCATAGACTGGTGCATCGGCGGCCTCCCGATCGGCATCTCATTCAGATCGCTGGTAACTGGTCGCAAAACGGCAACCAGTCTTCGGAGAAATCAGAACGTGTCTTTTCCTGCACAGATCCCAACGCAGAGTCCTTCCCTCCGCGCCGCCGCATATTCCACAGCAAATGGAGTGCTGGCCCGCTACCGCGCCGTGCGCGCCGCGTCCCTTGCGCTCGTAGCCCCGCTCTCACCCGAAGACATGATGGTGCAGTCCTGCGCCGAGGCTAGTCCGGTGAAGTGGCACCTCGCGCATACCAGCTGGTTCTTTGAGACCTTTGTGCTGCGCGACTTCCTCGCCGGCTACCAGGACTTCCACCCTGACTTCCACTGGCTCTTCAACAGCTACTACAATTCGCTGGGGGAGATGCCGGCGAAGAACCTGCGGTCCAGCTTCTCGCGTCCGCCGCTGACGGACATCCTCGCCTACCGGGCACATATCGATCAGGCCATCGCGCGCCTGCTGGAAGCACCGCCGGAATTCCCCGCGAACGCCGAGGCTGCGCGACGCATCGCGCTGGGACTGGAGCACGAGCAGCAGCACCAGGAACTAATCGCCACGGACATCAAGCACGCGCTCTTCACCAACCCGTTGCATCCCGCGTATGTCGCGGCCGTAGCGAGCGCCGCCGATTCGGACTCCGAAATCGCTCCGCCGCTGGGTTGGGTGAGTTTCGCCGGCGGGCTTACCGAGATCGGATTCGCTCCCGATTCCGACTCCGCCGATTCTTTCTGCTTCGACAATGAGTCGCCGCGCCACACCGTTTATCTCCAGCCCTACTCGCTGGCCACGCGCCTGGTCACGGTCGCAGAATATCTCGCTTTCATGGACGACAACGGCTACGAGCGGCCCGAATTGTGGCTGTCCGAAGGTTGGGCTACGATGCGCGAGCTGGGCTGGCAGGGCCCGCTCTACTGGCAGCGCACGCAGAATTCAACCTCAGGGTGGCGCATCTACACCATGCAAGGATGGCGCGGGCTCGATGAGCTCTCGGAAACACCGGTCTGCCACATCAGCCTTTTCGAGGCCGACGCGTATGCGCGCTGGGCCTCGCGCCACACGCCTGGATCTCGACTGCCGACGGAATTCGAGTGGGAGAATGCGGCCGCGCAGAGCGAATGTCGCAGCGTGAATGCGAACCTGCTCGAGTCGGGCGCACTGCACCCTACCCGCGCCCGCTCCGCGTCCGGCTTACAACAGCTTTTCGGCGACGCGTGGGAGTGGACCGCGTCCGCTTACACCGGTTACCCGGGCTACCATCCGCTGCCCGGCGCGCTTGGCGAATATAACGGCAAGTTCATGTCGTCGCAGATGGTGCTGCGCGGCGGCTCGTGCGTGACGCCCGCGACGCACATCCGCGCGACCTATCGAAATTTCTTCACTCCAGGCACGCGCTGGCAGTTCTCCGGCCTGCGCCTTGCACGCGACGGCGCGTAGCTGTCACTCTGGAGCCGTCATCCCGAATGAGCCGCGAAGCGCCGTAGTGGAGGCTCTCCGCATTTTGTTCCTGCAGCAAAGTGCGTGGCCTAGGCTTCCTGCATCCAATCCCGAAGCGTTCCCTCCCCGGAATCGAGTCTTTGTTTGACCGCATCTGCCACAGCCTTCGATCTCGCAGCCTTCACCGCCGCCTCGGACCCTGCCGTTCACGCTGTTGACGCAGAGGCGCGCCGCGGCCTGACGCTTCCGCAAAAGTCGCTCGCGCCCTGGCTGTTCTATGAC
>DATNEM010000029.1:0-3796 GCA_035552995.1 Acidobacteriaceae bacterium | reverse complement strand
TGCGGATGTTCGGCATGGTGTCGGCCGCTAGTTGAATTGTTGAATCGCTCGCCGCGACCGGTTGTGGCGTGGCCGCGGCGACGTCGTTCTGTTCGGGCCGAATATTGTGTAGTTGCACAGTTTTGCGCTAGGCGACAAAATCTGGAACTGGAGAAAGTCGTCATCCCGCCGAAGGCTGGGACCCATGGACGAGGAATGGATAATTCAAGCAGCCTCGCAGGTGTCACCGCGGCGTCGGTCATGACCGGGTCCTTGATCTGTTCAGCCAATTATATCCGGCCACAGGTCACGCCATTCGCTGTTCACGGCTCTCACGAGTTCGATCTTCCTTTGCCGCGACCAGCTCTTGATCGTCTTCTCGCGCCGCATTGCACTCGCCATCGTCCCGTGGATTTCATGCCAGACCAGAGGCTTCACATCGTGGTGTTTTGTGAAGCCGTCAGCAAGACCTTCACGATGCTGCCAGATGCGCTTGACGAGATTCGACGTGACACCGACGTATAGAGTTCCGCGTGGCTTGCTCGCAAGTATGTAGACGCAAGGTGATTTCACGTTGCTGACTGCCTCGCGCCGATCGCATCGGTGACGCCTGCGCGGATTGATGCTATTCCGACATCGTCGTCCATGGGTCCCAGCCTTCGGCGGGATGACGAGCCGTCCTCCCCACTCGCCTCACCGCGGTACCGCGATCCTCGCCGGCATCAGCTTCACCCGCGTACTCTTCTTCGACCTCTTGCCGCCCGTCATGTAGGAATCGAACGTCACCTGTTGCGATGATGTGAGCAGCGCCCGGACGTCGTTCATCTCACGATCGTTGACGCTGGCCGCGCTATCCGCACCGACCTTTCGCGCAGCCTTCATCGCAGATGCGTACTTATCGTGCACCGCCTTCACCTGCGCCTTCTGCGATTCGGTGAGTTGCAGCGCGGTCCACATGGCCGCCCTGGGACGTGAATATGCGTGGGTTGCCTGTGCGCTCATCGAGCCTGCAGTGATGCAGCATGCGATGGCGGCGAAAAGCAGTCGGGTGATTGTCATGACTTCTCCCTGTTGATGTGTGAATGCGGTAGTTCCGCGTGGGGAGAATATCTGCCGGTTCGTGCCAATCAGGCTGATGAAAAAGCGACGCGGGCAATCCAATAAGGACGGCCCGCGTCAGGTGCAAAGGAGCTTGGTTAAACAAGCATCCTGGTGGAGTTTACAACGTGCTGGCCGGCTTCACGGGCTGCGTCGACCTGGCGCCCATTCCGGAGCGGAATGCGCGTCCTCCCATGCGACCTTTCATGTGCGCGTGTACGCTGTCCATCTTCTGTTGCTGCTCGGGCGTCAGTATCGCGCGCATCTCTGCCATCTGCTGCTTCATCACGTTCTGCGTTGGTGCCATGTCGGCCTGCAGCTTGGCGCGTGCTGCACGCATCGCAGTGGTGTCGTGGCTGGCGCGGGCGGCCTTCATCGCGTCGAAGTCGGGCTTGGCCTTGTCGCGCGCTGCCTTCATCTGCGGCTCGTACTTGGCATGGATTGCCTTCATCTTCGCCTTCTGATCCGCGGTGAGATTCAGGTTCGCCATCATCCCCCGGCCCATCGCACCACGGGGCCTCATGCCACGCTGGACATCGTTATGGCCGGTGATCGACGCCTGAGGCGGAGTTGTTGCCTGCGCATGCAGTGTGGGAGCAGCCATCAGCGCGGCTGCGGCCGCTACTGCCAGAAATTGTAGCTTCATCTCTTTCTCTTCTCCTTGATTTGATGCCGCGCAGGTCCGAGCGCGCGGCTAAACATACGACGTCACGGGATGGCGGACGTTAAGGCGGACGCGCCTCGAAACGCCGGCAAATCGCCAATGCGCAACGGATCGAACGACCGTTCTGGTCGCCTTAACGAAGCAACGTGACGAGCAGTGCGATCGCCGCCAGAATCAACGCGGCGCCCGCGACGATCAGCGTGACCCGCACGGCAGCCGCCCACCTCCCCTGCGCTTCCTGGAACGCGGCCATCACGCGCTTCTCGGCGCTGTCCGCCGGCATCTGGTCCGGATCGAACAGCGACTGCTTCATGATGCTCTTGGCCGTGAGCACGTCGCGCATCGCGGCTTCGAAATGGGCCTGATGGATCGCGCGCGGCGCCGTCGTAGCAGGCTCGGCAGCGGCCATTGCGGCGGCCTTGAGCACTGCGTTCTTGATCTCGCCACCACTCGCGTCGAACAGCTCGGCCAGCACATGAAAGTCGACGTCCGCGGCGAGCGGCGTCTTGTCGGGATGGATCTGCACGCGCCAGATCTGTTCGCGCTCGGCTGCACCCGGCCGCTCGAACAGAACATGGGTGCGAATGCGGCGCTCGAATGCGGGATCGAAGTTCGCGGCAAGATTGGTCGCAAATATCACGACGCCGTTGAAGCTCTCGAGCTCGCGCAGCAATACGTTCACGATCGTGTTGGACTCGCGCTGCATCGGCTGCAGGTCCGACGTCGAGCGACGCGCGGCTATCGCATCGGCCTCGTCGAAGAAGAGCACCGCGCCCTGCTCGTCGGCGACACGAAACACCGCTGCGACGTTCTTGGGCGTTTCGCCGGCCCACATCGACTCCATCTCCGAATAGCGTACGACGAGAAGCCGTCGCCCCAGCGCCTGCGCGATGGCCTCCGCGCAGATCGTCTTTCCCGTTCCCGGAGGACCCGCAAAGTTGAAGGCGAGCCCGAGTCCGGTCGCGTGACGCTCGCCCAGCCCCCACTGGCGGAAGATGAGGTCGTGGTTGCGCACCTGCGCGAGCGCCTGTTCCAGAGTCTGGCGCGTCTTGGGCGGAAGAATTACGTCCGCGAAGGTACGTACAGGCGCGACAACGTCCACGGTGCCGCGCTTGGAGGCGCCCGGAACTATGCCGAAGAATTCAAGCAGCGGTGTGGCCACCGTTACTCCGTCATGAAGTGAGCACGGTTATACACCGGCGTCGCTGCGCACGGTCCCGTGAACGCGTCGCTCATCCTCGTATCCTGCTCATCCAATCCGTAATCGACGACGGAAGGAACATGTTGTCCGAGATTTCCGCGATCTCCTCGGCTTCCTTCCAGCGTTCTTCGAGGGCGGCGAGCTCTCCTTCGAGCGCGCGACGCTCGTCGTCTTCGTGCGTTATCATCTCGAGCGCGAGACGGGCCTCGAGCGGGATGTTGGAGAGGCGTCCCTGCATTGTGGGATTCCAACCGTGCTTCATCGCAAACGACGCCGCAGTGTTCAGCAGCCTGGTTGCGTTGCCAGCTTCTTCCACCAGCTCTACCGCGGTCTGCACGTGCCGCCTGGTGCCGCCGGCGCCGTTCACCGCGGGAAGCAATGCGGCAAGCGCGGGCAGCGCGTCGCGTGGTTCCAGGTTCACCGTGTCCTTGCGCCTCGCTGCACGCGGATCATACTCGTACCACTTGTACACACCGGGCGTTGCGCGACGCTGGTGCGTGAGTGACAGTTGCCAGCCGGACTCCGACGATCGGATGATCTTCGCCTGTGCGAGATGGGACTTAGCAACGTTGACAACGCCATCGGGTGTCGGAACTCGCGCCACGATGCGCCGGTTACGCGCGTGGCCGAGTGCCTGCGCAGCGAAGTTCAACGCGGGGACACCGCCGCCGACGTACAAGCCGAACGCGGCGTATCCGGAGAAAAGAGCCGCGGCCACTACCGCGCCGCCACCGGCGATCATGTAATAGCGCTGCCGTCGCTTGCCGAACTGATCCCCGTATCTCCATGCAGCCATTTCGGGCCGCTGCGGATCACCGACACGGACCAACTCCAAACCTTCGCTCACGCGCGCG
>DATNEM010000028.1:0-15605 GCA_035552995.1 Acidobacteriaceae bacterium | reverse complement strand
TACCAAAATTTTGCACCGCCTGCGCCGTGCGATGCAGCGCGGTCATGAAATTCCTCGCGCAGATCGCCGGCGACAGCATCGCGGTCATGTGCAGGCAACAATCTGCGCAGCAGATGCTCCATCCATGCCGGGGGATGGATTCGATTGCTTCCATCATCTTGATTCATGCCATCACCTCCAGCGGCCAGCGCTTGCCATGCCAGGCCTTCTCCATCGTCAAGCGGGCTTCGGTCAGAGCCGATGCTCCGGCTGCCGTCAGCCGGTAGAAGCGCCGCGGAAGGCCACCGCGCTCCGGCGTTCCGCGCTCGAGCCGCGACGAGAGCAGCCCCTTCGCCTCCAACCGGTCGAGCGTCGCATAGACGGCGCCGGCAGAGATCGTGCGCCCCTGCGAGTTTTCCTGCACGTCACGGAGCACGGCACGGCCATAAGCTTCTTTCTCCAAACCGAGCACGGCCAGCAGCACGATCTGTTCAAAAGTCCCGAGCAGGTCAGCCATGTCTACAAACTAGACATGAAAGGTGGAATTGTCAATGGGCATCCCGGGAAGAGGTTCGAGGGACAAGGTTCGGGGTTCGAGGTGGGTGCGAGGTGACAGAATGTTCCATTCGAGAGCGGGCCGCTTCTTGTCGCGGTGACCGGATAATCAATGTATGCCACTGGCTGCGATTGCGCTGGGATCAAATCTGGGTGAGCGTGAGGGGAACCTGCATGCCGCGGTAGCGCGAATGGGCGCGCTGGGCATCGTCCGCGCACTCTCATCGTTTTATGACACGGCGCCGGTGGGCTACACCAACCAGCCGCGCTTTCTGAACGCTGCGTTGCTGCTGGGGACAGAACTTGCGCCTGTTGATCTGATGGCTGCACTGCTCTCGATCGAGCGCGCACTGGGTCGGGACCGCAATGCATCTGTACCGAAGGGGCCGCGGACGATCGATCTCGATCTGCTGCTCTATGACGCGACGGTGCTGGATGTGCCAGCGGCGAGAAGCCATCCCGCGCTCACTCTCCCGCACCCGGAGATGCACCTCCGCCGCTTTGTCCTCGCCCCGCTGACTGAGATTGCGCCGGACCTGGTCCATCCCACCACGGGCCGCACCGTCGCACAGCTGCTTGACGCTTTATCGGATAACTAAGCGCATCGTTCAGCCAAGCAGTTCCACCACAGCCGAGCCGCCGATGACTGCGCTCGTTACCATGCGACGGTCGAAGGTGGCCAGCCTGCCTCGTCGCGCACTGGCCAGTGCGAGCAAATAAGTGTCCGTTACCTGGCCCGAATCAAGCAGGCGCGTCGTGTCCACATGCGTCGCATCGAGAAGTGTGAGGTCATCTGTCCAGAACTCGTAACCTGCAAGCACACGCAGACCCTGAAGAATTTCAGAGACTGCCGCCGGCGTCCCTGGCGAATTGGGATAGCGCGGATGCCCGACGATGCGCAGAACACCGTTTTCAGTCAGTGGACAGGTTGCCCACGCGGTGTGACCGATAGCTTCAAACCACGCATGCGCACGGTCATGTTGCACATGCCCAGGATCGAGAAGAGCGATCAGGACATTGATGTCCAGAAGAAACCGGCTCACGGCAACTCTTCTCGCAACTTCTGAACCAGTTCCGATGTCACCCGCTGTCCTCCAGTCCGGGCGGGCAGCAATGGCACACCGTTCCGTGTCGCCTTCGTTGTGACCGCCGGCTGCAATGCTTTGCGCGCGAGCTGCGAAATCACCTCACCGAGAGTTTTCCTGTGAGTCGCCGCCAGTTCTTTTGCGGCGGCGAGTACGTCATCTTCAATGGAAAGAGTCGTTCTCAATGGACTTATTCCCTCTGAGAATCAATTATATCATCAGACATCAAGCATCAAACATCACTCGGACCTCCGATTGGATACAGGGGAATCCGCCCTCCAGGATGACCTAATTCTTCGGTTCTTTCTGCGGACGGTCGGTGCCGGCTTTATGCCCGGGGCGTGCGCGATGGCCCCAGTCCCAGCGATAGCCGAGAATGCCCTTCATGATAAGGTGATCGGTCGCCGCAGTGGGTCCAACGCCGACGCCGAAGTTGATCTCCCACTTGGGGGAGACGTTCAGGTCGGTTACCGCGAAGATCTGCTGCTGCTGATCGTGCAGGCCGGAGGGCGAGCCGAGCCGGCCATAGTCGGCGTAGTATTCGACGCCCGCGTTCACCTTCTTGGTAATGTCGTAGCCGACCTTGGCGCCCGGCGCAAAGTCCAGGCCGTCAGCCACGCCGGGACCGTGCCAGGTGCGCTCCAGCGCCGGGTTGACGGCGAAGTACCAGCGGCCAACAGTCTTGTCGATGATGGGCCGAATCTCCCAGGTCCACGTGTCCGGCGAGTAGACCGCGCGCTGGTAGCCGATCTCCATGGAGAGCGACGCGCCGACCGGCCAGTGCCAACTGTCCGGCACGCGCACGCGGGGGCGGATGTGATCGCCCACCCACTGCACGCCGTGGCCGGACTGCTCCGAGGTGAAGATGTAGAACCCCACCTCAGACCATTTATTGATGCCCTCGGTCAGCTCGATGGTCTCGTGCTCCTGATGGTTGGTCGGATACACCCCGTCGATCAGGTTCTTCTGGCCCTCCGGCGTGAAGTTCGAGTGTAGCTCGATCATGAGGTTCTTGGGCTCGACGGTCTCAGAGCCGTAGACCTGGATCTCATAGTTGCCCTGCGCGCGGGCGCGGGTAGAGGCGAAGAGTGCGAACGCGGCACAAGCGGCGAACATCAACAGACGGGTTGAGTGCAATCGAGAGAAACGCAGAGACAGATTCATTGTGGGGTAAGGCAATCATACCTAGTGACGCACGAACACCGTCTTTAGCCGCCCGCTACCGCTCCAAGGATGATCAACGGCTCGCGGCCATTCACGATCCCGTCGGGCAGCGGTTCGTCGGTCGGATCGAGCGAGAGGTCCTGCTGGCAGGCGAATAAGCGCAGGAAGTCGCGGCGCTTTTGCGTGGTGTGGTCGCGAATGGTGCCGCAGAGCATTGGATACGCAGCCTCCAGTGCATCGAGCGTGCGCGCGATGGTCACCGGCTCGGCGACTTCCAGCGCAACCTCGTGCCCACCGATGCGCGCCAGGGTACGAAGGTGTCCGGGCAGTTCAACCCGAATAAGAGGCATAGAGAGAGTTTCCCGCAGTCACTACGGCAGCGTCTGCGCTTCGACCGACAACACTGGAGGCAGGTCGTGCACAATCGCCGTCCATGAGTCACCCGCGTCGGCCGAGGCGTAGACCTGTCCGCCGGAGGTGCCGAAGTAGACGCCGCACTTGTCCAGCCTATCTACGGACATGGCGTCGCGCAGGACGTTGACATAGCAATCGCGGTCGGGCAGCCCTTTCGACAGCGGCTCCCAGTCGTTGCCGCCCGTGCGGCTGCGGAAGACACGCAACTGGCCGTCGGGAACGAAGTGCTCGCGGTCGCTCTTGATCGGCACCACATACAGCGTCTCGGGCTCGTGCGCATGCACGTCGATGACGAAGCCGAAGTCCGTGGGGAGATTGCCGGAGACCTCGTGCCACTGGTCGCCCGCGTCGTCCGAGCGCATGACGTCCCAGTGCTTCTGCATGAAGAGCGTATTGGGCCGCGAGGGATGCGCCGCGATGTGGTGGACGCAGTGGCCGACCTCGGCGTTGGGGTCGGGGATGTACTCCGAACGGAGGCCGCGGTTGATAGGCTTCCAGGTGGCGCCGCCGTCGTCAGTGCGAAACGCGCCCGCAGCGGAGATCGCAATCACGATGCGCTTCGGATTGGAGGGATCGAGCAATACGGTATGCAGGCACATGCCTCCCGCGCCAGGGGACCAGGCAGAGCCGGTCGTGTGCGTGCGCAGGCCGGAGAGTTCGGTCCAGTTTGTGCCGCCATCCTTCGATTCAAACAGCGCGGCATCCTCGATGCCGGCGTAGACGTGATCGGGATCGGTGAGCGACGGCTCGAAATGCCAGACGCGCTTGAACTCCCACGGATGTGGCGTGCCGTCGTACCACTGGTGCGTGCCGGGGACGCCGTCATAGGTGAACTTATTGCCGACCGGGTTCCACGTGACACCGCCATCGTCGGACCTCTGGACGATCTGGCCATGCCAACCGGTAGACTGAGATGCGTAGATGCGGTTCGGGTCGGCGGGCGATCCCTTCAGGTGGTACATCTCCCAGCCGGCAAAGTGCGGGCCCGCGACAGCCCAGTTCTTACGCGCGCCGTCAGAAGTGAGGATAAAAGCACCTTTGCGCGTTCCGACGAGAAGACGAACCCCTGCCATGAGCACTCCGTGAAGTGGCGATGGCAAACGGTATCAAGTAGCCACGTGGAAGCGCAAGGTAGGCAGTCGCCGTCCCACGCCGCCAGCAGAAATTCCTCGCCGGTGATTTGCCAGCGCACGCACAAGGCTCCTATCCTTTCCGCCATGGACAAGATGGATCGCAGACGCTTCGTAGTGGCCGGTGCCGCAGCCGCGGCAAGCCTGAAAGGCTTCGCACAAACCGCTACGCCCGACGCCGCGAACGACGCTCACCTCGCAAAGCTGACGCTCAAACCGCAGGTCGTCGGCGCGCCCATCGTCATACCGGCAAACTTCGTCGGTCTGTCCTATGAGACGCAGCAGCTCTCCGACCACACGTTCTTCTCGCCGAAGAACGCCGGCCTCATCGCGCACTGCCGCGAACTCGCGCCGCACGGTGTCTTGCGCCTCGGCGGAAACACCTCCGACTACGCCTTCTGGAAGCCGACGCCCGACGCGGTCCCCCCGCCGCGCGCCAAGCGGCCGTTCAAAGTCGGCGATCCGCCGCCCGATCTCAGCTACAACGTCACGCCCGAGGCCGTCCGCAACCTCCGCGCCTTTCTCGATGCGACCGGCTGGACCTGCCTCTATGGCATCAACCTCGGCACCAACACGCCGGAGATCGCTGCCGCCGAAGCCGCCTTCGTCTCAAAGACTCTGGGTGCGAAGCTTGAATACTTCCAGGTTGGCAATGAGGCCGATCGCTTCGGCTCGACGATCCGCGATCCTAAAACCTGGAACGCAGACACGTATTTCGACGAGTGGCTGAAGCTGGCGGATGCCATCCGCAAAGCTGCCCCCACGGCTCGCTTCGGCCTGCCCGATACCGCCGGCAATCCCGAGTGGTACGCCACCGTCGTGACGCGGCTGCTCGCGCTGGCCGATCCGCCTGCGATTGCGGCGCTCACACATCATTATTACTTTATCGGTCCACCCAGTAATCCGAAGGCGACCATCGACAACCTGCTGCGCGCCGACCCGCACGTGGACAAGCTCTACACCGACATCCATGCGGCAACCGAGCGTCTCGCCGAAGGCGAGCACTGGCGTACCGTCTATCGCATGACTGAAGGCAACACCTGCTACCGCGGGGGCAAGCCCGGCTTCTCAGACGTGTTCGCAGCATCCCTGTGGGCGGCAGATTATCTCCTCAAGCTCGCCTCGCTCGGCTATGCAGGCGTAAACCTGCACGGCGGCACGGCGAAATTCGTGGCGATGTCGCTCGGCGGCAAGCTGCCCGGCGAAGACCTGATGGCCAACCCCAACGCGCCGCACCCCAAGCCGTTCTACACACCCATCGCAGACATCGGTGATAAATACGTGATGGAGCCGGTGGCCTACGGCATGATGTTCGCCCAGCGCTTCGCTGGCGCCACCGTCATTCCGGTCGACTTCGATCCTGGCCCTGTCAACGCGACGGCATACGCCGCGAAGCACGCGGACGGGCGTCAGTTGATCGCAATTATCAACAAGGACACGACGCAGGCGCTTCGTCTCGACCTCCGCGGCTGGCGTATCAGCGAGCGATTGACTGGACCGTCGCTGGAGGCAAACGAGGCGCGCCTCGGCCCGGCTGCCGCAATTGATATCCGGCTGCATGTTCCGGCGGCCAGTGCGGCGATCCTCGACTGGACACCGGCGCGCGATCAGTATGGTGTCCGCTGACTGCAATCGCTCGGGAGGGCAGGCCACCGGTGCTCCCGCTAAGTCCAGCCACAACAGGCATATGGCGCAGCCAAGGGCCCGGATGTGTCCCTCGGTTTCACCGTGCTTCAAAAGACTTCCCATTTATGGAATCCACTCGTCGAACACTTACCAAAATAAGTATTGACTCCACTTCTGCACCCCTGTATCTTGCTTATGTATCAGTTGGTTGGTTGATTCCTGCCGCAAGCCCGCAAGAGAACTGACGACAAAGCACGGCTTGACAGTAGAAGTCGGGACACTCTCCCCACTTGCAGTTCAGGTTCTGAATCACTGAGACCCTCTTCCCTGGTTTGAATCGGTCCTCAGGTATCACAAACAAGCGACTTTTCTCTTCTTCGACGCGGCTCGGCTGGCCCGTTTCGCTCCGCTCCGCGCTCGGCGAATGAGATCTAACAGAAACGGAGTCTTCACCCACCCGGGCAGCATCGAATCGGCAGACGGGCCATCGGGGTTCTCCCGCACTATCCAAGAGATTGGCCTTCGATTCAGACAGTTGAAAGATCCGCCAGCCACTTTTGTCAGGCATTCAGGCGGCGCCGAAGCGACACTGTTCCCTCGGAAAGATTTGAGGAAAGGAAAGGAAAACTATGCGCTCAGACCTTATTTTTGGAGCACTCACCCACGTTACCAACCGCTACGAGCTCTGCCAGCTTGCCTCGAAGGCCACTCGCAAGCTGCATAAGCCCAACACCCGCCTGCAGGACACCACCAACGAGGTGCTGGACCGCTTTCGCGAAACCGTTCCCATGAGCATCGCCTCGCAGCCGGCCGCCTCGCGTGCTACGGCGATCGAAGAGCGTCGCGCTGCCTAGTGTTCTTGGGCTGGGCCCGCGGGGATCGTCCCGCGCGGCCCCCCGCAAGAAATTCCACAGCAAGCAATCCCTCCGCATCGCCCCCGCCTGCATCGTATAATCCAGTAACACCCCTTTAGCTGCTCAGGCCCTCTGCGCCACTCTGCTCTTGCAGGCTTTTGTTCGCACGCACTCTCTGCTTACGTTCTCCCCTCCGCACTACCCCATCCGCAAAACATCCCTCCAAATTCAAATCCCAGGAACCACGCATGACTATCTCTGAACTCAAAGAACACAACATCGCCGAGCTGGGCAAGCTTGCCCGCGGCCTCGACATCCAGGGCACCTCCGGCCTGCGCAAGCAGGACCTCATCTTCAAGATTCTCCAGGCCCAGTCAGAAAAAGAGGGCCACATCTTCGCCGAGGGCGTCCTCGAAATCCTGCCCGACGGCTACGGCTTCCTGCGCTCGCCGGACTACAACTATCTGCCCGGCCCGGACGACATCTACGTCTCGCCCTCGCAGATCCGCAAGTTTGACCTCAAGACGGGCGACACCATCTCCGGCAACGTGCGGCCGCCGCACGAGGGCGAGAAGTACTTCGCCCTGGTCAAGATCGAGGCCATCAATTTCGAGTCGCCCGAAGAGACGCGCAACAAGATCCTCTTCGACAACCTCACGCCGCTCTACCCGGAAGAGCGCATCAAGATGGAGACTGTGCGCGAGAACAATTCCGGCCGCGTGATGGACATCCTCACGCCCGTCGGCAAAGGCCAGCGCGGACTCATCGTCGCGCCGCCGCGCACCGGCAAGACGATGCTACTGCAGGCCATCGCCAACTCCGTCACCACCAACCATCCTGAGGTCGCCCTCATCGTGCTGCTCATTGACGAGCGCCCGGAAGAAGTCACCGACATGCAGCGCAGCGTCAAGGGCGAAGTCATCAGCTCCACTTTCGACGAGCCGGCCGCGCGCCACGTTCAGGTCGCTGAGATGGTGATCGAGAAGGCCAAGCGACTCGTCGAGCACAAGCGCGACGTCGTCATCCTGCTCGACTCGATCACGCGTCTCGCGCGCGCCTACAACACCATCGTGCCTCCGTCAGGCAAAGTCCTCTCCGGCGGTGTGGACTCGAACGCGCTGCAGCGCCCCAAGCGCTTCTTCGGCGCCGCGCGCAACATCGAAGAGGGCGGCAGCCTGACCATCATCGCCACCGCGCTGGTCGACACGGGCTCGCGCATGGACGAGGTCATCTTCGAGGAGTTCAAGGGCACCGGCAACATGGAAGTCATCCTCGATCGCAAGCTGGTCGACAAGCGTGTCTTCCCGGCCATCGACATCCAGCGCTCCGGCACCCGCAAGGAAGAACTGCTCATCCCCAAGGACGACCTGGCACGCATCTGGATCCTGCGCCGTGTGCTCAACCCGCTCTCGCCGGTTGAAGCGATGGAGGTCCTTACCGACCGCTTCGCCAAAACCCGCAACAACCAGGAATTCCTCCACACCATGAACCAGTAACGGCGACAATGTGACTCGCTGGGCGCCCCATCCATGCTTCAACCTGGGTGGGGCTTTTCCTTTTGCATGACCACATACGATGCTGGGATAACCGAAGGGCACGCATTTACGCGTGCCTTCCGATTCTTCTGCACCCCTGTTCTTGTACGTCGCTACTGCACCGACGGCCAGTCGTTGTCCCAGCGGAACGTCTTCACCCATAGATGCGGCGCGTTGTTGTCGCTGGTCTTGAGGGCGTGGAAGGCGATCAGGCTCTCATCGTTCTGCGGATCGATCCATGCGGTGCCGCCGCCAGGGGCGTTCCACGCAGCATTGCCTTCCAGGATCACCGTCGCGCCGCCATCCATCATCGGCGTGCCCTGGTCGTCGACGAACGGCCCGTGCGGGCTGGTCGCGCGGCCGACGGCTTCCTTGTAGTCATCGGTCGCGGGTGAGGCGTCGCAGCAGTGATCGATGGAGACGAAGAGGTAATAGTAGTCGGCGTGGCGGATGAGCGATGCGCCCTCGATGGGATCGCCGGCGATACCCGGGCGGGTGGCAAGGTCATAGCGCGTGGTGTCCTCAGCGGACAGCATTCCGGTCGCGGGATCGATGGCGCGCTGCTTGATGCCCGACCAGTAGCTGCCGTAGGTGAGCCAGACCCTGCCGTCGCGGTCCACGAAAATATTTGGGTCGATCGCGTTGAAGTCGTTACCGGGCTTCGACTCGAGCACTGCGCCGTGGTCGATCCAGCGATAGGCAGCGTCGGCCGGATTCAGCGTCGTGTTGGTTGCCAGCCCGATGACGGATCGCTGCGAGCCGGCGGTCGAGACGGCGTAGTAGAGGTGATAGATCCCGTTGAACCAGGAGATATCCGGCGCCCATAGATATTGCGCGCCGGGTACGGCCTTGCTGACCCACGCGGGTATCGCGCCGAAGACGCTACCGCAAGCTGTCCAGTTTCCTTTGTCGCGAGAACAGCGGATGGGCAGATAGCCGGCGGGCTGTCCTGGCCAGTCGGAACTGAAGGCGTAGTACATCTTGCCCTGCCGGATGACGCTGGGATCGTGCATCGGGCCGGTGTCGCCGGAGAGCGAATACGACGCCAGCACTGCCTTTGCCGATGGAGAATAGGAGAGCGCGCCCGCGAAGATGTTGGCGCCGCAGGCAGACAGCAGACACAGAGAGACACTCAGGGCAGAAAGGCTCAGGGCCTTGGCGTGCATCGAAGTCGTACAGGCTTTCCGGGGAGTTAATCTAAAAAATAGGATCGCCCGGGTTGGCGGTCAAGAACTTTCGTCGTGGCGAGACAAGCTTTTTACATCTGGCGCGCAAACGCAGGAAAGGCGGAGGAAAGATCCCTCCGCCTCTTGCCGCTTTGCCTCCAACTGGATCGGGCGCGTTGCGCCGGAAAACTTGTTACAGCCGCGCCTGCATGGTCTGCGCTGACTGTGCGTCTGCCGGACGAACCGCTAGCACGGTCACGTTGCGTTCGGCGGGAGTGATGACCAGGCCGAGCTGATCGTGCAACACTTGGAAGAGCTGCTGCTGGCTGGTGTAGTTGCCGACGGTGAAGTCGAAGCTGCCGGCCAGATGGGTCTCATCCAGCAGCACGCGGTCGAGATCGCCTTCGAGCGTGCGGCGGAAGTCGGAGATGGAGCTGGCCTCGACCGAGATTCCGGTGGAAGACCCTTTGTCTGTGCAGTCCTGGCCGAAGACGGTGACTTTGCCGAGGTCGTCGGACGAATCCGCGCCTGTGAATCCGGTGAGCTCCGCGGTGGTCATCTTCGTGAAGTGCCGCTTCATAGCTGCGCCCGGGCCGTTTGGCGCGGTGAGCACATAGACATCCATGGGGCGGCTCTCCGGCGCGATCTTCAGGCCGAAGCGCTTCTGCACGGCGTCAGCGAGCAGGCGTTGCATGGTGCTGTCGTCGACTTCAACCGGAAGGCTGACGCTGATGTCGAAGCGCCGGCTCGCCATCGCATCGTCCGGGAAGTCAATGCGGCGTGCGTCGACGTTGAAGATCTGCGCGATCAGAGTGCGCAGGTCGTAGCCGCGCGCCGCCCACGAGTCGCCGCCGGTCTCAATAGACGAGCTGCCGTCCGGCTGGCTCGTGGGCGCGATATGCACCTGGTAGGGGAGGGCTGCGTGATCCTCGCTGACGGCCCGTGAATGCGCGCGGGAGGCGTCGCTCTGGGCGCCGGCGATTGCCGGCGAGACGATCAGACCAAAACTCAACCATACGAGGAAAGGGGCCCGGTGCATACCTCTCTATTTCGTCATGTATGTACCTCGCCAGCCATCCCACTTTGGGTACAACCGCGGACGGAAAAGCTACAACCTGCGTGAGGGGCAGACGATTGGCAGAGGCGTACCACCTTTGTGGGATCTATGAGGTCACTTCGATTCTTTGGCGGGGGAATGGAATGAAGGGCGCGAGCCACAAAAGGTACGGCCCACCCTTCATGCTGGGTCGCACGAAGGATGGGCCGCCGATTGAACCAAGCCAATTACTGCGCGGAGAGGCCGAGGGTCATTTGTGTGCCGCTATCGAGCGCGAAGTTGCGTCCGGCGGCAGTGAGCGTACCGGATGCCTCGCCGGAAGCAGAGTTGGACAGCATAACGCCCGGGATGGCAGTCGCCCGCGCCGCGGTGGAGACACCGTTACCGAGCGCTCCACGAGTTTCCGACGCGGCGCCCGAGGCCGTGTTGCCGACGGCGTGCGCGGCAGAGCCGGTGGCGCGAGCAGTACTGTTGGCAACCATTCCGGTATTGCGTGTGGTGGTGGAAAGGGCTGAGCCGCCGACAGCTCCAGCGGAGTGAGCTGCGCCGCCGGCTGATCCCAGGAGACCACCGCCACCGCCGACACCAAGACCGCCGCGACCGGAACTGGAGGCACCTGCGCTGACGGGACCTGCGGACATGCCGGCCATCATGTCGTCATCGCCTGCGCCCGATGCTGAGATCGAAGCCGGCGGCGCGATGGACTGCATGACGCTGTGCAGCGGAATCGTGCGGCCGTCCCGCAGTTCAGCGCGGTCAAAGGTCATCGCGAGCATGGAGTCTGCCTGGTTCTTGCCGTGCGACTGCACCTGCGTCACGTGGCCAACGAGCTTCGTTCCCTTCGGTAGCGTGGTGCCGTCGGAGAGCTTGGCGGCCTGCTTTGTCCTGGCGGTAACCTCCTGCCCAACGCTGGCGTTCTTTGAGTCGACCTTGCCCATCATTTCGGACTGGACGGAGGTCATGGAGCGCGCGGCCGCGTCGTTGGAGCCGAGACGGGCATTAGAAGTAGTGGAATCGGCTGCGTGTGCGGCTGCCCTGGTCCTGCCAATGCTGGATTGTGCGGCGGTTGTGTCGGCAGCTTTTGCGGAGGCAGCGCCTGACTTCGGCGCCAGACTGGATTGAGAGTTGGCAGCCGAAGCAGCGCTACCGGATATGGAGCCGGGCTTCGCGGCTAGATTGCCCTGCGAGCTTACGTTGGACTGCGAGGCCGGAGCGCGGGAGGAGATGCTGGATTGGGAGTCTGCTGTGGCCGAGGAGGAGGCGGATTGGGCAAATGTGACTGTGCCCGCCGAGAGAGATGCGATTGCAAGAATGCGTAGCAGTGAGTTCATAGGGCCCTCGTGATGGTTCCCGCATCGATGTGCGGTGTCAGTGGAAGCCGGAGGGCCTTTCTTACGTTCGTCGTGCCACCGGAGTCCGGATCGAAGCCAAGTTGAGGCAGCAAAGGAAAGCAAGGAGAACAGAACTCAGTGGTATTTAGGACACGGGCGCTAGGGAGTGAGTTGCCGCTCAACCGGCGTCGGGGGGCCAAACTCTGGTAACTAGAGGGCTTACTACTGCGTAATCACGCCGAGGGTGAGCTGTGTGTTGGAGTCGAGGGCGATGTTGCCCTCAAAGGCGGAGAGGGTTCCGGAATTACCTGCGACGGAGGCGCCGGACAGCATAACGCCGGGAAGGCCGGTGCGGCGCGGCGCCTCGTGGACTTCGACGCCAGCGTTGGCGACGGGCTGCTCCGGATCGGTTGAGCCAATCTGCGTGGTGGTGCCGAGCGCGTTGCGGGTGCGGTCTCCGATGGTGGTGGAAGAGCCGCCAATTCCAGGATCGCCACCGATGCCCGGCGCTGAGCCACCAGCGCTGGGGATGTTATTGCGCGTGCTGGTGGAATTGGGGTAGCCAGAATCGTTGCCCGTACCCCCGTTGCGGGAGTTGACGCCGCCAGGCGAGTTTCCGCCACCCAATCCACCGCCTCCCATCCCACCCATTCCGGAATCCGCGCCAATGGAGGCACCGCCCATGGGAAAATCTCCGCCCATGCTGACGGGAGGCATGCCGCCGCCTATCGGAGTGCCGCCGTTCATAGATCCGCGTGAACGGCCCTGCGAGACATCAGGCATGCTGGGTTTAAGTCCGGGTGCCGGCGTCAGGGTGCGGATGACGCAGCGGACGGGGACAGTCTTGCCATCTTTCAGCACGGCGTGGTCGATGCCGATCGAGAGGAGCGCGGCGGACTGATCTTTTTCATACGCCCTGGCCCGCAGAATGCGGCCAACGAGTTTGCTGCCTTTGGACAATTCAGTTCCATTGGCGAGTCTGGCGTCTGCGATCACTTCGAGCGTGATTCCCTGGCCGGCAGCGGCGTTCTTCGTGTCGACTTTGCCCGCTACCTGGGCGCGCACAGGGGCGAGGTAACGATCGATGAGCGCGATCTGTTCCGGCGTCATCTGCGGCGCGGGAGGGGTGGCCTCGGTGGTCGTGGTGTCCATCGCATTGGGATCGTGATCGCGCGGCGGCTGGTTTTGAGCGGCACACGCGGGCGGCGCTGAAAGCGCGAGCAGCGAGACGAGAATTCCTGCGTGGATGAAGGGCGAAGTATTGCGGAGTCGCATGGCGTCCTCCTTCGTGCGCAAATGAGCGGTCATTCGCGTGATTCATTCTATGCCGATGCGTTGAACAATCCACCGGGATTGCTGGGGTAGACTGAAAGTGGCGCGTTTTTCGCCTAATCCACACTCTTTGAACGTGCCGAGAACAGGAAAACTCCCCAGTGAGCAGCTCGCAGACCCTCCCGAACCCTGAAATGACCACGCGCGCGAGTACGGCGCACAAGCCGATTTTCAACATCGCGATCATCGCGCACGTAGACCACGGCAAGACCACGCTGGTGGACGCGATGCTGCGGCAGAGCGGAACCTTCCGGGCCAACGAAGCTGTCGCTGAACGCGTGATGGACTCGAACGATCTGGAGCGCGAGCGCGGCATTACGATTCTGGCGAAGAATACAGCGCTGTATTATCACGACAAGAAGATCAACATTGTGGACACGCCGGGGCACGCGGACTTTGGCGGCGAGGTGGAACGCGCGCTAAAGATGGTAGACGGCGTGGTGCTGCTGGTAGACGCGAGCGAAGGGCCGCTGCCGCAGACGCGGTACGTGCTGTCGAAAGCACTCGAAGCGAAGCTGACGCCGATCCTGGTGATCAACAAGATCGATCGGCCGGACGCGCGGCCGCAGGAGGTGCTGAACGAGGTCTATGACCTGTTCATCGACCTCGACGCGGATGAGTCCATGCTGGAGTTTCCAGTGCTGTACACGAACGGCAAGCTGGGAACGGCGACCAAAGACCTCGCAACGCCGGGGACCGATTTGCAGCCGCTGTTCGAGGAGATCATCACGACGATCCCGGCGGCGAAGGGAGATGCGGACGGCCCGGTGCAGATTCTGGTGACAAATCTCGACTACTCGGACTATCTGGGCCGGCTGGCAATTGCGCGTGTCTTCAACGGCACCATGAAGGCCGGGCAGGAGCACAACGTGGCGCGGGTGGACGGGACCTTCGCGAAATACAAGATCACAAAATTGTTCAGTTTCTCTGGACTAAAGCGCGTGGATGTGGACGAGACGGAAGTTGGAGACATTGTTGCGATCGCGGGCATTCCGGGGATCACCATCGGCGAAAGCTTTTGCGATGTGGAGAACCCGAAGCCGCTGCCTGGGATCAAGATTGACGAGCCTACGATTGCGATCCAGTTCAACGTGAACAATTCGCCGTTTGCCGGACGCGAGGGCAAGTGGGTGACGTCACGCAACCTGCGCGACCGGCTGGACAAGGAGCTGCTGACCAACGTCTCGCTGAAGATGCACGACACCGGTTCGCCGGACTCGTTCAAGGTGCTGGGACGCGGTGAGCTGCAACTGGCGATCCTGATTGAAATGATGCGGCGCGAGGGCTTCGAGATGATGGTGAGCCGTCCGGAGATCGTGACCAAGCGCATTGACGGCCAGCTGATGGAGCCGGTGGAGCAGTTGACGATCGATATCCCGGAGAACTTCGTCGGTACCGTAATCGAGCGGCTGGGGCCGCGCAAAGGTGAGATGACCAAGATGACCAACCACGGGTCTGGGCGCGTACGGATGGAGTTCCGCATCCCGAGTCGCGGACTGATTGGACTGCGGTCGGAGATGCTGACCGAGACGCGTGGGACGATTGTGATGAACGCGATCCTCGATGGATACGTCGCGTATCAGGGCGAGATTCCGCAGCGGGCGACCGGAGCGCTGGTGAGCGACCGGCAGGGTGTCACGACAACCTACGCGCTGGACGCGCTACAGGACCGCGGCGTGCTGTTCGTGCCGGACGGGACTGAAGTCTACGAAGGAATGGTGATCGGGGAGCACTCGCGCGACAACGACCTGGATGTGAACTGCGTGCGCGAGAAGAAGCTGACGAATATGCGCGCCTCAGGGTCCGATGAAGCCCTGCGGCTGGTACCCTACCGGAACCTCACGCTGGAGCAGTCCATCGAATTTATTGCCGACGATGAGCTGGTGGAAGTGACGCCGAAGTCGCTGCGGCTGCGCAAGCGTGTGCTGCAGGCGAACCGGCGTCCGAAGAAGGGTGTAGTGGAGTAGCAGATTGTCCCAAATGTGGGATTCTTCGCTTACGGCTTAGAATGACGAGCTTCGCTTGTCACTTATCGATCTTGAGGGTGATGTCGAAATCTTTGCGGTCATCAAAGGAGCTGATGTTCTTTGTGCCGCTCTTCTTTCCGCCGCTCTCGGCCCATACCTGGTAGTCCGTGTTCTGGGCGAGCTGGCCGAATCGATAGCTACCGTCATCGGTCGCGATATAGCTCTTCACCGCGAGCGTGTGGCTGTCCTTGAGATAAACGGTGGCGCCTTTGAGGCCGGCCCCGGCTTTATCGACAACCTTACCTTGGACGGTGCGGGTGGCTGTGGTGTCCTGGGCGAGGACGGCGCTGGGCGCCGCAGCCATAAGCCCAATGGATACAGGCATGGAAGCAAGCAGCGCAGCAGATAAA
>DATNEM010000027.1:0-6339 GCA_035552995.1 Acidobacteriaceae bacterium | reverse complement strand
TAGTAGGCCTCAGGGCTTCCGAGGCCGTAGATGCAGGAGACGGAGGAGACGATGATGCAGTCGCGGCGCTCGAAGAGGCTGCGCGTGGCGGAGAGCCGGAGCTTGTCGAGCTCCTCGTTGATGGTGGCTTCCTTCTCGATGTAGAGGTCGCCGGAGGGGATGTAAGCCTCGGGCTGGTAGTAGTCGTAATAGCTGACGAAGTACTCGACGGCGTTGGCGGGGAAGAAGGCCTTGAACTCGTGGTAGAGCTGCGCGGCGAGGGTCTTGTTGTGCGCGAGGATGAGCGCGGGCCGCTGCACCTCCTGGATGATGGAGGCCATGGTGAAGGTTTTGCCGGAGCCGGTGACGCCGAGCAGGACCTGGTCCTTTTCGCCGGCGGCGAGGCCGTTGACGAGCTCGCGGATGGCGCGCGGCTGGTCGCCCTGCGGGCGATAGGAGGTGGCGAGGGTGAAGTCCATCTTTTAAAGATAAGGGACTAGGCGCTAGGGACTAGGGACTCGGGTGAAGTCGCGAGTCGATTATGCTGAATCGGATGAGCTACGGCGAAGAGGTCGCGAGAATCCAACGTCTCCTACAAACCAATCAGGGGTCATGGGCTTGGGTTATGGAGTTTGTAGGAGATATGCCGCTTCACAATCCAAATTGGATACCCTACACGGAGTTCTTGATGCCTCTTCTAAAAGCATGCGTCGATGCAGGGTTCGACGAGTATTTCCGGGCGGGCCAATCCATGTCACACGTAATCTTCTCGACGGCTGAGAAACACAGGCTCGAGCAGTATGCCCCGAGCCCACTGAGGGTGACGATCAAGTCAGATAAATTGGAAGGCAATCAACCCCGTTGGTGTGTGGCACGGTCGTACGGGAATTTATGGTCTTCTGCGCCAGACAGGGAGACCCCGATCGAATGTGAGTCGGCATTCCCTGTCTTGAAACAATATTTGGAAGATTTGTGGAGAGAAACGCGCCCTGCCGAACCCCTTCCACCACCGTTTCTATCGCGCTGAACGAAAGGCAAACGCAGATCCCCTTCGGGGATGACAAATAAACTAGGCAACCCACCCTTCGCTCGCGAAGGATGGGCCACCCGGCTTCATTCGGCCGCGCTACTTAGCGGCAGGCACTTCGAGCTTGATGTCGTCGTAGTAGATGGAGCCGCGGTAGAAGTTGTTGTGGGGGTCGCCGAACATGAAGAAGTCGGGGATGGCGGGCGCGGTGGCGTAGGTGGCCGAGAGGGGGAAGGTGCCGGTGTAGGTCTGCTGGCCGCCGAACTTGAAGTCGCCGGAGATGGAGAGGACATAGTTTTCTGAGCCGCGCTCGATGCAGGCCGTGTACCAGGTCTTGTCCTTGTACGCGTCGACGGCGCGGATCTCGCCCGGCGGCTGGAGCGCACCGTTGGACCAGGAGAGGAAGGGGCGGCCGGTGAGGTCGTCGTCTTCGCCGTTCTTGTCGAGGGCGAACATCATGATGGGATGGCTGCCGTCGGCGACCCATGAGTGACCCTCCCAGATGTTGGTCCAGTTGTCGGTGTTGTTGTCGGAGTCCATGTTGACCTTGCGGTGGTGGTGAATCCAGATGTTGTTGTGCGGGCGCGGCACGGCGTCGAGGATGGTGAGCCAATAGAAGCCGTTTTCGAGCGTGTCGGAGTCGTGGTCCCAGGGCTCGTCGGTCTCGGGGCCGAGGTAGCCGTTTAGGCCTTTGCCGTCGCCGAAGTCGGCGTAGCCGGCGCGGACGCAGACGCGGTACTGCGAGGGCAGCTTGACGGTGTTGTGGATGACGAGGCCGTCGGTGTTCTGCGGCGAGGCGACGCGCAAGACGTGATTCGCGGGATCGGCGGGGTCCGGGACGACGCTGAAGAGGTCGCTGAGGGCGGTCGATTTGGAGCGCGAATAGGCGGCAACGGTGAGCCAGTTGTTCTCGCCGAAGGGTGCTTCGATGCGGTAGGCGCCGGGCGGGTGTTTGCCTTGCGCGGTGAAGAAAGAGCCGCCGTCGGAGAATTTGTCGTCGGTCTGGTGCGTGTCGGGCGCCCAGGCGGGCGATGCTTTGGAGAAGGGCGCGGGGCCTTCGAAGTTCTCTTCGTAGACCGTCTTCCATGAGCCTGCGTGCTGCGCGGCGGAAGGAGGGGTCTGCGAATGCATTTGCAGGAGCGAGAAGAGGATTGTGCAGAGGAAGGTCGTGGCTAGCCGCATTTGTAAGAACCTCAAAGAGGGCTTCCCACACTTTACAACCGGCGGAATGATGCGGAAAGATTAGTATTGCAAAAAAGATATAATTGGAATATGCACTGGTCCGTAGAGCTCTTCGACCAGCGTGTGCAGTCCATGCTCGATGCGCTTCCGGTTGACATGCGCGCCAGCTTCCAGCGGATCGTGGAGTTGATTCAGGCGCAGGGCCTGGAGCATGTACGCGAGCCGTATTGAAACATCTGGAAGGGCCACTTTGGGAGGTGCGGTTGAAGGGCAAAGACGGAATCGCCCGCGCGGCTTATGTCACTGCAAAGGGACGACGGATTGTTATAGTCCACGTGTTCGAGAAGAAAACACAGAAGACACCTCGCCGCGAGATTGAAATCGCGCTCAGGCGGGCGAAGGAGGTCCAATGAGGCGCAAGTTCATTCCCGCGACCGAGGCATTCGCGAAGTGGAAGAAAGACCCTGCCTACGTTGCCGCATACGATGCGCTTGACGAGGAGTTCGCGCTCGCATCCTCGCTGATTAGGGCCCGCACCGAGGCCGACATGACCCAGGAGCAAGTTGCCCGGGCGATGGGTACCACGCAAGCCGTCGTTGCTCGGTTGGAAGGCGGCAAAGTGCTTCCGTCTACGCGGACGCTGGCGCGCTTCGCGAAAGCTACCCGCACGCGCCTGCGCATTACCTTCGAGCATCAGCGCAAGGCAGCGCGATGAATTGCGATGGCGTAAGGTGGCGCGAGTGTCTGGCTCTCCAGTTATCGCGCGACGGTTTCAAGGCCAGTCCTGCGCTACGTGGAAGACGCGAGAGATTTCAACTGGGTCCTGTTTGATCTGATAGACAACGATATATGGCAATGGCGCGAATGCAAGTTCGCGACGACCTGGCAGGCGCCGGCTTTCACGTCCCAGGCTGGGAAATCTCCTCAGCGACCGCACTCGTTATAGATGGTTGTGGGCGATGCGACGGGCCGCCTCTGGATTGTCGCGCTCAATCCACTCGCAGATTTGTTCCAGGTCCTCAGCGGCGGGGATGGACCAGCGAACTTCCATCAGCGGCGCAGGAACCGTTCCAGGCGTTGACCTGCCTCCTCATGCGTGAGGTACTCGCCTCGGCTTAGTGCATCTTCTCCGCGCCTGACCGCGTCGACGAAGCGGCTCTCTTCGTCGAAGTAGCGCGCGAGCACCTGTTGCACCAATTCATCCGGATTGCGGCCGTGTAGCGCGGCGGATTGCGCGAGTTTCGCTTCCTGCTCAGGCGTGAAATGAACTTCCATGAGGCCCAGAGTATGGGAAAAACCGGCAGCGGGCAAGGTCGTCACTCGTCGCGTAGGGAAGGCTGCAACCCTGCGGCTGAAGCCCCAATCCCTTGACAGGGGATATACAATTTAAATCAGGAACTTATGCTGGAAGCGCGGCCAAAGCGCCTGGCTCCAGCGTCACTTCTCCCCCTTCAAGCTATTGATTTCAGGAATTTTGTGCGTAACCCATTTGTTATCTATACTTTACGCGGAGGTGGTAGCCTGTAAGTCCTTATTTTAGAATATTTTGCACTCCAAAATACCCTAGAAAACTTCTCAACTCCGAATATGTTCCGGCCGGACGCCAACGCCGATGAAGCGGGCGGCGAGGCCGCGGAAGAACGCGCTGCCGGTGAGGAAGCGGAGGACGGCGGGCGGCTTGACGGGCGCGGGGTTTCCGAGGGTGCGCGAGAGTTGTTTGTGCGCGAAGACCTGAAAGGCCTGCGTGATGCGCGTGGGGAGATGGCGGCGATGCTGGACGTGCGCGAGGTTCATCTCCGACACAAAGCCGGCGCGGAGGTAGGGCGCAAGGATGTTGGCGGCGGCGACGGCGTCCTGTATGGCGAGATTGATGCCGATGCCGCCGACGGGCGACATGGCGTGCGCGGCGTCGCCGATGCAGAGGAAGCCGGGCAGGTGCCAGCGGGTGAGGTGGTTGATCTGGACGGTGAGCAGCTTGACCTGGTCCCATGAGGTGACGGTGTCGACGCGGTCGGTAAGGAAGGGAACAAGCTTGGCGATGGAGGCGCGGAAGGCGTCGAGGCCGTGGCGCTGGACCTCAGCGAAGGAATCTTTCTTGATGATGAAGGCGCACTGGAAGTAGTCGTTGCGGTTGATGAGGACGGCGAGGGTGCCGTAATTGATGTTGCCGATGACGTTCGAGGGATCGGTTGGTCGGCGCGGGAGGCGGAACCAGAGAACGTCAATGGGTACGCCGGTTTCGCGGACGGGGAGTTCGGCGTCGGCGCGGCAGGTGGAGTGGCGGCCGTCGCAGGCCACCGTGAGGGCGGCGCGGATGTCGACCGGACCGGCGGGGGTGTTGGCGCGGGCGCCGAGGATGCGGCCGTGGTCGTCGGCGACCAGGCCCACGACTTCATGCTGCATGAGGAGGCGGAAGGTGGGGAGCTTAGCGGCTTCGGCGGCGAGGAAGTTGAGGAACTCCCACTGCGGCATGACGGCGACGAATTTGCAATGCGTGGGGACGCGGTCGATTTGCGCGACGGGAAAGGACTGGCCGCCGATGACCATGGTGAAGCTGCGGACCTCCTCGTGCGGCCGGGCGAGGAACCGGTCGAGGAGGCCGAGTTCGTACATGAGTTCGAGCGTGGAGGGATGGACGGTATCGCCGCGGAAGTCGCGGAAGAAGTCTTTGTGCTTTTCGAGCACCGTGACGTTGATGCCGGCGCGCGCGAGGAGGAAGCCGAGCATGATGCCGGCAGGGCCTCCGCCGACGATGCAGCAGGTGGTGGTGAGGATGGTGGATTGGGGCGGTGCTGCGAATTGAGTTTCGCTCATGCGGTTGCGCGCTCCCGCGCGATGGGATGAGATTAGATGAATTGAGGAGAGTGTGCGAGTGGGGAATGGATCGGCAACGGAGCTGTGGTTGGTGCGGCACGGCGAGACCGAGTGGAGCGGCGAGAACAAACACGCCAGTCTTGATGACGAAAGGTGCCCCGCAAGTCCCCGGCGTGGTCTGATGCTTTCAGTGCGCTCTGCATCTCCGTATCGATATTTCCCGCTGCTTGTCCTGCTCGCAGCCGCATCGCACCTGTTCGCGCAGCCGCCACAGCCACTCACGCTCGACGATGTCGTCGCGAAGCTCCAGGCCAACCTCGACGACTATGACAAATCCATCCCCAGCTTTGTGGCGGATGAACACATGGAATCCACCATGCGCCAGTTCGCCATGCGCGGCGCATCCGCTCCCAACTACGAGACCATCGCCGAATCCGTCTTCCGCCTGAAGCGCGACATCGACACCGAAAACCATACCGAAACGCTGAACGAATCGCGCGAGATCAGAACCATTGACGGCAAGCCGGCCAACGGCCGCGACATCGACGCACCGGAGATGGTCAGCGGCGCGTTTTCCGGGGGCCTCGCCATGGTCTCGACCGATGAGCAGCCCTGCATGCGTTATGCCCTTGAGCCGGTGAAAGCTCGCAAGCCCATCGTCGTCCGCTTTGTCAGCGCGCCCGCCGACCAGCGTCCCGAGCACTGCATTCTCACCGAAGACGGGTCGGGACGGGTCTTGATCGATCCAGTTTCGAACCAGATTATGCGTATGGAGGTTCAGATCCCGCACCACGTGATTAAGCCGCTGCTTCCCGACGGCACGACCGGCCCCACGGTTGTCACCCGCTGGCGGGTAGAGGTGGACTACAAACCCGTCGTACTCGATGGGCGTACCTTCTGGCTGCCTGCGAAGATCACCTCCGCGATGAGCAACGACCAAACCTCATGGTCCTTCGTCGCGACTTACCGCAACTACCACAAACTGGAGGTCCGCTCTCGCGTCGTCGTACCTGCCGGCTAGCGCCTCCGCGTAGAATGGAGGTCGCGATGGCCCTTTCCGCTGAACTCGCCGCCAAACTTGATTCATTGCGCGAATCATTGCGTACTGCAGGCTCCCTGCTGGTTGCCTACTCGGGCGGAACGGACTCAGCCTTCCTGGCCTATGTCGCACACCAGGTCCTCGGTGAACGCATGCTCGCCGTCATCGCCGACTCGCCCTCGCTGCCACGCAGGGAACTCGCAGCCGCCCTGGAGTTCGCCGCAGCGCACGGCATCCCGACGGATATCCTCCGCACACGCGAACTTGACTCGCCCGACTATTCCCGCAACGACGCCAA
>DATNEM010000026.1:0-13129 GCA_035552995.1 Acidobacteriaceae bacterium | reverse complement strand
CGCATCGCCGCGCTCATCCTCATCGGAAACGCCGGCGCGCCGCAGATCGCCACCGGCGGCTTCCACTCCCAGGCCGGCTGGATCCTCTTCAACGCTGTCGCCCTCGCCTACTGCGTCGGCGCAACCCGCATCTCGTGGCTTCTCAAATCCGAATCCCAGCGCGTCCCGCAAACGACTCCGGCCGCTCGCGCTGCAACGCACGCCACCGCACATTTCTATCGCGCTTCCGATGCGAACCCAGCCGCCGCCTGCCTCCTGCCCTTTCTCGCCATCCTTGCCGCCGGCATGATCGGCACCGCCTGCGGCATCCACGCCGACTGGCTCTACGCCGCCCGCGTCCCCGCGGCCGCCATCGTTCTCCTCTACTTCCGCCGCAGCTACGCCTCACTCAACTGGAAGGTTTCCTGGCTCGGCCCAACTGTCGGTGTCGCCGTCTTCGCTCTCTGGATCGCCGCCGACTTTTCCCTCGCCGCACTCCACCACACCGCCACCGACGCCGCGCCCTCCCCACTCGCGTCTTCCTCCACCGCGCTTCGCCTGGGCTGGATCGCCCTCCGCATCGCCTCCGCCGTCCTCACCGTCCCCATCGCCGAAGAGCTCGCCTTCCGCGGCTTCCTCATCCGCCGCCTCATCTCAGCTGACTTCGACGCCCTCCCGCTCACCCGCTTCACCTGGCCCGCGCTGCTGCTCTCCTCACTCGCCTTCGGACTCCTCCACGGACGCCTCTGGCTCCCCGGCACCCTCGCCGGCCTCCTCTACGCCTTCGCGCTCCTCCGGCGCGGCCGCATCGGCGAAGCCATCGCCGCCCACGCCACCACCAACGCCCTCCTCGCCGCCTTCGTCCTCGCTACCCACCAATGGCACCTGTGGCAGTAAGCAAGCAGCATACCGTCTTGCTTTACGGCGCCGGTACGATCCCAGTCTTGAACTCGCCCTGCATCATCGCACCAGGCCCAAAGCCCGCGTCCCCGCACACCTTTGTGCCGCCGGCAAACGTGGTTGGGGTTCCATTGAGGTCCTGCACAATCGTTCCCACCATGTTCAGGTTCGCGCCGTATCCCGGATCGTCGAACGCGAAGCCCGTCACGCCAATCTTCTTCGCCAGCAGATAATTCAGTAGCGTCTGCGCATCCGCGGGCGTGGTCGGTCCGCAGTACTCTGTATAGCCGCCTCCGTCCAGCGTGGACCACGCCGTTGCCACTACAACATTCGTCCCCGCAAGGTTCCCAAACGCCGCATCGTAAGCAGCGGTTGTCCGGTAATTCGGGAAGAACCACGGCTGCACGGCGAAGCCTGTCTGCGCCAGCGTGTCGGTCAGAGCAGGCGCACCGGCAAATGTTGTGCCGCCCTGCAGTCCATCGGCGAGCAGTACATTCTTCGCGCCTGCACCGCGGAGTGCCGTTACAAGCGACTGGAACGCGCTTTGCCAAGCCGTCCAGTTCGTTGGCGTCGCAGAGAGCGATGGCTCGCTGAACATCTCGAATAGAATGCCCTGATCGCCATTCGCTATGGTCATCAAGGTCGACCACGCTCGAGTCGTTCCCGCATTCGGCAGCGAGGCGGGCGCTGTTTCGCCCGTGGCTGCCGCATCCTGCACGCTCAGGATCACAGTCAGCCCGAGCGTTTTCGCCTGAGCTACCGCAGCCTGCACCTGTCCGACAAAAGCCGCCGAATACAAACTCGACTGAGGGTCCATCTCCGGCTGCCCAATCTGGAAGCGCACCGTGTCCGCGCCCCACGCTTGCAATGCGCTCAGTTCGCCCAGCGTGAAGTGCTGGTACGCCTGCGCATAGACACCCGCCGCTGCCGCAGGCGACGCTACGAAGGCATTTAGCTGCAGCGCCCTCGGCGTCCATGGCACACCATCCTTCATCAGCACATTGCTGGAGATGGTGATCTTGCCCGTGCCGCCGCTGCTTCCGCCTGTGCTCGTTGTGGTGGTCTGCGTAGTCAGACCCGTACTCCCGCCCCCGCACCCGACCGCCAACACAACCGCACAAGCCAGCGCCGGAACAACTCGAATCACGCTCATGGGAGCCTCTTAGTATGCAAAACCGGGGAGGCATCCAAGCTACCACGCAATGCCCCACCCCAAAACCCAAAGAACGTGCGCAAGCAATCCCCAGGCGTACAATCTCCTCATGGCACGCCGCTTCCCATTTCTGAAGCGCTTCCGCCGTGGACGCCACGACCGCGGCTGGTTCTGATTTTCCCCTCGCGCCATCCCCTCATACAATTTTGATAGGCTTTTCTTCCCGCGCTCTCGCGTCCGCACGCGCCACGAGCCAAAGAATTCGCCGCAAGCTCCGCGCCCGCGTCTCACGTTTGCCCGGCGCGCCCACACGAGATATCAGGAGGACTAAAACCCATGGCCACGCATCCCGACTCCTTCCACTCCGCCGGCACTCTCACCTCCGGCTCTACCAAAGTCAACATCTTCCGTCTCAGCGCGCTCTCGAAAGAAGCCAATCTCGCCCGCCTCCCCTACTCCCTCCGCATCCTCCTGGAAAATCTTCTTCGCTGCGAAGACGGCGTCACCGTCACCGCCGACGACATCCGCTTCCTCGCCAAATGGGACCCCAAAGCCGAGCCCTCCCGCGAGATCGCCTTCATGCCTGCGCGCGTCCTCATGCAGGACTTCACCGGCGTCCCCGCCATCGTCGACCTCGCCGCCATGCGCGACGCCATGCGCGCCCTCGGGGGCGACCCCGAAAAGATCAACCCGCTCCAACCCGCGGAGCTGGTCATCGATCACTCCGTCCAGGTCGACGAGTTTGGTACCGTCAACTCCTACGACCTCAACGCCGCGCTCGAGTTCACCCGCAACCGCGAGCGCTATGCCTTCCTCAAGTGGGGCCAGACCGCCTTCCGCAACTTCTCCGCCGTCCCTCCCGGCATGGGCATCTGCCACCAGGTAAACCTCGAATACCTCGCCCGCGTCGTCTTCACCACGCAGCCCATCCGCACGCTGGACGCTGTCGCTACCAACGGCGCGAAGGCCACCGTCGAACAGACCGCCATCACCGCCTACCCCGACACCCTCGTCGGCACCGACTCCCACACCACCATGGTCAACGGACTCGGCGTCCTCGGATGGGGCGTCGGCGGCATCGAGGCCGAGGCCGCCATGCTCGGCCAGCCCGTCTCCATGCTGGTGCCGCAGGTGGTCGGCTTCCGCCTCACCGGCAAACTGCGCGAAGGCGCCACCGCCACCGACCTCGTCCTCACGGTCACCGAAGCGCTGCGCAAGCATGGTGTCGTCGGCAAGTTCGTCGAGTTCTTCGGCCCCGGCGTCTCCGAACTCCCGCTCGCCGACCGCGCCACCATCGCCAACATGGCCCCTGAGTACGGCGCCACCTGCGGCATCTTCCCCGTCGACGCTGAAACGCTGAAGTATCTCCGCCTCACCGGCCGCAGCGAAGAGCACATCGCGCTCGTCGAAGCGTACTTCCGCGAACAAGGTCTCTTTCACACCGCCGACGCACCTGAAGCCGAGTACAGCTCCACTCTCTCGCTCGATCTCTCCACCGTCGAGCCCTCCGTCGCCGGCCCCAAGCGCCCGCAGGACCGCGTCCTTCTCTCGCAAGCCGCGTCTTCGTTCGCAAAAGAGCTCCCCTCGCTGCTCGGCCCCAACGGCAACCAGGACGCCGCCCGCCAGATGGTCCGCTGGGAGGCCGAAGGCGGCCACCCCTCCGGCAACGGCAACCTCACCAGTTCCGTCGGCGCGCCACCACCGTCCACCCCTTCCTCTAACTTGTCATCCCGAGCGGAGGCCCCGCTCAGCGGGACCGCAGCCGAGGGACCTGCTTCTGTTTCTCAGCCCGCCCCCACCTCCGTCAAAGCCCGCTTCGGCGTCGACGTCGATCCCTACCTCGGCAACGGCTCCATCGTCATCGCTGCCATCACATCCTGCACCAACACTTCGAACCCCTACGTCATGGTCGCCGCCGGCCTGCTCGCCAAGAAGGCCGTCGAGCGCGGTCTCTCGACGCCGCCCTGGGTCAAGACCTCGCTCGCGCCCGGCTCGCGCGTCGTCACCGACTACTACAACAAGGCTGGCCTCACGCAATATCTCGACGCGCTGCGCTTCAACACCGTCGGCTACGGCTGCACCACATGCATCGGCAACTCCGGCCCGCTGCCCACTGACGTCAGCAAAGCCATCGAAGACCACCAGCTTGTCGCTGTCAGCGTCCTCTCCGGCAATCGCAACTTCGAGGGAAGAATCTCTCCCGAAGTCCGGGCAAATTATCTAATGAGTCCGCCGCTCGTCGTCGCCTACGCGCTCGCAGGCCGCATCGACCACAACTTCAACAGCGATGCACTCGGCAAGGACAAGGCTGGCTCTCCCGTCTTCCTCAAGGACATCTGGCCATCGCAGAAAGAAGTCGCGGACACCGTCGCCGCCTGCATCGGCTCCGACATGTTCCGCAAGCAGTACGCCCACGTCACCGACGGCGACGCCAACTGGCAGGGCCTCAAATTCCCCTCCGGCAACACCTACGGTTGGGAGCAGGACTCGACCTACATCCGCCAGGCCCCCTACTTCGACGGCATGAAGGCGACACCCGCGCCCGTCCAGGACATCCGCGCCGCACGCGCCCTCGCGGTCCTCGGCGACTCCGTCACCACCGACCACATCTCCCCCGCCGGCTCCATCAAGAAAAACTCGCCCGCCGGACTTTACTTGACAGCCCACGGCGTCGCGCCGGCCGACTTCAACAGCTACGGCTCGCGTCGCGGCAACCACGAGGTCATGGTCCGCGGCACTTTTGCCAACGTCCGCCTGCGCAACAAGCTTGCCCCCGGCACCGAGGGCGGCGTCACCCGCCTGTTGCCAGAGGGAGATGCCATGTCGATCTACGACGCCTCCGTCGCTTACGCCGAGCGCGGCATCCCGCTCTGCATCCTCGCCGGCAAGGAGTACGGCTCAGGCAGCTCGCGCGACTGGGCCGCCAAGGGCCCCAAGCTCCTCGGCATCCGCTTCGTCATCGCCGAAAGCTACGAGCGCATCCACCGCTCCAACCTCGTCGGCATGGGCATCCTGCCGCTGCAATATCTCCCCGGCCAGTCCACCGCATCGCTCGGCCTCTCCGGCGAGGAGATATTCTCGCTCGGCGACGAACCCGGCGCACTCCCCCAACTCATCCAGGCCATGTTCGATCCCAAGTCCGGCGCCTCCGCCCGCACCATCCCCGTCCTCGCAGAAAACAACTCCGGCAAAACCATCGAGTTCTCCGCCACCATCCGCATCGACACTCCGCAGGAGGTCCTCTACTACCAGCACGGCGGCATCCTCCCTTACGTCCTCCGCCAGCTGGCCGCCAAGAACTAGCGTTTGTCATTCCGCAGCGTACGACGCGAGTCGCATGCGGAGGAATCTGCTTCTCAGCACTTCGGGTGCCCCATCCAAGCTCCGCCCTTGGGTGGGTATCGCACCACAGAACCGGGTGGCCCATCCTTCGCGCAGCGAAGGGTGGGTTGGCTTTCTGTACTTTGGCGTCGTCATTCTGGACCGCGCATCGCGCGTGTCCAGAATCCCCGTATTTGCCTTCACCTGTGTCTAACAGAACTTTCTCCCTCGCCCAACGTACTTTCCTCCAGGGAGATCTCCACTTGCGCCGACTCCTCCATCTTCCCGCCCTCTCACTCGCAGTCTTCACCGCCGCCGCCGCCCAGCAGCCCGCCATCTCCCGCCCGGACGGCGTCACTCTCACCTCAGCCCAGATCGATTCCACCGTAAACAACCTCATGCAGGCCGCGCATGTCACCGGCGCCGGCATTGCGCTGTTCCATCACGGGCAGGTCGTCTACCTCAAGGCCTATGGCCTGCGCGACCCGGAAAAGAACCTCCCGCTCACCCCGGACTCCGTGATGTCGGCCGCCTCACTCACCAAGGCTGCCTTCGCAACTGTCGTCATGCAGCTCGTCCAGCGCGGCGTCCTCTCACTCGACAAACCCATCGAGCAATACCTCGGCAAACCTCTCGGCGACTTTCCCAATTACTCCGACCTCAAGGGCGATCCGCGCACCGCCAAGCTCACCCTGCGCATCCTGCTCGACCACACCAGCGGCTTCGCCAACTTCCGCTGGTTTGAGGACGACCGCAAGCTGCGCCTTCACTTCGATCCCGGTACTCGCTTTGCCTATTCCGGAGAAGGTATCAACCTCGCCCAGTTCGTCGTCGAGCAGGTCACCGGCAAATCCCTCACCACACTCATGCAGCAGAATCTCTACGCGCCACTTCGGATGTCCCGCTCCAGCATGGTGTGGGAATCGCGCTTCGCATCGGACTACGCCAACGGCTACGACGAGCACGGCCGCTCACTCGGACACAAGCATTGGACCAGCCCCAACGCCGCCGGCTCCATGCAGACCACGCCGCGCAACTACGCCGCCTCTCTCAGCGCGCTCATGCGTGGCAAAGCGCTAAATCCCGCCGCGCGCGAGAAGATGCTCACGCCGCAGATCCGCATTCACTCCGCGCACCAGTTTCCCTCTCTCAACCCCGAAACCACCAACGCCAACGACTCCATCGCGCTCAGCTATGGCCTCGGCTGGGGACTCTACTCCTCGCCCTACGGACCCGCATTCTTCAAGGAGGGTCACGACGACGGCTGGCGCAATCTAGCCCTCATCTTCCGCACGCACGGCGATGGAATCCTCATCCTCACCAACAGCTCCAACGGCGAGGGCATATTCAAGCCCCTCATCGACGCGCTCCTCGGCCAGACCGGCTTTCCCTTCGACTGGGAAGGCTACACTCCGTACGACCAACTCCCTCCGTCGTCTGCACCGAAGTGACAAGAGCTATTTTTCGTCGCACTTCCTTGCTGTGGGTCATCCGGCCTTCTCCGCCAGCGGCTTCACCCTCACCACAAGCTGCCTCAAAAACTCATCCGAGTTCATAAACACCGCAAAGTGCCCGCCCGGAACCGGCACAAACTCCTTCACCGGCGCATGCAGTGCCTGCAGATACTCGCGCGCCAGCGCGGTCGGCGTCGTGAAATCCTCCGTCCCCTCAAAGAAGAACATCGGCACCTTAAATTGCAGCCCCAGGTCGCGCATTGTCTGCGATCTCGCCTGCGGCACCAGCGCCTCTCCGCTGAAGGACTGGCCGTCAAAATCATCCAACACGTCGCGCACGGTGTAACCAGGTGCGCTCAGCGACAGAGTCATCGTCCCGGCAAGAAAAGTATCCGCATGCTCAAACCGATTCGACCACTTCCGCTGCACTTGGTAGCCGCGGCCGTCTTTGTAAGGCGGCGGCCCTACCGCCTTCAGCTCTTCCATCGCCTCGTCGTTATGCAGACCCTCTGCCTTCTTCAGCAGCGCGCCGTACGCAACCGTATAGTCGCGCGTCTCGTCCGCCACCTGTCCTGTGCCCACATACGCTGCAAACAACTCCGGCCGCATCTGCACCATCTTCAGCGCTAGTATCGTCCCGAAAGAGTGCGCAACCACCACGATCTTGCGCTTGCCAAGATGTTTGCAAAGATATTCCGCCAGCTCCGTCCCGTCCTGCGCGATCCGGTCCAGCGTCATTGTCGGCTTCACCGACGGCCCCGATTTTCCAAAGGTCCTCCCGGCGCCGCGCTGGTCCCACTCCACGACCGTGAACTTCTTCTCCCACGAATAGAAGTATGGCAGCGAGAACAGGCTCGTCACATCACCCGGCCCGCCATGCACAAACAGCAACACCGGGTTGCTCCGGTCCTGCCCTCGAATCGTCACCCACTGCTCGATCCCGCCGATCGGCACAAAGCTCGCCTCGTCGATACCGCGCTTCGTATCGATCGCATAGTCCCTCGCGTTTCTCTGCCGCAGAAACTCCAGCGTCGCATCCAGCTTGCGATACGACTCCACATCGAAGCCGGGCTTCGCTGCGCCATCTGCCGGCGCCTGCCCGCACACAGCGATCGCCGATACGCCGCATAGAACTGCAACCTGCCCCAATCGTCTCGCCCGCATACTACCTATACGCACGGTGTGCCACGAACAACTGCAAAAAGTCCTGTGACCTTCAATCGTACCGACCACCCCCACTGCTTTCCGTTCATCCAACAGAAATGACCCGCCCGTGCTTCATCGTCGTTGACCGCGAGTTTTCCGCCAACATCTCTACCCGCAAACTCGTCATCGAGACCGCAAAGTTCAACGTCATCACCGCCTACTCGGGCGCCGAGGCCATCGAGACCGTCCAGCGCTTCCCAGCCGTTGACGGCGTCGTCATTGACAACGCCATCCGCGACATGCAGCCCAACGACGTCGTGCTCGCCATCAAAAAGCTCTACCCAAAACTGCCCGTCATCATGATCTGCGGTATGCATCAGCAATGCCCCGCCGCCGACTATCACCTGGAACTCTTCGACCCCGCCAGCCTGCTCGAACTCCTCCAGAAGCTGCACCCGCAGGCCGCCGCAGCCATCGAACGCCGCGACGAGGACCTCAGCGAAGAAGGCCGCTAGCCACCCAAGCCGAAAGGCTGTCAAGACCTTCGATTGCTCAAAATCGCTCTAACCCGGTGAATCCTCGCGACTTCTTTCTTTTTAAAAAGTGGCATTTTAGTTTTGCTCCGCTTGCTATCCTTAAAGAAGAGAGAGGTTGGTAGTGGGGTCAGTTTGGTTTTTGCTTTGAAAGGGCGTGGCTTCAGCCACGCCATAAGCTGACCATCCCTGTGAGGCGGGGCATCAGCCCCTGAGGTCGATTTTTCAGAATGACTTATTACCGAGAGGTTCGGCGAGGGCAAGCTCCAGCCAGAAAAACGCGCACCGCTCCCATGCGCGTTCACAGTTGATTGTGAAAAGTTACCGTAAGTCTCTGATTTCAGAAATTTTGTACGTAAATCATCCGGAATCATTATTTTGGAGACCTCGCGATCCCGTAAGTGACTCAATATGGATGGTTTACGCGCCAAGATACCCAAAAAATGCACGCCGTCGCCCAACCCGCTCTCACTGAAGCCGTCATCGTCGCCGCACTGCATGACTGCTACCACCCCGAGCTGGGCGAGAACCTCGTCGACCTTGGAACCGTCCAAAACATCGCGCTCGCACCCGACCCAGCCGCCCCTGGCGCCGGCATCCCTGGCGTCCCGCAGCGCCAGCGCGTCCTTATTAATCTCGTTCCGCCGCCCGTAGCGAACGAGGCCACCAACTCGCAGATCGCCGCCATCGTCTGCAACCGTCTCGCCGCCTTCGAGACCGTCAGCTCTACCGAAGTCGTCTTCCTCGACCAGCCGCGCTGGAGCCCCGAACGCATCGCGCCCGAAGCCCGCACCAGAGCCACTCAAAAGACCGCAGCCGCCAAGCATGGCCTCATCCAGATCAAGTAAGCCGAAGCGCAAAGCGCTCGCCGCGAAGAAGCCGATCCGTCCGCGCGATCTGCTGCACGTAACCAGCTTTCCCGTCCACCCGTTCGACCAGGCGCACGGAGTGGACACCAGCGGCCTCGTCCCTGCGAAGCACCTCACCACCGGCCACGCCCACGATGAGCACGTCACCGCATACTACGGAGTCGCGCCCTCCATCCTGCGCGCGCTCATCGCCCACTGGCGCGAGACCGTGCCGCCGCACCCGATCTCCAGCTACACCTTCCTCGATATCGGCTGCGGCAAGGGCCGCGCACTGCTGGTCGCAAGCGAACTGCCCTTCCGCCGTGTCGTCGGCATCGAGCTCAACCCAAAGCTTGCCGCTATCGCCCGCGCCAACGCCGAAGCCTGGACCCGCTCGCACGCCGCCGATCCCACCGCGCCCCTGCTCGCACCCATCGACGTCCTGGAACAGGACGCGCTCGAACTCGCTCTGCCCGCAACACCAACGCTGATCTTTCTCTTTCACCCGTTCGAAGCGCCGCTGCTGCGCAAGCTGCTCCGCCGCATCGAAACCCAGATCGCCGAGCACGCAAGTCTCGCGGCGCACAACGGACCATCAGCAAGCACTCTCGCCCTCGACGTCCTCTACGTCAACGCCGAGTGCGCCAACGTGCTTGATCGCCATCCAGCGTTCCAGCGCCTCTTCATCGGCCAGGTGCCGATGACACCCGAGGACCACGCAGCAGACCTCGAAGCCATCGCGCAGCAGAAGGAATACGGCTCTACCGGCGACGAAGAATGCGCCATCTATCGCTATGTTGGAAGGAGCAAGAACGAACCACGGATTACACGGATGGACACGGATCAAAACAATCCGTGCTGATCCGTGAGAATCCGTGGTTGCTTTGTTTTTAGTCGTTGACCCGCACGATCATTCCGCGCTCGTCGCCTTCGCCGTGCTCCATGTAGATTTCAGCCGTCGCCATCTTCACGACGCTCTCGAAGCGCTCGCCCCACTCCACCAGTACGAGCGCGTTCGGATAGCTCGCCATCTCTTCGAGCCCGAGCACCGCAATCTGCTCCTCAGTCTCGAGCCGATAGAGATCGAGGTGAAAGAGTCGAACCTTGGTGCCCTCGTACTCATGCACGATGGTGAAGGTCGGGCTGGTGACGTCGTCCTCGGCCGCCGCTCCCAGCGCTGCTGCGATGCCTTTGGTCAACGTCGTCTTGCCAGCGCCCACTTCGCCGCGCAGGATGACGACGCGCGGCGTTGGCAGCAGCAATTCGGAAATGCGCTCGCCCAGCTCCAGCGTTCCCTGAACTGATCGTGTTCTGAAGCGCCGCTCTTTCACGCGCGAGCCTCGCGAACGCCGCAAACCCATGTCATGCCATCATGGTTCGCGCGGTAGCTGAATGCATCGGAGAGATGCGCCACGGTGTCCGTCGCCAGCAGCGTGTGCTCCTCGCGCTCCCGGACTGCAAAATCCGCCGCAAGACCATGCAGGTAAACCGCAGCCTCCACCGCGCGCGCTACATCGCTTGACTCGCCGCTGCGTGCATACTGCGCCAGCATCGCCGCGACGATGCCGGTCAGGATGTCGCCGCTGCCTCCTTTGGCCAGCCCTGGATTGCCGCTGGTGTTCACCGCAATACGTCCATCGGGATGTGCGATCAATGTGCGCCAGCCTTTGAGCACCAGCGTGAGCTTGTGTTCTGTTGCAAACTGCCGCGCCAGGCCGATGCGGTCCGCTTCAACCTCTTTCATGCTGAGTCCCGCGAGCCGGGCCATCTCGCCCGGGTGCGGCGTGAGCACCAGCACGCGGCCATCACCGCTCAGTTCTCCGGCACGTCCCGCGAAGGCGTTCAGAGCGTCGGCGTCGACGACAGTCGGCAGCTTTGTCTCTCTAACCACGCGCCGCGCGAACTCGCCCGCATCGCCGCGCTGCGAGAGGCCCGGGCCGATAGCCAGGGTGGTAATGCGCTTCTCTTCGATCAGCGACTCGAGTGAGTCCTTGTGCGTGCTGCTCGAAAGATTCTCAAGAGACACCGAGCCTTCGCTTCCTTCGGTGAGCGGCGCCAGCATCAGTTCCGACGCGAAGCCCGCAACAACATTCGCTATGCTGCGTGGCACTGCGGCGGTGACCAGGCCGGCGCCCGCGCGCAGTGCGGCGAGCGACGCCATTGACGGCGCGCCCGCGGTCCCGTAGCTGCCGCCGATGACGAGCACGTGCCCGTACATGCCCTTGTTGGAGTTGGCCGCGCGAGGCTTTTCGGCGATTGCTTTCGCAGAACCTGCCCAAGTCATACGCGATCCGGCAACGACTGCTGCATCCGGTGAGCCGATGTCCGCCACAACAACTGGACCCAAGGCAGAGCCTGTGAGATTGCCGAAGATGTGCGCCTGCTTGGGCCGCGTAAAGGTGACCACTGCGTCCGCGCGGAATGCGCCTTCCACGCGCTCTTCCATCGAATCGGCGTCCCAGCCGCTGGGCAGATCGACGGCAACCACGGGAACAGTGGATTCCGCGAGCAGGCCGCGTACCGCAGCGGCCGTCCCGCGCAGCGGCGGCTTGAAACCGGTGCCGACGACTGCGTCCACGATCAACTGTGCCCACAACAGCGCGGACATCACTCCATCCAGTCGTGTTTCATCCGAAACGCTCTCGATGATGACGCCGGGGGCCTCGTCCTCCAGCGCGCGCAGTGCACTCGCTGCTTCGCCTTTTAGCTCTTCTATATTGCCCAGCAGGACTACCTTCACCTGATGCCCGCTCTGAGCGATCACCCGTGCAGCGACAAGACCGTCTCCGCCGTTGTTGCCCTTGCCGCACAGAACGGCGATCCGTCGAGCTGCCGGATACTGCTGCATGCAGAAACGCGCGACGGCAGTACCGGCGTTGTCCATCAGCGTGGCCATTGAGATGCCGAACCCTTCGACCGTTCGGCGATCGGTTGCCGCCATCTCCGCCGCGGTAAGAATCTCCATCAGTTCGTTCTACGCGATTCCGCGCGATGATGCCAGCGCGAGAAAGGTCGCAAAGAATCGGATAGCGCATTGAAGATAAAAGCAGTTTTGTAACACTGTGCTGCGCGGAAGTTGCGCACAACAGCGATGCGGCAAAGTGGGTTCACTCTTGCGTAGGCGGAAGCAGGAAGGCCGCCACAAGATGGGCAGGAGGCCCAAACGCCATGACGCTCGCCACCGCCAATTCGATGTTCGCAAAGATGACCAGCAAGTCGAGTTTTACGAAATCGCTGCTCGCAACTGTAGGCGCAGGCGCCCTGCTTTTCGCCCTTCCGGCCAAGTCCGATGCGCAGGTTTATGTCGCAGCGCGCATTGGCCGTCCGGCTGCAGTAGTTGTAGCCGCTCGCCCCACTCCATATGAGATTCGTCGCCGCGACGAGATTCGCCGGGAAGAGATCCGCCGGGAAGAAATCCGGCGCGAGGAAATCCGGCGAGAGGAATGGCTGCGCGCGCACCGTTATGATCGCGGCCACTACGGCCACTATCGCTAAGCGGCAATCCGCTGAACTGGTAGGCAGCTGCCCAACCAACGACGTTCGCGAGGCCGGTCGCGCGGAACAACTTCCGCCGCCGGCCTTGCTGTTTTCTCGCTGACACGTATGCATCCAGAAGTAGGATTTCACGCTCGGAATGATTTCCCAGTCGAATAGGGCCCGGTGTATAACTCTCCTGCAAAATCTTCGGCGCGTTTTCGCATAGGGCAAAATTCTGCGATGCACCGGCCCTCATCAGGTCATGAGCGCAAGCCGCCGATCTCGGGAGAAGTTCTATGAAACATCGTGCCCTAGCCG
>DATNEM010000025.1:0-7508 GCA_035552995.1 Acidobacteriaceae bacterium | reverse complement strand
TCGGCGATGCGCTTGACGAGGTTGGACTTGTTGACCTGGTAGGGGATTTCGGTGGCGATGATGGCCTGGCGGCCGCCGGTGATGGATTCGATGGCGCACTTGGCGCGCATGAGGAAGCGTCCGCGGCCGGTGGTGTAGGCGTTGCGGATGTTGCCCTTGCCGAAGATGAAGCCGCCGGTGGGGAAGTCGGGACCTTTGACGTGCTCGAGGACGACGTCGAGGTCAGTCCTCTTGTCGTCGGGGTCGCGCTTGCCGTCGCGCTCGATGAGGGCGATGGCGGCGGTGACGACTTCGGTGAGATTGTGCGGCGGGATGTTGGTGGCCATGCCGACGGCGATGCCGGAGCTGCCGTTGACGATGAGGTTGGGGAAGCGCGTGGGCAGGACGGTGGGCTCGACGGTGGACTCGTCGAAGTTGGGGACCATGTCGACGGTGTCCTGGTCGATGTCGGCGAGCATCTCGCCGGCGATGCGCATCATGCGGGATTCGGTGTAGCGATAGGCGGCTGGCGGGTCGCCATCGACGGAGCCGAAGTTGCCCTGGCCGTCGACCAGGGGATAGCGCAAGGACCACGGCTGCGCGAGGCGCACGAGGGCGTCATAGACAGCGGAGTCGCCGTGCGGGTGGTACTTCTTGAGGCATTCGCCGACGACGCCGGCGCATTTGGAATAGCGCTTGTTGTACTGGAGGCCCTCGGAGTCCATGGCGTAGAGGATGCGGCGATGGACGGGCTTGAGGCCGTCGCGAACGTCGGGCAGCGCGCGCCCGATGATGACCGACATGGAGTAGTCGAGGTAGGAGCGGCGCATCTCGTCCTCGATGTTGACGGGGACGAGGAAGGCGGCGCCAGGGCCGAGGACGGTCGAGCTCGGGGGGCCGTCAGGAGGCGTGCCGGCGGGCGGAGGATTGTTGGAGTTCGCGTCCTGCGGGGAGGGCTTTTGGGGGTCGAAGAGTTCGTCAGCCATGATCTATGGCTCTATTATAGGTGGTTTCGCGGGGGATTTGGGGCGCGGTGGGAGTGCCGAACAGTGTGCAAAAGAGGCGCGAAATCAGGGGAATACGACGATCAGGGGGTGATGATGAGGGTGAGGTTGGCGGTATGGGCGATGTGGGTGGCAGCGCCGGCGGCGGTGATGGGGATGGTGTAGGTTCCGGGGACGGCCGCGGCGGGCGGATCGTAGGCGTTGATGATGGTGGTGCAGCCGGAGAGCGCGGCGGAGATAGGCAGCAGCGCGAGGAGAAGTGCGAGCAGGCGCAGCGGCGTGCGGAAGTGTGCGCGGCGGGACTTGCGCGAGAGCGCGAGGGCGCTGAAAAAGCTGAAGGGGGCAAAGAGGAGTGCGAGGGCGATGGGCGCGGAGCGATTTCCTAAGGGTGCGGGCGTCGGTCGCGGAGGCGCGGCGAGGCGGGCGTAGCCGAGGACGGAGTCCGTGTCGAGGTAGAGGGAGACGACAGTTGTGCCGCTGGCGGTAAGAGATGCAGGTGTGGGTTTGGGCTGGCAGGTGACGTACTGCGGCAGGTTGGCACAGGTGATTGCGAGCGAGTCCGCGAAGCCGTTGATGCTGGTGAGGGTGAGTGTTGTGGTGGTGTGGTGCTCGGTCTTGAGGGTGATGGTGCGTGAGGCGAGCGTGATGGTGAAGTCCTGTGGGAGGGGCTGGATAACTTCAGTGAACGGTGCGGAGGTGCTGGCAGAGTAAGTGGAGTTGCCGGAGTAGACGGCGGTGAGAGTGTGGGTTCCGACTGCGAGGAATGCGGTACTTTGGATGGCGTGGCCGGCCGCATCGACCGGAACTGATGCGAGAAGCGTGGCGCCGTCATAAAACGACACATTGCCATTTGAGATTGCAGAGGTCCCTGTGACCGTGGCGATCAGGGTGAGTGGGACCCCAACAAATACGGGATTCGGTCCCGCAGTGAGTGCAGTCACGCTCGGGAGCGGATTAATGATCTCAGCCAATTGATCGGAACTACCAAGGTAAAGGCCTATAGGCAGATACACGGCCTTAATGTTGTGCCCTCCGATGGAAAGCGAACTTGTGGTAAGGGTCGATACTGACGAGGTCGCGGCAGATGGAGTGAGCGGCTGATTACCGAGTGCGGTCGCGCCGTCGTAGAACGCGACGTAACCCGAAGGGGCGCCTGGGGTTGTAGACGTATTGGTGACGATCAGCGTGAATGTGACCGGTTGCCCCACATTGGCGGGATTCAGCGAGGAAGTGAGTTTGGCAGAGGTGGATACGTTGCTAATGGTCTCCGCGATCGAGGTACTGCTGCCTGTAAGACTGCCCGACGGCACGTAGGTGGCATAGATGAAATGTGTCCCGAGCGACAGAGAACTGGTTGAGAAGGATGCAGTGGCCACACCTCCACTGCCAGCGGCTAGCGGCTGCGATGCGAGGAATGTGTTTCCGTCGGAAAAGGTGATGGAACCGGCGGGCGATCCATTGGCAGGTGCAGCGGCAACAGTGGCTGTGAATGTGACGAGTTGACCTACCGGCGCTGGATCGAGGGATGTGGCAAGGGTCGTGGTGGTCGCAGCGGGGTTGATAACTGTTTGTCGCACTTCCACTCGGGCAGGGCGGTGGGTTAGATCGCCAGGATACTTAGCATCAACAAACGTCATTCCGAGCGGAAGCGAACTTGTCGTGAAGGTAGCAACTCCGCTGGGGCCGGTTGGTGTAAGTACCGCCAGAGTTGCTCCGCCAGTTGAGGTATTGACTAAATTCACAGGGGACAAGACCACGTTGTCAGGCGACGTGATGGTGACTGTAAACACGACGGGCTGGCCTTGCGAAGAAGGATTTGGCGATGACGTTAGCGTAAGGACAGGAATATATCTGTCTGCAAGAACGATTACCTCAACGGACGCTGCCGCGGGATGTGTACCGTCTCCTGAGAAGGTTGCGAGGAAGTGATGGAGGCCAGGCAGAAGAAAGGGCGAAGTGATGGTTAGATTGCCGGTGGAGTCGGTGGTTCCGGAACCGATAGCAGTGTGGTTGTCAAATAACTCGACCGCGCCGGAGAAGGGCCCCTGGGATGTCAACAGGCGGGCCGTGAGGGTGAGCGACTGTGCGGCCCCCACCTCGTACGCAGACGGTGAGAGCAGCAAAGCTGTAGACGAAATCGACGTAGCCCCAGGAACTTCATAGGCTCCCATGTCGATGATCGGATAGCCCTTGCCGGTTGCGTCAATAATACGGGCATTCCCTGCAAAGTCCTGCTGCGGAAGTGGTGACGCACTGTTGTTACCCATATCGATGGCGGGAGAACCAGGCTCTAGGCGGAAATCTCCGGTTGCTGGACTAAGGAAGGCCGGGTCGACAGAGATGTTGCCGTAAGAGAAATCTTCACCACCGCAGCCGCTGGAATATGTATTTCCACTGGAGCTGTAGATGTCATTGTGGTCGAGGATCAACATCGGACCAGGCGCATCTGAATTAGCGAGCAGGTTAGCGCTAGCGCAGAGCAGAGCCGGCGCAGCACCGTACGAGCTGATGATGTTATTGACATACGCGATGGTATTTGTATCGAAATCGGTTACAACATTTCCCGGTCCCTGAACAAGATTGAGGTTGCATTGGACCGGAAGGTTTATATTGTTCGCTATAGTGTTGTTGATTACGAAATAACCGATGGGGCCGACGCTCACGGGGCCGGAAAGAAGTGCAAGGCCTGCGCCGCCGCAGCGGGAGCTGTTTCCGTAGATCAGATTCTGGATGATGAGTGTGGGGGCAGCAGCGGCCGGAACTCCGCCAACCACCAAGCCCCCGTTATCGCCGTCGGACCTATTATTGCGCACGATATTGTTCTGTATGTTGGCTGCCGCATCGAATACGCCGATGCCGGCTGCGAAGCTTTGTGAGGTTGTGCCGGTCCCGAGGATGTTATTGTTCTCGACCGTATTGCCCGTAACCGTAGAGATCAGCGTCGTATTCTTGACACGCTGCAGCTCCCCAAACAGCATGATGGGCGCATCATTACTGAAATAGCAACCCGAGTGTGCGTTGTCTGTGAGAGTAACCGTGTTGCCCTGTATCAAGGGCGCTCCATAGTTGGAAAAAATTCCCGAGCAGACATTGTTTGTGAGGACGTTATTCAAGACGGATGGAGCCGATGCATTGATGTAGATACCGCCGCCGAGCGGGTCTCCTTCCACAGTTGGCACTCCTGGAGACTGCCCGTGCTGGATCGTGAATCCTCTGAGAACACTGGATCGGTCTTCGCCGCTGATGAAAGAGACCGTTGAGGTGATGTTTTGACCATCAATGGTCGTCGCCGCCGCTCCGCCGGAGCTGGTGACGGTGATGGCCTTGCCTTTGAAGTCGATGTTTTCGTAATAGGTGCCGGGGGAGACGAGGACGGTGTCGCCGTTGTGCGCGGCGTCGATGCCGGCCTGGATGGTGGGCTGGTCGGCGGGAATGTGGATGGTGGTTTGCGCGGCGGCGGAAACACTTGCGGAGATCGCCAAAAGGGCGAGGGTCAGGACGGAGAACGCGGCGAGTGCTCGTCGGGTGCGCATGAAAGGGTATTGCGTGAGTGGAGGAAGAATACCATCGGGCGCGAGAAAGGCAGAGAGTTACTTTGGTTCCGGAGATCGCGCTTTTAGCCAGCGGCTAGAAGTGGCGTAGGGTGCCGGTGGGGCGCGGGGGGGCGGTTTCTTCGCTGGAGACGGTTGGGTCGGACGGTGTGGGGCGGATGGCGGTGGGGCGTGGGTCGGAACGGGCCTCGGAACGCTCGAGCGAGCGGCTGACGAGGTCGCGGGAGCCGAGGCCGATGGCGAGCGAGAGGGTGAGGACGATTCCGCCGAAGAGGATACCGAAGGCGAGGTCGACGATGGTGCCGCCGATCTCCACGTGGTCAAGGGCCATGGCGGCGGCGAGCACGATGACGAGCCACTTGATTCCGAGGGAGAGAAAGCGCGCGTACTGCAGTTGCAGATTGACGGCACCGATGAGCACGGAGCGCGCGAGGAAGCGCGCGATGACGCTGCCCGCGAGGAGGATGAGGATGGCGGAGGCCCAGTGCGTGAGGTATGGGATCAGCATTCCGGAGAACTGAGAGTTGGCGGCGAAGGAGGCATCAAAGGCGGAGACGCCGATGAGGAGTCCGCAGAGCACGAAGGCCCAAAAGACTGTGCGTGCGACGAGCACGGTGGGCGAGTGGCGCGGGGACCAGTCGGCGACATTGGTGGCCTGGTCGCCGGCGAAGCGCTGGTCAAAGTGGACGGCGACGAGGATGCGGCGCACGAGGGAGGCGAGGAGCGCGCCAATCAAGGTGAATACGATGACGGCGAGCAGCAGCGCGAGCAGGCCAGGCAGGAAGCTGGCGAGCTTGACGAGGGCGCGGTGCATCGATTCGCGAAGCGCAGCGGTGATTTGTTGGCTCATACGGTCTCCTTCATTAGAGGCTTAACACCGATTGGCAGCGATTCAACCGATCGAGACAGATCAAGAATGAGCGTGACAAGTAGCAGCAAGAATTATGGCAAATCGTATTTGCATCGGTCGGGAGCGGGAGATCCAGGTTCATGGGAGGTGATCCTTTCGTTTGCGACTACGGATTGAAGCGATCGGGCCAGCGCCAGCGGGAGACGAGGTATGGCTTGTCGGCTTCGAACGCGGCAGCGACGGCTTCGATGTGTTTCTCTGGCGGCGTGTAGTCGGGTGCGCCGGGTGTGGTTTGGAGCAGATGCGATGCGACCCAGGCGAGATAGAGCGGCGTGAGCGCGCCGAGCAGGTGGCCGCGGTTCAATGTGCGCAGACGATAGGCGAGGGTGAAGTCGTAGACGATGCGCGCCCAGAGTGGGTCGGGCATGCGGAAGGCCTGGGGCGACATGAGGGACAGCTTCTTGAGGCCTAGAAGCGAGTTGGGCGGGAGGACGAGCGACCAGATTTCATGCAGGTTGGCGTAGGCGAGACGGAAGGAGTCGAGCATGGGGGTGACGTCGGGAGGTTCGACGGATTCATTTGCGCCGGCGGATTGAGGCGCAGCGGGTGAAGATGGCGGTCCGTTGCGCGGCGCGGCGGCGAGGCGCGCGCGTTGCCAGAAAGCGGCGCGGGCGTCGACTTCGGCGAAGAGTGAGCCGGCGACCTGAGCGAGGACCGTGTTGAGGTCAGTAGTGCCGGGTGGCGGAAGTGCGCGCGGGCCGGCGGGGACTTCGGTGATGCTGAAGGATGCGACGGCAGCTTCAGCGACGGGCCACAGCAGCGCGGCGTTGCTGCCAGAAGCGGTGTGGCGCTGCGCCAGCGTGGCGAGCCGCTCGGCGAGCCGCGCGGAGAAGGCTAGATCGACGGCGAGGGGATAGCGGGAGCGCGCGGCGAACAATGCGCGGGTCACCGGATACAGGATCGCGGAGTTGACGAGGCCGTCGCGCGGACTGAGATCGTAACGCGGCGTGGCCAGGTCGGCGTGCTGAGCGAGCACGGCCTCGGCGAGAGCGCGCAGTGTTTGCAGGCGGAGGGACTGCGCTTCGGGACCGAGGAGCAGGCAGGCTGGGGCGTGGTGTTCGTCGACGAGCTTCCAGCAATTCACGAAGTCGGCGGGCGAGAGCACCCAACTGGGAGGTCCGGGGGAGGGAGGGTCGTATGAGACCAGCTGGAACTGAGTGCCGGATGTTGTTTCGACGGGGAGAGCGCCGGGCGTGGCGACGATGATGGTCTGCTGCGGGAAGGCCTGCTCGAGATTGGCGAGGACAGCGGCGAGGGCGTCGGGCGCGAGCGGGCCAAGACTGACGAGCAGGCCGGCGCCGCTGGAGGCGTGAGGCGCGGAGGCGGTGTGCTGGTCGGTTGTGGGAGTGGTGGCCATCGGCGATCAGGAAATGGCTTAAGTCTAATCCGGCAGATTGAGCATGCCCGCCAGCGGGATGCGGACCCATGTTGGGCGATTGTTGAGCTCGTAGAGGAGTTCGTAGAGCGCCTTCTCGAGCAGATATGCGTTGAGCAGACGGTGTGCCTGCTGGGGTTGCGGAGTAAGATGCGCGGCGTGTGGGTCGCGTTCTGCTTCGGCCATGCGGGCGCGCCATGCGTGGAGGAATTCAGTGGAGACGGCGTTCTGCCAGAGCTGTGCCCATGGCTCGAGTGTGCGGGCAGCGGCGGGATTGCGCTGGGCGAAGCGGTCCAGCGCGGAGTAGGCGGCGTAGCTGAAGGAGCGGACCATGCCCGCGACGTCGCGGAGTGGGGAGTGCTTGGCGCGGCGCTCGGCGAGAGGGCGCGCCGGCTCGCCCTCGAAGTCAAGGATGACGTAATCGTTGCGGGTGCGGAGGAGTTGGCCGAGGTGATAGTCGCCGTGGATGCGGATGCGGAGACCGGCGGCCTCTGGAGACGTTTCCGCGATGGCGTGGGCGCGGGCGACGAGTTGGGCACGGCGGGAGAGGATGAGCGCGGCGGAGTCGGAGGCCAGCTCGTCGGGCAATGAGTTGAAGGCGCGCTTGAGAGCGTCGAGCGAGAGGGCGATTTGCGCGCGGATGCGGGTGACTTCTTCGACGAGAGCGTCGGCGGTGAAGGGTTCGGGGG
>DATNEM010000024.1:0-9697 GCA_035552995.1 Acidobacteriaceae bacterium | reverse complement strand
CGGCGCTTCTTCTGCGACAACGCGCTGATGTGGATGCAGGACTACCACATCGATGGCCTGCGGCTGGATGCCATTCACGAGATGTTCGATCGCTCGGCCGTAAATTTTCTGGAGCAACTGGCGGCGGAGACACAGGTGTTGGCAGCGACTTTGAGCCGGCCGCTGATTCTGATTGCAGAGAGCGATCTGAACGATCCGCGCATTGTGCGGCCGCGCGAGGCTGGTGGCTGGGGCATCGACGCGCAATGGAGTGACGACTTTCATCACGCTCTGTTCACGGTGCTGCACTCGGAGCCCGGCGGCTACTATTCCGACTTCGGCAGCATGGATTGTGTGGCGAAGGCCATGCGTGAGGTGTTTGTTTATGACGGCGGGTATTCGGAGTACCGCAGCCGACACCATGGGCGACCCGTCGAAGGGCTGTCGGCGCACCACTTTATCTGCTTTCTTCAGAACCATGACCAGGTGGGAAACCGCGCGCAGGGCGAGCGGATCGAGCACCTGATTGGTATGGAGCGGGCGAAGGTCGCGGCGGGGATTGTGCTGACGGCGGCGTTTGTGCCACTGCTATTTATGGGCGAGGAGTTCGCCGCATCGACAACCTTTCTTTACTTTGCGGACCACGACGAGCCCGAGATGGCGAGGCTGGTAAGCGAAGGGCGAAAGAAGGAGTTTGCAGCATTCGGATTTACGGAGAAAGAAGTGCCTGATCCCGAGGCCCGCGAGACCTTCGAGCGATCCAAACTTAATTGGTCAGAAGTGGATGAGGGAAAGCACAAGGAGATGCTGGCGTGGTATCGGTCCCTGATCCAGTTGCGGCGCCGGCTACCTGCGCTGAACGACGGCGATCTTGGGCATCTGCACGTGGAATATGACGAGCAGGCGAAGTGGCTCGAGATTACGCGGCCGGGGCTGGGGCGCGGCGACGTGCGCATTCTTGCGAACCTGGGGACGGACCCCGCCTGCTTCGTAACGGACCCCGGCCATCGCGTAGAACTCACATCGCATGTGGGGATTGAGCAGCGGGCAGATGAGATCATTCTGCCGCCGGACTCGCTGGCCATTCTTGTGTGTGACTTGGCGTGACGGCGGCTTCCGCCTGAAATGCGGGCGGCACCTGTAACAAGATTGGTCGTTGTTCCGCTCGCGGAATCGCGTACTCTGTCCTATACACAGTGAGGGGTGAGGTCGATGGAGCATGCTTCTGCGGGTGCGCGCTTTCGCGCAGCCATCCAGGAAGAACGGCCGCTGCAGATCGTGGGCGCGATCAACGCGTATCACGCGCGGATGGCGCAGCGGAGCGGATATCGCGCGTTGTATGTTTCAGGCGGCGGCGTGGCTGCGGGATCGCTGGGCGTGCCGGACCTGGGCATCTCGGGGTTGGAAGATGTGCTGGTGGATGTGCGGAGGATAACCGATGGGTGCGCGTTGCCTGTGCTGGTGGACATCGACACGGGGTTCGGCGGCGCGTTTAGTGTCGCCCGCAGCGTGCGGTCGCTGATCAAGGCGGGCGCGGCGGGATGCCACATTGAAGACCAGGTGCAGGCGAAGCGATGCGGGCACAGGCCGGGCAAGGCGATTGTGCCGAGCAGCGAGATGGTCGATCGCATCAAGGCAGCGGTGGACGCGAGGACGGATGAGGACTTCGTCATTATGGCGCGCACCGATGCGCTGGCCAATGAAGGGCTGAATGCCGCGCTGGATCGGGCCGCGGCGTGCGTAGAGGCCGGCGCTGACATGGTGTTTCCCGAGGCCGTCACGGAACTGCCGCAGTATCGCGCCTTCGCGGAACGCACGGGTGCGCCAGTGCTGGCGAACATCACAGAATTTGGTGTCACTCCTCTGTTCACGCTGGAGGAACTGCGCGGAGCGGATGTGGCGATGGCGCTGTATCCGCTGTCGGCGTTCCGCGCAATGAATGCTGCTGCCCTGCGAGTCTTCGAGGCGATCCGGCGTGACGGCACGCAGAAAAATGTGCTGGATATAATGCAGACTCGCACGGAGCTATACGATTTTCTCGGTTACGACGAGTATGAGCGAAAGCTGGACCAGCTGTTCGCCCAGGGCGAGGCCGATCGGAAGGCATAGGAATCGCTATGAACGAGGGCGTGGTTGTATTGAAACCAAAGAAATCGGTAGCGCTGAGCGGCGTGGCGGCGGGCAACACAGCGTTATGCACAGTGGGCCGCAATGGCAACGACCTGCACTATCGCGGCTACGACATCGTGGACCTCGCGGCGAACTGCGAGTTCGAGGAGGTCGCGTATCTGTTGCTCTACGGCAAGCTGCCAAACACGCAGGAACTGGATCGTTATCGGCAGCGGTTGCGCGGATTGCGCGGGCTGCCGGTGGGTGTGCGCGCGGCGTTGGAACAGTTACCGGCGACGGCGCATCCCATGGATGTTCTGCGGGCCGGTGTCAGCGTGCTGGCGACGCTGGAGCCTGAGCCGCATCTCGACAACCTGACGCACGCGCCCGAGACGGTACCGCCAATTGCGGACAGGCTGATGGCTTCGATGGGCAGCATGCTTCTTTACTGGTATCACTTTGCGAACAGCGGGCGGCGCATCGAGGTAGAGACGGAGGATTCCTGGATCGGCGGACACTTCCTGACGCTGCTTCACGGAAAGCCGGCATGCGAGGACTGGGTGCGCGCGATGAATGTTTCGCTGATTCTCTACGCGGAGCACGAGTTCAACGCGTCGACTTTCACGGCGCGCGTGATTGCAGGGACGGGATCGGATATTTACTCGTCGATTGCGGGCGCTATCGGGGCACTGAAGGGCGCAAAGCATGGCGGCGCCAATGAAGTCGCGCTGGCAATCCAGCAGAGGTATCGCACACCGGATGAGGCGGAGGCGGACATCCGGCGGCGGCTGGCGCAAAAAGAGATCGTGATTGGATTCGGGCATCCGGTCTATACCATCAGCGACCCGCGCCATGGGATTATCCGCGGCGTTGCGCGCATTCTCGCGCGGTCCGAAGAGGATGCGAGGCTGTATGCGATCGCGGAGCGGATTGAGGCGGTGATGTCGGCGTCGAAGAAGATGTTTCCCAACCTCGACTGGTTCTCCGCAGTCAGCTATCACGTGATGGGAATTCCGGCCGCGATGTTCACCCCGTTGTTTGCAATAGCGCGCACCAGCGGCTGGGGCGCGCACGTGGTCGAGCAGCGCATCGACGGCAAGATTATCCGGCCGACCGCGAATTACACGGGGCCGGACGAGCTGGAGTTCGTGCCGATTGAATCGCGCCGCTGATGAGTCGATAGCAGGCAGGAGCTTACGCCAGATTTGCGAATAGAATTTCGAAGGAACCTTTCCTGCATGTCCAGCCATATCTCCAGCGATCGCGGTCCCTTCGACCAGCCTCTCGTCGATATTGTCGATTATGTTTTGAACTACCGGATCGACAGCGCGCTTGCGTATGAGACGGCGCGCTATTGCCTGATGGACACGTTGGGCTGCGGGTTGCAGGCGTTGCAGTTTCCCGCCTGCACGCGGCTGCTGGGGCCCGTGGTGCCGGAGCTTACGATGCAGCGCGGGGCGAGGGTTCCCGGGACCTCATACGAGCTTGATCCGGTGACGGCGGCGTTCAACATCGGCGCGATGATTCGCTGGCTGGACTTCAACGACACGTGGCTGGCGGCGGAGTGGGGGCATCCCAGCGACAATCTCGGCGGAATTCTTGCCGTGGCGGACTGGCTGTCGCGCAATGGGCGGCGGCTCACGATGCGTGATGTGCTGACGGCGATGATCAAGGCACATGAGATTCAGGGATGCCTAGCACTCGAGAATTCGTTCAACAAAGTTGGCCTGGACCATGTGGTGCTGGTGAAGGTGGCGTCGGCGGCGGTGGGCAGCCAACTGCTGGGCCTCACACGCGAGCAGTGCTTGAATGCGTTGTCGCTGGCGTGGGTGGATGGGCAGTCCCTGCGGACGTATCGGCACGCGCCAAACGCGGGTTCACGCAAGAGCTGGGCCGCGGGCGATGCGACCTCGCGCGCAGTAAGGCTCGCGCTGATCGCGAAGACAGGCGAGATGGGATACCCGAGTGTGCTTTCGGCGAAGACGTGGGGATTTTACGATGCGAGCTTTCGGGGCAAACGGTTTGAATTCCAGCGGCCCTATGGCAGCTACGTAATGGAGAATGTGCTGTTCAAGATTTCGTATCCGGCGGAGTTCCACGCGCAGACGGCGGTTGAAGCGGCGATGACGATCCACGGTGAGTTGGAAAAGGTAGGGAAATCGGCTGCGGATATCCGGCGGGTCTCTGTGCGAACGCATGAGGCGGCGATTCGCATTATCGATAAGCAGGGGCCGCTCAACAATCCGGCGGACCGGGACCACTGTATCCAGTACATGATTGCTGTGCCGCTGCTGTTCGGGCGACTTGCCGCAGAGGATTATGAAGATGGGGTCGCGGCCGATCCACGGATCGACGAGTTGCGAGCGAAGATCGTCTGTACGGAAGATGCGCAGTACACGCGGGATTATCACGATCCGGCGAAGCGGTCGATTGCGAATGCGCTGACTGTGGAGTTGATGGACGGCACGCGGTTGCCGGAGGTTGCTGTCCAATATCCGATCGGACATCGGATTCGGCGTAAAGAAGGCTTGCCGCTGCTGGTGGAAAAGTTCCGTAACAATCTAGCGCTGGCTTTGCCGGACGGTGCGCAGGAGGTCATTCTCGATCTGTGTGCCGATCAGAACCGGCTTGAGACGATGCCGGTAGATGAGTTCGTTGGGTTGTTTATTCCTTGAATTCGGCAAGCCAGCCGTTGGAGTTTCTGCTTAGGTTGCGGGGGGGACCACGATCTGGAATGAGGTGACGGCGCGCCCTTCTCCCAGCACGCTGCGGAAGGACAGGGAGCCGTCATACTTCTGCACAATCCCGCGGCTGATCCAGAGGCCGAGCCCTGTTCCTTTGGTTTCCTTAGTGGTGAAGAAAGGCTCGAAGAGCCGTTCGGCATCCTCGGGCCGCACGCCGATTCCCGTATCGGTGACGGCGATGCGCACGCCGGCCGGGCTGGCGTTATTGGGAGCTGGGCCGATGCTGACGCGCAGGCGGCCGCCGTGCGGCATGGCCTGGATGGCATTGCCCACGAGATTCATGAAGACCTGCTTCATCTCAACCGACATGGGGACGCCCTGTTCCTTGCTGCCGTAGCGCTTTTCGAGCGTGATGCGGTTCATCTTCAGCAGGCGATGCTGCAACTCAAGCACGCTATCCATAAGGTCATGAACGGGGACAAGCGCCGTGGGCTGTGACTCGCGGTAGAAACTGAGGGTCTGTTTGGCGATGTGCGAGACACGCGTGAGTTCCTGCTCGGCCAGTTGCGCGTAGTACTGTGCCTGTTCATCGAGCGAGGGATGAGTGCGCAGCAGGTAGAAGGTGTTGGTGATGGCGGCGAGCGGGTTGTTGATCTCGTGGGCGACGATGCCGGCGACCTTGCCCATGGCGGCGAGGCGGTCGTTGCGGCGCAGCGCCTCCTCCGCAAGGCGCTGCGAGGTGATGTCGCGATTGATCTCCAGAATGAACGCGCTATTATTTCTTCGCGCCTGCCGACAGGCGACGATGATCTCGCGGCCGTCTTTGGTGTGGTGGTGGAGGTTGCCCTGCCAGCGCTCGCCACTTGCCAGCACCTCGGCGAATTCCGCGCGCACGGCGGGATCGGTGCCTAGGAGGGTATGTGCATTCTGTCCGACGGCTTCCTCGCGCGACCATCCGTAGAGGGCTTCAGCGCCCGCATTCCAGAAATGAATCGTGCCGGAGGCATCGCGAACGATGATGGCTTCCGAGGCGAGTTCCAGTAGCTCGGCACGCTCGCGGAGGGCATCTTCGAGGTGCTTACGTTCGGTGACATCGAAGAATGCGCCGACGGCGCCACGCACATTGCCGCTGTCATCAAAGAGTGGCGAGGCGCTGGCGATCATATGGATTTGGGCGCCGTCGTCTTTGGTGACCGATACTTCGAGGATGTCGGTGGGCTGGCCGGTCTGAATGGCGGTTTCGAGCGGCGGGGCGGTGTGGATGTTCACGCCGTTGTGCAGGATTTTCGCGGGCAGCCCGCGCGCAGCGGTGGAGAGATTGTCACCTTGCTTGAGACCAAGCATCTCGCTGGCGGCGGCGTTACCGCGAATCACCTTGCAGTCCGGGTCTTCCGCGATGGCCACACCGATGGGGAGAACCTGCATGATGGATTCGAGCTGGGCGACGCGTTCCTGAAGCTGGGTGTTCAGGCGGCGCAATTCCTCGCTGCGTTCGGCGACGCGGGCTTCGAGTTCCTGGTTCAGCTCCTGTAACTCGCGCGTCTTGCGATGGAGCTCGGCAAAGACGCTGACCTTGGCGCGCAGGACTTCGGGAACCACCGGAACCGAGATGTAGTCGACGGCGCCGCTCTGATAGCCGCGGATGCGATCGATTTCAGAGAGATGGATGGCGGAGACGAAGATAATGGGGATCTTCTGGAAGCGCGGATGCTGACGCATCATGTCGGCCAGCTCGAAGCCGTCGATCTCCGGCATGGAGACATCCATCAGCACGACGGCGATGTCTCCTTTGAGGAGATGTTCCAATGCCTCGCGGCCTGTGGCGGCGGTGACGAGGTTTTCGCCGAGCTCGCGCAGGATGGCCTCATAGGCCAGAAGTTTGGAGGGCTGGTCATCGACCATCAAAACATTGACGGGGGATTTTTTCTTGGACAGGATGGACGCAGCGCCTTCTGTCTGCGCGATGGGCACAGCGGACCGCTTCGGCAGGGTGTCGGGATTCGTGTTCGGCAGTCCCATTATCGATGTAGCCACGTTCTCAATCCTGAGAGCAGTTGATCTGTGTTCACCGGCTTTGCCATGTACTCGGATGCGCCGGCTTCCAGGCATTTTTCGCGGTCGCCCTTCATGGCCTTCGCGGTGAGGGCGATGATGGGCAGCCGGTGGAACTCGGGGTTTTGCCGGATGACCTGCATGGTCTCATATCCGTCCATTTCAGGCATCATAATGTCCATCAGCACGATGGCGACCTCGGGAGTTTGTTCGAGCGTGCTGATGGCCTCGCGGCCGGTGCCGGCGGTGAGTACGGTCATGCCGCGGCGTTCTAGAACGCTGGAGAGCGCGAAGATGTTGCGCACGTCGTCGTCGACGACCAGGACTTTTCGGCCAATCAGCGCTTCATCAGATCGATGCAGGCGGTCGAGCATGCGCTGCTTCTCGGGCGGCAGATTGGCAACGACGCGATGAAGGAACAATGCAGTCTCATCGAGTAGACGCTCGGGCGATTCTACGTCCTTGACGACGACGCTGCGGGCCAGGGAGTGCAGGCGGGCGTCTTCCTCGGGCGAGAGGTCCTTGCCGGTGAAGACGACGACTGGAAGCTCCAGCAGTTGCGGCGAGTTGTTGATCTGCGCGAGCACTTCAAAGCCGTCCATGTCCGGCAGACGGAGGTCGAGGACGACGCAGTCGTACTTTTCGCGATTGAGTGCAGCGAGCGCGGCCTCGCCGCTGTCGATCACTTCGACGTCGATATCGTCGGAGCCGAGAAGCTCGCGGATGGACATCTGTTCGGCGGGATTGTCCTCGACGATCAGCAGCTTCTTGCGCCTCGGCAGTGAATATTCACGGATGCGATTGAGGGCGTCGTCCAGGCCTTCGGTGGTGCTGGGCTTGGTGACAAAGGAGAAGGCGCCGCGCGAGAGGCCATGGTGCCAGTCCTCGTCGAGCGTGAGCATCTGCACCGGAATATGCCGGGTGGTGGGGTCCTGCTTCAGGTGGTTCAGCACGGCCCAGCCGAGCATATCGGGCAGGAAGACGTCGAGCGAGATGGCGGTGGGCTGGAATTCGCGGGCGAAGGACAGCGCTTCGGAGCCGCGCATCGCGACGAGCACCTTGAAGTTCTTATCGCGCGCAAGATCGCGGAGGACGCGTGCATAGTGGGGGTCGTCTTCGACGATGAGCAGCACCATGTCGCCGGACTGCAGGTCGTCGCGGTCGTCCTCGATGCGCTCGACGATCTGCTCCACGGCGGCCGGAAGTTGCAGGTTGGGCATGGTGAAGGTGGAGACCTTCTCCGGGCTGGAGATGACGGGGGTGGTGGCTCCCATGTAGGTCTGCGGAATGTAGAGTGTGAAAGTGCTGCCAGATCCAGGCGTGGAGCGTAGCTGGATTTCGCCGCCGAGCAGGTTGGCAAGCTCGCGGCTGATGGCAAGGCCGAGGCCGGTGCCGCCGTACTTGCGGCTGGTGCCTGCATCGGCCTGCTGGAAGGCCTCGAAGATGATGCGCTGCTTCTCCTGCGGGATGCCGATGCCGGTGTCGCTGACCTCGAAGGCGATAACGGAGGCAGCGCCGGACAGGACAGGGTGCTCGGGGCTCCAGCCCTCTGCCACGGGGTTGACCGAGAGCCGCACGCTGCCTTTCTCGGTGAACTTGAAGGCGTTCGAGAGCAGGTTTTTGAGGACCTGCTGCAGGCGTTTGGAATCGGTAACGAGGCTGCGAGGAAGCTTGGCGTCGGAATCGATTTCAAAGGACACTTTGCGGTTTTCCGCCTCGTGACGGAAGGGCCGCGCCAGCATTTCAAGCAGCGAGCCGAAGAAGACCTCCTCGGCCTCGACGGAGACGGTGCCGGACTCGATTTTGGAGAGGTCGAGAATGTCGCTGATGAGGTTGAGCAGATCGGTGCCCGCGCCGTGGATGGTGCGCGCGAACTCGACCTGCTTGCCGGTGAGGTTGCCGTCGGCGTTGTCTGTAAGTTGCTGGCCCAGCACCAGAATGCTGTTGAGCGGTGTGCGCAGTTCGTGCGACATGTTGGCAAGAAACTCGGATTTGTACTTGGAGGTGAGCGCCAGCTCCTTGGCCTTGTCTTCGAGAGCGCGGCGTGCCTGTTCGATTTCCTGGTTCTTGCGTTCGACTTCGGCGTTCTGTTCGGCGAGTTGCTTGGCCTTCTGCGCGAGCTGCTCGTTGGTCTGCTGCAACTCCTTCTGCTGCGTCTGGAGTTCGGTGGCGAGCTGTTGCGACTGCTTGAGCAACGCCTCGGTCTGCATTGTGGCTTCGATGGAGTTGAGCACGATGCCGATGGAGGCGGTGAGCTGCTCGAGGAATGCCAACTGCGATGCGGTGAAGTGGCTGAGCGTGGCGAGCTCGATGACGGCCTTGACGCGATCCTCAAAGAGCACCGGCAGGACGATGACGTTGCGCGGAGTGGATTCAAAGAGGCCGCTGCGGATCGGCAGCGTGCCAGGCGGCAGTTCATTGATGAGCATGCGGCGCTTGTCGCGCGCGCACTGGCCGAGGAGACCTTCGCCGACGGCGATGCGCTCAAGATGGCCTTCCGGCGTGCTGGAATATGCCGAGAGCAGCACCATCATGCCGGACTCGTCTTCCTCCATCTGATAGATAAGGCCCTGCTGCGCGTTGACCAGCGGCGCCAGTTCGGAGAGCAGTGTGCGGCCGACGGTGCCGAGATCGCGCTGGCCCTGCAGCATGCCGGTGAAGCGGGCGAGATTGGTTTTCAGCCAGTCCTGTTCGGTATTGCGGTCCGTGGTCAGGCGCAGGTTGTCGATCATGGTGTTGATGTTGTCTTTGAGCTCGGCGACTTCGCCGGAGGCTTCCACCTGAATGGAGCGCGTGAGGTCGCCCTTGGTGACGGCGGTGGCGACTTCGGCGATGGCGCGGACCTGATTGGTGAGGTTGTCGGCCAGCAGGTT